>DATCRM010000284.1:0-2853 GCA_036568985.1 Lacunisphaera sp. | reverse complement strand
AGTCGGGCCTGCACATCCAGCTTCCGCTCGTCAGCTCCGGCACCGACTGCACCGCCGACAACCTGCCCTTCCCGCATTGCCCCGGCGTCTTCGACTGGCCCAACAACGTTTACCTGCCGATCATGCTCCCCGAGCTGACCTTCGGCGAAAACGTCACCATCCCGGCCTTCTACGGTCAGAAGTGCGTTACCGGCCTCGGGCTCAAGAATTCGTTCTATTTCCGCTACGAGCAGCCTGAGCTGATCAACACCAAGGAAGAGCTCGCCCGTGGCATCGGCAGCGTGAAGGTCCAATGGACCTTCACCGGGAGCAAGATCACCGCCGAGTTCGCCTACACGGTTAAAAACCAGGTGCAGCTCGACAAATTCCGCATGGCCCTCGTCATCGGCGCCCCGCACTCGAAATACCGCATGGGTACCTCGCCCGCGCTGGGCGCGCAGGGTCACCGCTGCTCCGTGCTCAAGGATGATTTCCACGCCAACTGGTCCGAGACCGAGGTCGTCACCGCCGACCCGGCCTACAAGACCAACTTCGGCAAACTGCATTACGTGCAGAGCTTCGTGCGCGATCATCCGCTCATCATGCGCCCCGGTCAGGTCTATCGCCTGTCGGTCGCGTTCGAACCGGACCTGACGCTGGTCGAGGCGTAAGCCGGACGAAAATCACCATTCAGTCAGGCGGGGTCGCGGACCCCGCCTTTTTTATGAACGGTCCTGCTCCACGCGGCCTCCTTGCCCTTTCTCCACGTTAAATCTAGGTTACGGGCCAGGTTCAGCCTCGTTTGCCCGCTGGCACCTGCATAGCCACTCCCTGCCACCACCGCCATGCCTCCCACCCAGCGCGCCAAACCACGTTCCGCCAAGATCACCGCCAAGACCGGCAAGTCCATCACGCCCAAGGCCGGGGGCGGCAAGATCGTCTATGCCAACCGCGAGCTGAGCTGGCTGGCTTTTAATCGCCGCGTGCTGGAGCAGGCCAAGAACGAGGCCAACCCGTTGCTCGAACGCACCAAGTTCCTCGCCATCGTCAGCTCCAACCTCGATGAATTCTTCGAGATCCGCATCGCCGGCCTCCTGCAGCAAAAGGACTCCACTGGCGGCGAACCCAGCATCGATGGCCTGACGCCGCGCGAGCAGTTGAAGCGGGCCTTCGCGGAAATCCGCAAACTGGTAGACGAGCAATATGACTGCTGGCACAACCTGCTCGTCCCCGCGCTCGCGAAAGAGAAGATCACTTTCAAGACCGCCGCCCAACTCTCCGCCGCAGAGCGCGCCTGGGCCCAGGACTACTTCACCAAGCAGATCCATCCGGCGCTGACCCCGCTGGCCATCGACCAGTCCCACCCCTTTCCGCAAATCGCCAACAAGACCCTTAACGTCATCGTTACGGTCAACAATCCGGACACGCCCGAGACCGAGAACCTCACCGCGGTCCTGCCCGTGCCTCGCATTCTGCCCCGGCTCGTGCAAATCACGCCGGACAAACGCGGCCCGCAGACTTTCGTCTTCCTCAGCGAAATCATCAAACTGTGCGCCGGGGACCTTTTTCCCGGTTACGGCGTCATCAGCGCCCATGCCTTCCGAGTTACCCGGAACAGCGATCTCTACATCGACGACGAAGAGGCGGAAAACCTGCTCAAGAAGATCGAGGAGGAGCTGCGCAACCTTCGGCGCGGCGCGGCCGTGCGTCTCGAAATCGAGGCCGATGCGCCCGAGCCGGTCTTTCATCTCCTCTGCGAGCATCTCCAACTCGACGACGAACGGGTGTTCAAGCTCGGCGGTCCGCTCAACCTCGTGCGCATGATGAACCTTTCCGACCTCGTGGACCGGCCGGATCTCAAGTTCCCCCCGTTTGCGCCAGCCGAGCTGCTGGCCCTCAAGGCCGCGCCCAGCATCTTCGCTTCCATCCAGGAAGGCGATATCCTGCTCCACCACCCCTACGATTCCTTCAATCCGGTCGTCGAGTTCGTCCAGCAAGGCGCCCGGGACCCCGGCGTCCTCGCGATCAAGCAGACGCTGTACCGCACCAGCGGCGACTCTCCGATCATTGGCGCGCTCATCGAGGCGTCGCGCAACGGCAAGCAGGTCACCGCGCTCGTCGAGCTCAAGGCCCGCTTCGACGAGGCCAACAACATCAAGTGGGCCAAGGAACTCGAGGAGGCTGGCGTGCACGTGGTCTTCGGCCTCGTCGGTCACAAGACTCATTGCAAGTGCAGCATGGTGGTGCGCCAGGAACCCGATGGCATCCGCCGTTACGTCCATCTCGGCACAGGCAATTATAACCCCAAGACCGCCCGCCTTTACACCGATCTCAGCCTGCTCACCTGCAATCCCGAGATCACCGCCGAGGTCGCGCAGCTCTTCAACTCTCTCACCGGCTTCGGCCGCTCGCCCGAGTTCAGGCACATGCTCGTCGCCCCCTTCAATCTCCACGCCCGCATCCAGGAACTCATCGCCAACGAGGCGACCAACGCCGCCGCCGGGAAGCCGGCCCGCATCATCGCCAAGATGAACAAGCTCGTGGACAAGGTGACCATCGACAACCTCTACGCCGCCTCCCAGGCCGGCGTGAAGATCGACCTCATTGTCCGCGCCACCTGCTGCCTGGTCCCCGGCGTCAAGGGGCTCAGCGAAAACATCCGGATTCGCAACATCGTCGGTCGGTTCCTCGAACATGCCCGCATCTACTACTTCGAGAACGACACGTCGCCGCTCCTCTACGCCGGGAGCTCCGATTGGATGACGCGCAATTTCTTCCGGCGCGTGGAGGCGCTGTTCCCGATCTACACACCGGCCCTCCGCGACCGGGTGCTCAATGAAATCCTCCCCAGCGAGTTCAAGGACAACGTCGACG
>DATCRM010000283.1:0-7164 GCA_036568985.1 Lacunisphaera sp. | reverse complement strand
CCCCACGACCCTGCAGTTCTATCGTCCGCTCGTCCAGGAACCCTGGTCTTTCGTCAACCTCGCGGTCCGCAGCGCCCATCCGGCGGCACTGGCCGAATCGGTCCGCCGGGCCGTCGCGCAGGTTGATCCCGACCTCGCCGTCGATCAGGTGGGCAGCGTGCGCGAGTTCGTGGCCCGCACCCAGCACAATTTCGTCATCATCGGATACATGCTGACCGGCTTCGCCCTGCTCGGCCTGGTGCTCGCCGCGGTCGGTCTCTACGGTGTCATTTCCCACCTCGTTGCCCAGCGCACGAGCGAGTTTGGCATCAAGCTCGCGCTCGGCGCCCTGCCACGCGACATCCTTTCCGACGTGTTAATGCGCGGTGTGCGACTGGCCGGATTCGGCCTCGCCATCGGTTTGATCGGCGCGTGGGGCCTAGGCCGCTTCCTGGCTTCCTTCATGCCCCGCTTGGCCGCGCCGGACCCCCTCGCGATCGCGAGCGTCGCCGCCATCCTCTTCGTCGTGACGCTCATCGCCTGCTGGTTCCCTGCGCACCGCGCCACCAAGGTGGATCCACTCGAAGCGCTGCGCGCAGAGTAGCGGGCGGCGCGCATCGCGAAGCTTTCATTCCTTGGTATTTGCTACCTGATAGTTCATATTCTTCCCACGCATGCACGACCTCCGGTTTGCCCTCCGACAGCTCGTCAAGTCCCCAGGCTTCACCGTCGTCGCTGCGCTCACGCTGGCCCTGGGTATCGGCGCCAATACCGCCCTTTTCAGCCTCATGGATCGCCTGCTCTACCGGCCCTTGCCAGTGCCCGAACCAGAGCGACTGGCGATCCTCGCCGCGCCCTATCCCGGAGGCTACGACTTCGACTTCAATTTCCCGCTGTTTCGCGATTACCAGCGGGGCGACTCCGGCTTCGAGGCACTCAGCGCGACCGCGCTCGTCCCGGTTGGTATCGGCACCAGCCACGAAACCGAACGCCGCCAGGCGCTCGTCGTTTCCGGAAATTACTTTACCATGCTGCGTCTCGTGCCAGCGCTCGGCCGCTTCTTCGCACCTGGCGAAGGCGAGACGATCGATGACGCCGCCGTCGCCGTGCTGAGCCACGGCCTGTGGGAAAGCCGGTTCGGCGCCGACCCGCAGGCCATCGGACAAATCATCCGGATCAATGGCCACGCGTTCACCGTGATCGGCATCACACCGCGCGAATTCGCCGGCACTACCCGCGGACAGACCCCCGATCTCTATCTGCCAATCACAACCTACGGCCAACTCACCGATCAACGGCCCGGCGGCGAACATCCGCTGAACTCCCGCTATTTCACATGGCATCAGATTCTCGGCCGGCTCAGGCCCGGCGTCTCCCTTGAACAGGCCGGCACCATCATCGAAACGCTCAATGGCCGGATCCGCGCGGCCACGCCCGCCAACACGCCCGAGCGGCTCGCCCTGCTTCCCGGCGCGCAAGGTGACGTGAAAAACGTCGCCGAGGTCCGTCGCCCATTGCATCTCCTGCTGGCGATTTCCGGCTTGGTGCTGCTCGTCACCTGCGCGAACCTGGCAAATCTCCAGCTCGCACGAGCCTCGGGCCGGACCCGCGAGTTCGCTGTCCGCGTGGCGTTGGGCGCGGGACGATGGCAGCTCGTGCGCGGCCTGCTCACCGAGAGCATCCTGCTCTCGGTCGTCGGCGGCGCGCTCGGCGTGCTGGTTGCGGCGTGGTTGACCACCCTGGTGGCAGGATTTCAGCCACCCGACCAATCCTTCGAGCTGACCGGTAATATCGATTTTCGCCTGCTCGTCTTCACCGCGGTCGTCTCCATCGGCACGGGTGTCGTCTTCGGCCTGGCTCCCGCATGGCAGGCCAGCCGTCCCGAACCAGTCGGTGATCTCAAAGCCGGCGGCGGCGCAACGGAAACGCGTGGCTGGAGCCGCTCCTTGCGCCATGCGCTGGTCGTGCTGCAGGTCGCCGTCTCCCTCGTCGTGGTCGTGTGCGCCGGACTGTTTTCCCGCAGCCTGCGTCAGTTGCAGCGCATCGATCCCGGCTTCGAACCCGCGCACGTCGTCGTGGCGTCCTTCGATCTTGTTTTTGGCAACTACAACGCGACCCAAGTCGCGTCGTTCTACGAACGTTTGTTGGCGCGGGTCCGCACCCTGCCGGGCGTCGAAGCCGCCAGCCTGTCGATCCATACGCCGCTCGACGGATTTTCGCCCGGTTGGAGCATCGACCGCATTGAAGGTTACCAGCCCAAGCCCGACGAGCATCCGTGGTGCCACGTCAACTTTGCCTCTCCGGATTACTTTCGCACCTTGAGCGTCTCGCTGTTGAACGGTCGTGATTTCAACGCCATGGATACGGCGGCCAGTCCGCGCGTCGCAATTGTAGACGAGGCTTTCGCCCGGACTTATCGCGCAGGAGATCTCTCGGTGGGTTGGCACATCCAACTTCCGCCCGCTGATGGCCGGGGGCCGCCGACCCCCGTCGAGGTTGTCGGCATCGTGGGCAGCATCCGCGGCCGTAATCTCGCCGAAACACCCCGCCCCATCATCTATTGTCCCACGACGCAACAGCCTCAGCGGGCGCTCACCCTCGCTTTCCGCACCGGCCTCGATTCCGACGCCACCCTCGCCGCGCTCCATTCCGCAGTGAAATCGATCGACTCGAACGTCCCTGTTTTCCACGTGCGAACGATGCAGCGGCAAATCGACGGCTCGATCACCTTACCCCGTCTCGCCGCCGCACTCCTCGACGGCTTCGGTATGCTCACTATCGTCCTCGTCGCGCTCGGCCTGTATGGCGTCCTCGCCTACTCCGTCAGCCGGCGCACGCGCGAATTCGGTGTCCGTCTCGCCCTGGGGGCGGGGCACACCGACATCCATGGACTGGTTCTGGGGCACGGATTCCGCCTGGTCCTCTTGGGCGCCATGCTCGGTCTCGGCGGTGCGCTTGCGGGCACCCGATTGATCCGCACCCAACTGTTCAACGTCAGCCCATTTGACGGCCTCGTCTTTACGGGCGCCACGCTCCTCCTTATCGCTGTCGCCGCGCTGAGTTGCTGGCTGCCCGCGCGTCGGGCCACCAAGGTGGATCCGATGACGGCGTTGCGGACGGAATAAATCGTTCTCGTTCTCTTACCCCCAATCGTTCTCTCTTCCGCCAATCCGAGATTACGAGAACGATTATGAGAATGAGAATGATCCTCGTGCCGGCGCTCTGCCTGGTCCTTGCGCATCCCCTCTCCGCTGCACCACGTCACGCCCTGCTTCTCCGCGACGCCGCCGTCGCGTCCAAGGCGGGTAATCACTCCGCGGCCCTCGCCAAACTCCAGGAAGCCGAGCGCCTGCGTCCGGACTACCCTCGCATCCAGCTCAACCTCGCCCGAACCTACGCCGCCCTCGACCGGGTGGAAGAGGCCCTCGGTGCCCTCGAACGCCTTGCGGACATGGGACTCCAGTTCGATCTCGCCGCCGATCCAGCCTTTGCCCCGCTCAAAGAGCTCCCTGATTTCCACGATCTCATCGATCGAACCACCAGGCCCGTTCCGCCGCTCCCCGCCACCGACGACACCGCCTTCGCCCTCACCGGCGTCACGGGCATCATCGAAAGCTGTCTCGTCGATCCCTCGACCCTGCTCTGGTATTTCGGCGATGTGCGCAACCGCTGCATCTGGACGCGGGACGTCTCCACCGGCACCGGGGTACTGAAAAAATTCACCGCCGACGAAGACGCCCTCGACGGGGTCTTCAAGATCGCGCTTTCCGCCGACCGCAAGACGCTCTGGGCGGCCACGGCGACCACCAGCGCGATGAACGGCTCCGACGCCATCGATGGAAAGCGCACCGCGCTGGTCGCGATCGACTTCACGACGGGCAGGATCCGCGCCCGTTATCCCGTGCCCCCGGATGGCCGCAAACATCTAGTCGGAGACTTCGTCGTCGCTCCCGACGGAACGATCTACGCCACTGACTCCCTGTCCCCCGTGATCTGGCGCCTGCCGCCGGGCGCCTCCGCGCTCGAATCCTGGCTCGAGCATGACGACTTTCTCAGCCTGCAGGGCATCGCCGTCAGCCCGGACGGACGCGAACTCTTCGTGGCCGACTACGCCAACGGCATCTGGCAGATCACTGGCAACCAGGCCACCCCACGCCGCCTCGTGCCACCATCGACCGCCACGTTCTTCGGTATCGACGGCATTTACGCCGTTCCTGGCGGCCTGCTGGCGATCCAGAATGGCGTTTCGCCGCAACGCGTCCTCCGGATCCAACCAGCCTTTCCCGGTCCCTGCGAAACTGCCGTCGTAGCCATTAACCGCCCGGAAATGACCGACCTCGCGCTCGGCGCGGTCTTCAACGGTCGTCTTCATTTCGTGGGCAACAGTGGTTGGGCCCTCTTCGACCCGCCAACGGCCACTCCACCGCCCGCCCGAACCGTCGTGATTTATTCCACGGCGGTGGAATAGGCATCGCGGGCGGGGTCGCCCGCGCTCCAAAGTTTGGAATGGAGCCACGGCGACCTCGCCGCGGGCTTTCCTGTTCAGTCCTGTCACGCGGTCCCGCGAATTCTCCCGGAACGTCACTTGCCGCCGATGGTCTTCCGGTTGTATGATTTTCCGCCGCACCGGCGTTTCCGGCGCGGTTTGTGCAGCAACCTCTCCCCCCATGAGCATGATCGCCACCCAAATCCGCCAGAAAGACGCCGTCTTCTATTTCGCCTCGTATTCGTCCACCAAACTTCTCGAACAGGTCCGCTTCATCAGCCGCTTCTATGACGAAAGCGCCGGTCAGATCAAAGCCGAGGAGCTGCCGGCCGATGACGACGTGGCCCAGTTCATTTCGAAGGTCGAGCGCAGCGACGCCGCGTTCCAACGCGAGATGTCGCGCTCCAAGATCCGCGCCATTCGCAATTTCTATGAAACCGCCGTCACGCAGCCACCCATTCCCGGGACGGTCCTGCTTTTCACACCGCAGAAGCTCAACTTCGAGGCCTGGGCCGACGGCTCCGGCGTCGGTCGCCTGCAGGAACCGGCCGACAAATTCCTGATCATCGACGGCCAGCATCGCCTCGCCGCGCTCGAATTCTACGAGCGCACCCACCCCGAGGACGCCCGCAACATCAACGTCCCCTGCATCATCATCGACGGCCGCAGCGAGGACTTCGCGATGGAGATGTTCGTCATCATCAACTCCACGCCGACCCGCATCAACAAGAGCCACCTCATCGACCTCTACGAACGCGTTTCATGGGCCGAGCCGGACCGCCGGTTCTCCGCGCGCATCGTCGAACAACTCTATCGGGCGGACGACAGCCCGCTGCAATACCGCATCAACCGCCTTGGCGGCCGCAGCCAGAAGGAAAAGTGGATCCTCCAGGCCGAACTCTTCAACGAAGTCCACCGCTGGGTGAAACGGGCTTGGAAAGCGATCGAACCCGGCGGCACCGACCAACGCGCCGCCGAGCCCTACTACGCCATGGCTCGCGACTTCCTCAAGGCGTCCGCCCAAGTCTGGGGTGAGGCCTGGGGCAACGCCGGCTTCATGGTCACCAAGCCCGTCACACTGAAGGCCATGATGCGCGTCTGCGCCGACCTCACCGCCACCGATGCCGAACCGACCGACGACCGCGTCGCCCGCTGGGCCGCGAAGCTCGCCCCGTGGAGCGAACAGGTCCGTGAGTTCCGCAACGACGGTTTCTACGAGCGCTTCCCCGCCAAGGGCCAGGTTGAGCGGGTTGCCAAAATCCACCGCGAACTGGCCAAGTGGGCCTCGATCCCTACTCGCGGCCGCGGATAAATTCCCACCCAAGCCGCGCCGTAGTCTCGTTTCGACGGGACGAAGGGGGGCGTCGAGCAAAGCCACCCGGGGCAATCCGCTCCCCCGAACGCCGTTGCCGCGACGACCGGACATTCCGCGGACTTCTCGGCCTTATTCATAAAAATACTCGTTGGCGCGCCAGTCACCGCGCACTGGACCGGCTGGTTTTGGCGAGTAACCTGTATCCGGCAGGATCACTCCACGCTGGATTTGCCATCGTCAGCCAGTCGTTATGAAAGCTCCCCCGGAGATCGATCCCCTCGCCGCCTTCCCCGATTCGAAGCGCGCGCCACGCGTCGCCGAACTCGCCGCCGCCCTCGGCCCGACTTTTCTTCCGCTCGGCCTGATCCTCGACCGCTTGCAGGCCGCGCACCCCGAAGTCACTGCGGTATGGCGGTTCTCGGCCCGCAGCGGCTGGTATCAGGTGCAACTCCTGAAAAAGCGCCGCCTGCTCTACCTTCTCCCCCAGCGCGGCGATTTTAAACTGACGCTGATCCTCGGCGGCAAGGCGGTCGCCCGTCTCCTAGCCGGCCCGTTTGCGCGCCGCGTGGCGTGGCTCCTGAAAACCGCCAAGCGCTACCCCGAGGGCACGATGTTCAACTTCAAGGGCGCTACCGCCGATCCCCGCCTGCTGGCAGCTCTGCTCGAAGCCAAGATTTCCCCCGACCTTCGTGGCACGGATCTCTCGGCCCGTGTGAAACTGAGTCACGGGTCGGAAGATCCGTGCCACTTGCCAACCAAGTCGCGCCAAGCCCGGAAGTATCAGAGGCAACGGACATGAAAATCCGCGCCACGGACTTTGTCGCCCTGCCGGTTTCCGACCTCATTGCCGCCGCGCGCTTCTACCGTGAGGTGCTCGGCCTCCGCCAGGAATTGCTGAGCGAGCAGCATCAATGGGCCGAGTTCGACGCCGGAAATGTCACACTCGGCCTGCATGGCGGCCAGACGCGGCCCGCACCCGGCGTCGGCGCCCGCGTCGCCCTCGCCGTCGAGGACATCCAGGCGGCTCACCGCGAGCTCATCGCCGCCGGGTTGCGCCTGGGCGGTCCGCTGCAGGACTGGGGCGTCTGCCAGTCCCTTGAGGTTTTTGATCCCGACGGAAACGCCTTCCTGCTTCACCACCGCGCCGACGGCACGTTTGGCCGGTGAAACCAATCGGCGAAAACCAAGAAATCCCATGCACATCCTCGCCCTCGAACACGATCTGACTCCTGCCACTGAATCGGATCTCCACGACATCTTGCGCGCTGAGGCCGCCGCAGTCTGGGATCTGCAGAAACGCGGCGTCATCCGTGAAATCTGGTTCACGAATTCTCCGGCCCGGCGCGCCATCGTCATGCTGGAATGCTCTGGCGTCATGGAAGCC
>DATCRM010000282.1:0-3619 GCA_036568985.1 Lacunisphaera sp. | reverse complement strand
GTCTATGGCATCGTCTGCTTCGCCACTCTATGCAGCCTCGTCGGTACCGTGCTCGGCGGCATTTGGGCCGACCAGTCCTGGGGCCGCTTCTGGGGCTGGGACCCGAAGGAGAACGGCGCGCTCATCATCGTGATCTGGAATGCCATCATCCTGCACGCCCGCTGGGGCGGCCTCGTCAAGCAGCGTGGCCTCATGGCGCTCGCGATCTTCGGCAACGTCGTCACGAGCTGGAGCTGGTTCGGCGTCAACATGCTCGGCGTCGGCCTCCACAGTTACGGTTTCATGGACGCCGCCTTCTACTGGCTCCTCGCCTTCGTCATCAGCCAGGTCGTGATCATCGCCCTCTCCCAGATCCCGCTGGAAAAATGGCGGAGCTTCCGGACGCAAGCGGCGGTGTGAGCAACTAAAACCGCTCGTTCTCACCTTGGACCTTCAGAAGTCCAAAAAAACCATACACCGTCCAAGGGAACCGCTAATCGGTTTCGTCAAGGGCGAAACCTAAATTTCCCCTCCGACTGATCGTCTCCGGAGTTGGTTTTGAGGTCAGCTGATCGCAAACCGGGAAGGTAAAGATCCTCGAGGCAAGCCCCGAGACGTTTCAGCCTAAATTCAGCAATTGAACCGCAAGGAACACAAAGAGCGCAGAGCGAAGAATCTCGCTGCGGGCGCCTTATCACTGTTCACCTGCGAGGTGAGGGTTTCGACCCGTGTGCCAGCCCAGAAGGTCTCTCTCTTTGAGTCCTTTGCGCTCTCTGCGGTTAAATCCATCTGCCCATTTTAGGTTCAGAAATGGAGGCAGGACTATCAGTCCTGCGAGGCGTGTGCCGCGCTCTTCCCCAAACGCGGGACTGATAGTCCCGCCTCCATCCAAGCCTAAGCTTTTGGGGTATGGCCCCACAGGGAATCAACCGGCGATCAGCCGGTCCCCGAAACCCATTGGCGGAGACGATCAGTCGGAGCCGGTCCCTGGAGGATTCATCGGTTGATGAATCCATTTTAGTGGTCAACTCATTGCCCGGTCTCAATGCCCGAGTCGGGAGATCATCGCGTACACGATCAGTCCGAGCAGCACCAAGCCCGTGCCGAAGAAGATAAAGCCCCAGGCCTTCGCGATGTTCTTGCGGCCTTCCCAGTCATCGGACTTCACGCGATAGACCTGCAACTTGCCGGCGGCGAGCAGGCGGTCGTACCAGCGCTTCCGCTCGTGGAGCATTTCGGTCTTCGAGATCCGACCGGAGAAGATGACGGTGTCCATCGGGAACTTCTCGATCCGGAAATGCGTGTTGAAGAAGTGGAATGAGAAGATGAATCCGGCCGCCAGCAGCGCCTCGTCGGAATGCACCACGAGCGCGATGTTGATCACCCATCCAGGAAGGAAATGCGTGAAGAAGCCCGGGAACCACATGATCAGGCCGGAGAAACCGATGATCGCCACGCCCCAGAACACCGCGAAGTAATCGAAGCGCTCCCAATACGTCCAGCGGTCGAATTGCGGCCGCGGACCTTTCCCGAAGAACCATTTCTGGTGGGCGATGAAATCGCGCCAGTCCTGCGGCGACGGCACCATCGAGTCGGGGTGGAAAATGATGCCAAAGAGCCGCGCCACGGTGAACTTGCCGCTGACCGGATCCTTCAGGCCGCCGCGGTTGCGCCAGAAGCCGCGCACCAATGCGCCGAGGTGCAGGATGAAGTAAGCGAAGGTCACGACCGCCGCGTAGTGGTGCAGCGTGCGCGCCACCTCGGCGTTGCCGAGCAGGCGGAACATCAGCTTGGCCCAGTCGGTGTAATAGAACTTCAGTGGCATGCCGGTGATGACGAGGGCTAGGAAGCTCGTGACCATCATCAGGTGCAGGAAGCGCTCGAACGGCGTGAACCGCGTGTAGTTCTCGTCGTCGACGTGCGTCTGCACCACGGCGGCGCGGAATGACTTCGTGTCGTGCAGGTAGAGGTAGATCGAGCGGAACAGCCAGAAGACGGTGTGCAGGCCGAAGAAGCCGAACACACCGATCAGCAAAGACGTCATGAACCAAAACACCTTGTTCAGGATCGGGTAGTTTTCCTGGTCGAGCGGGTTGGCGTGCGGCTGATATTGGGTGAACTTCGGACCGACGCCGGGGTGACACTGCTGGCAGGTGGTCAGGATCTTGTCCTTGGACAATCGGGAGCGCTTGTCGCTGACCGGAAACACATCGTGGTGCCCGTGGCAGTCGTAGCAGGCCGCAACGTCCGAGGCGATGTTGGGCTCGCCCAAGGCCATGGCCTTGCCGTGATACGTCTCGCGATAGTGTTCGAGGCGGTCCTCGTGACACTTGCCGCAGCTCTGGTCGCTGTTGGCCTTGAAGTGGGCGCTCGCGGGCTTCTCGATATCGTGCGAGCTGTGGCAGTCGGTGCAGACCGGGGCGCGCCCTTCGCCCTGTGGGTGTAGGGAGGAACCTCCAAAACCCGCCGCTTTCGCTCGATCAGCGGTCGACGCCGGCGGGGGTCGGAGCCCCCGCCCTGCATGTTCCTTCCCCAAAAGTTGGCCGTGTACGCTTTCCTTGTAGGTCTCCTCGATGCCAAGGTGACAGGTGCCGCACGTCTTCGCCACGTTCGCGTGGTTCGTATGGGAATCCTTGTCGATGCTGCGCTTGATGTCGTGGACGCCGTGACAGTCGTTGCAGCTCGGCGCCACCACGAGGCCCATCTTGGTCAGCGCGCGGCCGTGGATGCTGTCGAGATAATGCCCCGCTGCCTTCTTCTGGCCCATGCGGTAATCCTTGGTGATTTTGTCGTCGTCGTGGCAGGTGCCGCAGGTCTTCGCCAGGTTGAACTTGAACACCGGTGAGTCCGACTGCTTAACCGACACCATGTCGTGGGTGCCGTGGCAACTGGCGCAGGAAGCGGCGTCCGACGAACCCATCTCGTGGCTCATCCCGTGGATGCTGTGGTTGAATTGATTGACCGCTTCCTCGTGGCACGAGGCACACTGCGCCGGCGGCAGTTTCGAGGGATGCTCGGGCTCCGTGATGGTGGCGTGGCAGTCCACGCAGTTCAGTTTCGCGTGCACGGATTTCGCAAACACCTCGGGCCGCACGCCGACCCACTCCTTGGGCTGGCCGCGCTTGCGGGATTTGAACTCCGCCTCGTGGCAATCCATGCACTCGCTGTTGGGGATGACGGGCGCAACGGCCGGAGCCGCGGCGATCACCGGTTCGGGGGCCTTCGGCGCGAGGGTGCCGCCTGACATTGAAACGCACCCCAGCAGCAGGCCGGACAGGCCGATGACAGTCTTGCCGAGACGGAGGGGAACGCGCGCCATGCTCCCGCCAGTATGCGCAATATATGCATACTCGGCTCCGCAGTCCTTGCGTGGCCGTGAGCGTAATTTGCGAGCGGTGACGGTTCCGAATCGCGCCCCCTCCGCACCCCGCCCTGCGGGCACTCCTATCCAGAGGGGAGCTAAGACAACGACTGCCAAGAATTGGGTCCCCTCTGGAGCCGGAACAATGCAGTCGGCGCGGGTGGTCGGGCACGTCCCTGTGCCCGTTTCGGAGGGCATCGAGCCACGCGCACGGGGACGTGCGCGGCCACCTTTCGGTATCGCAACTTTCAGAGCTAATTTGCGCGCCAATTGCATCGT
>DATCRM010000281.1:0-23912 GCA_036568985.1 Lacunisphaera sp. | reverse complement strand
ACATTGCGCGAAGCCGTGACGCCGTTACCCGCCGTGTCCCCCAAGGAACTTTGCACGTACAGCGAACCTCCGCCGTTGCCGAAGAGATAGTTGGTGCCCTGCGGCGTCAGGGCGCCGGTGAGGATGGCCGACGTCGCGGTGCCCAGCCGGAGAGAACTGTTGGTGAAGTTCAGGGCGCCGGTGCCAGTGCTAGACAGGTTGATGGCCTCGCTGAATGTCACGGTGGCATTGCCCGGAAGGGTGTCGACGCCGATGGCCCCCGCCGTGGTCTTATCAAAGTGGGCGTTGAGCATCGCGGCGAAATTGCCCGCAGACAAATCGCCGATGCCGGCATAGCTGTTGGTCTGCGCCACGCTGACGGTGCCGGTCGCGGGAAAGGCGTTGTTGTTGCCGAAGACAACCGAGCCGGCGGCGCTGGTACCGACGAAGGTCCCGCCGGTGTAACTGCTGGCGGTGGTGGGGTTGAGGATGACCAGCCCCTGACCAGCAATCGTTAGCTTTCGCGCGCCACCCGATTCGCCGATGGCTCCGGTGAAAATGATCGGCTGGCGCGTTGACGCCCCGGGTTGCGCCAACACACCCGTGCCATCGGCATATTCCACGAATGCGGGACTCAAGAGGGGCTGCAGGGTAACATTGTTCGCCAGGGTGGTCGCACCGCTGAATGTCAGGGGGGCGTCCCAGCTTCGTAGCGCCAGGTTGGTGGTGCTTCCGCCGGTATTGAGCGTGAGCGAATTCGTGATGATTTGGGTGCCGTGGGCGGTCAACGCGCCCCCATTGACGACGCTTACCGTCCCGGTGCCGAATGGGCTACCGTTCCAGAAAGCCACGGTCGTGCTGGTGGAAGCCAGGTCGAGCACCATATTACCGCTGAATCCGCTGTTGCCCATGCCGGAGTCGTTGAAAATGAATGTGCCATTGCCCTCGCCGTCCTGCGTCGCGCGCAAGGTGATGTCACTAGCGCCGGTGAGATGCCCGCGCAGCACAAGCGTATTGCGGTTGATATCGAAGGTCTGCGGGGCGGCCACGTTAACGTCGATATCTGCCGCCAGATCGAAGCGACTTGAGCCGAGCGACGAATCCAACTGGTTGACCGATGAAATCCCGCCATCGATGGTGATCACGAGCGGGTTGGGCGCGCCGGTGCTGCTGCGTTGGATGTAGAACTTGGTTTCGCCGGCGAAGACCAGCGAGTTGATGCTGTAGTTTCCGGGGAGGGTAATGACCTCCCTCAACCCGCTGCGGATATACAGGTCGGCCGTGCCATCGTTGGACGGCGTCAGCTGTTCCTGCCAGCCGGTGCCGATACCGGTCCAAATGTAGGTCTGCGCTGAGAGTGTAACGGTCGCCAGCGCGACAAGCAGTGCCGTCGATTGTAGTCGGCCGAGTTGCATCGTTGCAGATAGCTAGGCGGTCGCGGTGATCGGCACAATGCAAGAGCTCCTTCGCAACGGACCGGGCGATGACGTATCAGAACGGCGAACGTTGTCCTGGTGATAAATTAGAAGATTGTATTGGGACCACGTCCTACCGCCGAGCATCGCCCGACGAATGGGGCGACGAAGTGCTTCCGCCGACATCGTCCAGCCAAGGCGGGAAGGCGGGGTGACGGGGCCAGACGCTACTTCAATTTCGCACAGGCTGCATGCCTCGGGCACGACAGCAAATGATCGTTCACCATTCCGGTGGCTTGCATGAAAGCGTAACAGATGGTTGTGCCGACAAACTTGAAGCCGCGCCTTTTGAGATCTTTGCTCAGCGCATCAGACTCGCGGGTGCTCACTGGGATTTGTGCAGGCGAGGTCAGGTTGTGTTGGATCGGCCGACCGTCGACGAATCCCCAGAGGTAGCGGTCGAAGGAACCGAACTCGGCCTGAACGGCGAGAAAGGAGCGCGCGTTGATGACCGAGGCCTCGACCTTCAGGCGGTTGCGGATGATGCCGGGGTTGGCAAGCAGGCGGGCCTTTTTCCGTTCGTCGTAACGGGCGACGGCTGCCGGGTCGAAATTGCCGTAGGCCTCCCGGTAGGTTTCGCGCCGGTTCAGGATGGTCGCCCAGCTCAATCCCGCCTGGGCTCCCTCGAGGATGATCATCTCGAACAGATGGCGATCGTCGTGCGAAGGAACGCCCCACTCGGTGTCATGATAGTCGTGCTGAAGTTCGGCTTCGGCCCAAGGGCAGCGTTTCATGGTGGGAGGAGCGTAACAGGATGGACTGACAACCCTGTGTCAGGAGGGGAGGCAGAGAGCTGTATAGATTCGTGAAACAGACGGATGCCTGCGTTATCTGAGGTAGGGCGGACCGGCCCGGTCTACTGCGAGGATGATATCACGTTCCCGGCGGACCGAGCCGGTCCGCCCTACCCGTCAGCACTATTGTGCGAGCCGCATTCCGATTTCCAATTTTCGCGGCCCGCTGGTGCGATTTTCGTCGCAACTGCGAGCGAGCTTGCCCGCCGCGGCAGGGCCGCTATAGCCTGAGCCTCTTATGGGACGTCAATGGCTTCATGCAAAACGGCAGATCGTTAACCTCAAGAAAGGCCAGGTGGTCGGCAAGCTGGTGAAGGAAATCACCGTGGCCGCCAAGCTGGGCGGCGGCGACCCCGCCGGCAACGCCCGGCTCTTCGCCGCGGTGGAAAAGGCCAAGAAGGCCAGCGTCACGCGCGACGTCATCGAACGGGCCATCGCGAAGGGCGCCGGCACGGGCGCCGACAAGAGCAGCCTCGATCACGTGGTCTACGAGGGCTACGCGCCGCACAAGGTGCCGGTGATCGTCGAGCTTTACACGGACAACCAGCAGCGCACAGCGCCCGAGATTCGCGTGCTGTTCAAGAAAGGCGTGTTGGGCGCCACGGGCAGCAACAAATTCCTGTTCGACCACGTGGGGATGGTCGAGGCGCACACGGCGGCGGCGGGCATCGATTTGGAAGGCACGGCGATCGAGGCGGGCGCCAACGATTTTTCCCCGCTCACCCACGCCGAGAACGACGATATTCCCGAGGGGGCCACGGGCGCGCGGTTTGTCACCGACCGCACCGGCGTCCACGCCGTCGCGACCTGGCTCAAGGAACACGGCTGGCACGTCGTCACCGCCGAGCTCGGTTATCTGCCCAAGCAATTTCCCGAACTCGACGACGCGGCGCGCGCGGAGGTCGGCGAATTCCTGCACGAACTGTCGGAGCATGACGACGTGCAGCGCGTGTGGGCGGCGGTGAAGTGACTGTGCGGAATTTCCAAACTGGAGGCGGGACTATCAGTCCCGCACGTCACCGGTTATATAGCGCATGCTTCGCGGGACTGATAGTCCCGCCTCCACTCAAACCTGGGTCGGTCGAAAAAATAAAACCCTGCGGCCAGTGATGGCGGCAGGGCTTAAAACAAACGTCGGTGAGGTGGACCGGCGTCGCGGGAAGAACGAAGGGTAACGCGAAGTTACTTCTTCTTTTTGCCGGCCTTTTTGGCCTTCTTCTTGGCAGGTTTTTTCTTGGCCATGAGAAATTTTTAAGACGCAAACCGCCGCGATGCACGCACATTCTTCGGTGTCGCCGAGAATTTTCGTACGCGCCAAAATCGCAGGCGCGACGTCTCCGCACACCATTCAGCGTCCGCAAAGCGCGCCGAGTTCGCGCAGATAATCCGCCGTGCCGCCGAAAAGTTTTTCCAGCGTGTCCGCGCGCACCCGCCAGCGCCAGTTGCCCGCGGCGACGCCTGGTGTATTGAACCGCGCTTCGCTGCCGAGGGCCAGGAGATCCTGCAGCGGCACGATGGCGAGCCGCGCGGGACTCGCGTAGCTCGCGCGGATGAAATCCCACGCGATGTCCTGCCCGGAGACGCGCAGGTAGCGTCGCACGTGATCGCGTTCCCGCTCGGTAGCGCTCCGGTACCAGCCGGCGGTTGTGTCGTTGTCGTGCGTGCCGGGATAGATGACGGCGTTGCGCGGCGCATTGTGCGGCAGGTAGGAGTTGCCCGCGTCGCCGCCCCAGGCGAACTGCAGGACGAGCATTCCCGGCAGGCCGGTGGCGGCGCGAAGGCGGTTCACGGAATCCGTGAGGATGCCGAGATCCTCGGCGATGATGCGCGCGTCAGGGAGAGTGCGCCGGAAGGCGCGGAACAGATCGAGGCCGGGTCCGGGCATCCATTGGCCTTTGCGCGCATTCTCCGCGGGTAGCGGGATCCGCCAGTATTCGTCGAAACCGCGGAAGTGGTCGATGCGCACGATGTCGCAGAGTTCGAGCGACGCGCGCAGACGCGCGCACCACCAGTCGTAACCATTGGCCTTGTGTGCCGCCCAGTCGTAGAGCGGATTGCCCCACATCTGGCCGTCGGCCGAGAAATAATCCGGGGGCACGCCGGCGACCGCGACAGATTGAAGGGTCTTCGGATCGAGTTCGAACAGCTCCGGGACAGCCCAGGCATCGGCGGAATCGCCGGCGATGAAGATCGGCAGGTCGCCGATGATGCTCACGCCGCGATTTTTCGCCGCAACGCGTATCTGCGCCCACTGGCCGAAGAACAGATACTGGCCGAAGCGATACGCATCGATCTCGGCGGACAGTTTCGCCCGCAAGGGGGACTTTTGCGCCCGGCGATGATCGCGTTCCGCGGCGGGCCACTCCCACCAGGGTTTGCCGCCGAAGTGATCCTTCAGCGCACGGAAGAGAGCGTAGTCCTCAAGCCAGAGCGCCTCGCGCTGACAGAATGCCGCGTAGTCGCCGTAGGGCAGGGCGGTTTGCTTCGAGCGGAAGAGGGCGCTGGCGATCGCGAGCAGGCGGGGCTTGATCCGACCGATCGCCTCGAAGTCCACGGCGTCGGCGGAAAGCGGGGCGAGCGCCATGAGCTCGCTGGCGGGCACGAGGCCATAGCGCACGAGCGGCACAAGATCCACCAGGTTGGGATTGCCCGCGAAGGCCGAATAGCACTGGTACGGCGAATCGCCATAACCCGTCGGGCCGAGAGGGCAGACCTGCCAGTATTTGATGCCGGCAGCGGCGAGGAAATCGAGGAAGCGGACTGCGTGTTGATCGAATACACCGCAGCCCTGGGCGCCGGGTAGCGCCGTCGGATGCAGCAGCACGCCGGCACCACGTTCCTGCAGCCAGTTGAAGAGCGGCGCATCGGAAGCAGTGGAAGGGACAGGCGGAGCGGATTTGCGCAAGGCAGACACAACGGAAGGGAAGACGCCGGCATGTCCCGGCGCGAGCCTGTTCTCTCGACGTGAAAATATTCGGGTTACGGCGTTTTAAATATAAACTCGTAGCCGGATCACTCACGAAAAACTCGAAGCCCCTGCTACCGTCATCCTGAGCCGGTTCGTTGCTTGGTCTCGGTCGGTCGGGAGACCGACCCTCCAGCAGTCCGCGATCATCCGCATGATTCGTGGTTAATACCGTCGGGTGATTCGGGCTTCGGGCCGTAAAGCCCCCTGCTACCGTTCAATCTTCTCAATCGGGCGAAGCGCCCGTCGGCCTGGCTTGGTCGAGGAAGGCGCGGAGCTCGGCGGCGAATTTCGTCCCGAAACCCTCGACCTCGGCGATTTTTTCCGCGCTCGCGGAACGGAGCCGGTCGATCGAGCCGAAGTGGGCGAGGAGGGCGGCTTTCCGCTTCTCGCCCAAGCCGGGGAAGTCATCGAGGATGCTTTCCTTGATCTTCCGCGAGCGGAGGTCGGCGTTGTAGGTGTTGGCGAAACGATGGGCTTCGTCACGCAGGCGCTGGAGCAGGTTAAGGCCCGGATGATTGAGCGGCAGATTGAGCGGGGCGCGGGCGTCCGGGAAGATGATCGTTTCATGTTTCTTCGCGAGGCCGATCAGCGCGGGCGGAGGGGAGTCGAGCGCGACAAACGCCTTGAGGGCCGCCGCAATCTGGCCGCGGCCGCCGTCGATCACCACGAGGTCGGGAAACAGTTTCTTCTCCTCCAACAAGCGGCGGTAACGGCGACCGACGACCTCCTCCATGGCCTTGAAGTCGTCGTTGCCGATGAAGCTCTTGATGGAAAAGCGCCGGTATTCGTTCTTGTCGGGCGATCCGTCGGTGAAGTGCACCATCGAGGCGACGACGAAGGTCCCGCTGATGTGCGAGATGTCGAAGCACTCCATGTGCACCGGGGGCGATTCGAGGCCGAGCGCTTCCTGCAACGAGCGCAGCGCCTCGGCGTTGGGCTGAAGCCGGGTGAGGTCGCGGGTGAATTTTCGTGTGCGTGCGAGCGTGCGCTCCAGCGCGAGCACGACGTCGCGCAGCTCGGCGGCCTTTTCGAATTCCTGCTTCACGGCCCGGGCCTTCATTTCCTCCCGCAGTTCCTGCAACCATTCGCGCGACTTGCCGTCGAGAAACTCGCAGGCTTGCGCGACGCGTTCCTGGTAGTCGGTTGTGGTGACCTCATTCGGCCAGCCGTAGAGCTCGGCCCGCACATCGTCGTAGAGCCGCCAGCGGCCGTCCGGGAGTTTCACGGGGTGGGTGTCGCCAAGGAGCACGCCGAACTGCTTGCGCATGGACGCGAGCGTGCGGCGCAATAAACCGGAATGGGCAAAGGGGCCGAAGTAGCGGGACCGGTCGTCCTTGCGAAACCGCGTCAGCGCGAAGCGGGGGAGTTCGTCGGCGGGATTGAGGCGCACCAGAAGGAAACGTTTGTCGTCGGTGAAGTCGGTGTTGTATTTCGGCCGCCACTGCTTGATCAGCTTGCCCTCGAGCAACAGGGCCTCGGGCTCCGATTTGACCTCGATGGTCTCGAAGTCGGTGACCATTTCGATGAGCGTGCGGATTTTGGGCTGGTGGCGCAGGGCGCGGGCCCGGCCGGGCTGGAAGTAGGAGGAGACGCGCTTTTTCAGGCTGTTGGCCTTGCCGACGTAAATGATGCGCCCCAGCCGGTCCTTCATCAGGTACACGCCGGGAGTATCGGGCAGGGCGCGGACTTTCTCCTTCAGGTCGATCACCATTGCCGGACAGGGAGCACGAAACCTCGCAAATGTCAGCTTCCGCTTGCGATTCCGGTGTATGCCACGGTGAGGCGTGGCGAAGCTGGCATTTTCGACGAAAGGGGCTAGCTTGCCTCAGTTGGTCTAGTAAATGGCACACTCTCCGGCACCCTCTGATCCTGCGCGCAACGGCGCGCTTACAACTCCCTCCCGCTACGAACTCCTCACCCTCGGTGACGAGCTGCTGCTTGGGCTGACGGCGAATGCCCACCTCACATGGATCGGGGCGCAGTTGGGCCGGCGCGGGGTGCTCCTGCAGCGCAATGTCACCGTGACCGACGAGGCCGATGCGATCGCCGCCCAGTTCCGCGAAAGCTGGGCGCGCGCCGACGTCGTCATCACGACCGGCGGACTCGGCCCGACGTGCGACGACCGGACGCGCGAGGCGGTGGCCGAGGTGTTGGGACAGAAACTCATCTTCGATCCCCGCACGGAGCAGGCGATCCGCGCGCGTTTTGCCAAGTTCCAACGCGTGCCCACGGCCAACAACCTGAAACAGGCCTACCGCTTCGAACACGGCGATGTGCTGCCCAACGCCAACGGCACCGCGCCCGGCCTCTGGGTGGAGCAGGACGGCAAAGTGCTTGTCATGCTGCCCGGCCCGCCGAACGAGTTGCAGCCGATGTTCGCCGAACAGGTCATTCCGCGGCTGGCGGCGCTCGGGCGGCTTTCGGACCACGAAGCCTACATCCAAATCCGCTCGATCGGCATCGGCGAGTCGGCACTGGAGACGATGTTCCAGTGCACCTTCAGTCGCAGCCCGGGCCTGGGCATCGCGTTCTGCGCCCACCAGGGGCAGGTGGATTGCCGCATCAGCTCGCCCGACGGGCGCTATGGCATGGAGAAGCTTCGCGCCATTGCCAGCGAATGTGCGGCGTTGCTCGGCGACAATCTCCTCTGTTTCGGCCACGACAGCCTCGCGCAGGTGGTGGCCGACCAGCTCAAGCTTCAGGGCCGCACGCTCGCCGTCGCCGAAGCCAGCACCGGCGGAATGCTCGCCAACGCTTTCGCGTGCCTCTGTGGCGCCTGCAAATTTTTCCAAGGCGGCATCGTCAGCACCAGCAACGAATCCAAGATGCTCATGCTGGAATGTCCGGAATGTCTCTTGAAGCAGCACGGAGCCGTCAGTGCCGAGTGCGCCGTCGCCATGGCCAGCGGCGTGGCCGAGAAGCTCGGCGCCGATTACGGCCTTGCGATCACGGGTTTTTCCGGACCCTGCACCGGCGAGGGCGAGAATCCCGTGGGAAGCATCTACATCGGCCTCCACAGCCCGGCCGGCGATTGGGCGAAGCACCTGAATTATCCCGGTCCACGTGCCGCCATTAAACAGCGTGCCATCAACGACGCCATCGACTGGCTCCGCCGCGAAGCGATGAAAGAATCCCGCCGTCTCGCGGCTCCGCAGGTGAACTGAGGGACTTTCTTCTGTCTTGGTCATTGCGAGGAGCGCAGCGCCGAAGCAATCCAGAAGATTGCTGGATCGCCACGGCCGGCTGCGCCGGCCTCGCGATGACAAACCAAAGGAGTTAAAAGCAGAAAAATTCGGCGTGCGCTTTCGTGGGTTTCGTGGGCAAATCCCGGGCCGATGTCCAAGACTGCCACCAAAGCCTTCACCTTCGTCTGCGGGCCCGACGACTTTCTCGTCGGCCGGGTGGGCAAGGAGCGTTTCGACGCTCTCGTGGCCGAGGCGCAGGCGGATGATTTTTCCCGCGAGATCATCAACGGCTTCGCCGGCAACGTGGACGAAGTGGAGGTGGCGGTGAATCGCTTCCGCGATGCGGTGCAGACGGTGCCGATGTTCGGCGGCAAACGCGCGGTGTGGCTCAAGGACGTGAGCTTCCTCGCCGACAATGTTACCGGCCGCGCCGAGGGCACGCTCAAACAGGTCGAGGCGTTGCAGGAGATTCTGGCGAAGATAAATCCCGACGAGGTTTCGGTCATCGTGACTGCCGCGCCGGTGGACCGCCGCCGCAGTTTTCCGAAGTGGTGCGAGGCGAACGGCGACTTCACCCTGGCCGGTGGCGATGGCGACAACGCGGCCGAGGCCCTGGCCGGAGTTGCCCTGGCCGAGGCGCGCGCATGCGGGGTCACGTTTGGCGAGGGCGCCGTGGAGATTTTGCTGACGAAAGTCGGCGCGAACACGCGTCTGATCACCGAGGAGGTCCGCAAGCTGGCCACCTACGTCGGCCAGGACGGCGGGGTGATCGAGGCCGCCCACGTGGTCGAGCTCACACCCAACATGGCCGAGGGGGACTTCTTCGAATCGGCCGAACGGTTCTTCTCCGGCGATCTCCCCGCCACGCTACGGGCACTGACTCAGCATTTTTTCACCGGCGGCGATGCGCGGCCCGTGCTGTCGTCGCTGCAGAACCGCAACCGCATCCTGATTCAGGCGCGCGTGCTCATCGACGCCGGCGACTTGCGCCCCCCCGGTCCCTACGGCTTCGACAAGGCGGCGTGGGCGCGGGCGCAGGGTACCTACGCGAAACATTTCGGCGGCGACACCGAGAAGAGCGGCTACAATCTCTTCACGCAGAATCAATGGTATGCCGGAAAGTTGGTGAGCACGGGCCGGTTGCCCTCTCTGCGCCGCCTGATCGACAACCAGCAGGAATTCATCGCCGCATTCGAGGCGATCATCCAGCGGCCGAATGACCAGGAAGCCGTTCTGCGGGAGATGGCGGTGCGGTGTTTGACGTGAAAGACGTGTGAGGGCTCGCATTTCTGCGAGCCGCGGCCGATCGGGAGATCGGCCCTCCACCACGCCTGGCCCGCGGGACGCAAACCCTCCAAGCTACCCCTTTCCGTCATCCTGAGACGCGAAGGATCCAATGGGGAATGCCACAAGCGAACGATCGAGTGGATCCTGCGCACGGCTCAGGATGACGGAAGGCAGGGTCAGGTGCGGCTCCGACACGCTTTTCCATTGGCAACCCCGGGGGCGCGGACTAACGCTTTCCGGCCTTGAACAACCCGACGTCCACCATTTCCGCCGACCCCATTCCCAACGTGCTCGCCGAGCGCTATGCCTCGCGCGCCATGCAGGAAATCTGGTCGGCCCACGGGCGCATCCTGCTGGAGCGGGATTTCTGGATCGCGGTGATGAAGGCCCAGCGCGACCTTGGCGTGGCCATTCCGGCGGAGGCGATCAAGGACTACGAGCGCGTGCGCGACGAGGTGAATCTCGACCGCATCAAGGAGCGCGAGCGCGTCACGCTTCATGATGTGAAGGCCCGCCTCGAGGAATTTTCCGATCTCGCTAAGCGCCAGTTCATCCACCTCGGCCTCACCAGTCGCGACCTCACGGAGAACGTCGAGCAACTGCAGGTCGCCCGCGCGCTGAAGCTCGTCCAGTTCAAGGTCGTGGCCGCGCTCAACCTCCTCGCGAGCCGCGCCGCCCAATATCGCGACGTGATGCTCACCGGTCGCACGCACAACGTGCCGGCGCAGCCCACCACGCTCGGCAAGCGCCTCGCCATGTTCGGCCAGGAGCTGCTGCTCGCCCAAGCCCGGCTCGAGGACCTCATTGCCCGCTATCCGGTCCGCGGCCTCAAGGGCGCGGTCGGCACGCAGCTCGACCAGCTCACGCTGCTCGGGGGCGATACCGACAAGGTGGACCAGCTGGAAGGCCGCATTCTCAAGCATCTCGGCTTCAAGGCCAAGTTCACCGCCGTCGGCCAGGTTTACCCGCGCTCGCTCGATTTCGACACGGTGAGCGCGCTGCACCAGATCGGCGCGGCGGCGGCGAGCTGTGCGACCACGCTGCGACTCATGGCCGGCGCCGGCCTGTTGACCGAGGGATTCCAGGAAGGCCAGGTCGGTTCATCCGCGATGCCGCACAAGGTCAACGCGCGCAACTGCGAGCGCGTCTGCGGTTTCTCCACGATTCTTTCGGGTTACGTCACGATGACCGCCAATCTCGCCGGCCACCAATGGAACGAAGGCGACGTCTCCTGCTCGGTGGTGCGCCGCGTGGCGCTGCCCGACGCCTTTTACGCGATCGACGGCCTGTTCGAGACCTATCTCACGATCCTCCGCCAGATGGAGGCGTTTCCCGCCGCGATCGCTGCCGAGAACGAGCGCAATCTGCCCTTTCTGGCCACCACGACAATCCTGATGGAAGCCGTGAAGAACGGCGCCGGCCGCGAGACCGCGCACGAAGCGATCAAGGAACACGCTTTGGCCGCCGCCAAGGCATTGCGCAGCGGTGGTGACGCCGACCTGCTGGCGCGGCTCGCGGGCGACAAGCGGGTCGGGCTCGGCAAGAAAAAGCTCACGGACATCCTGCGCGAGAACGAGCGCTTCGTGGGCGCCGCGCCGCATCAGGTGGACGCGTTCATCGCCGCCGTCCAACCCCTCGTGAAGCGACACAAGGACGCCGGGGACTACCGACCGGGCAAGCTGCTCTGAGGCAGTTTGGATGGCCCATCTCCTGATGGGCCGCGGCTCAGCGGGAGCTGAGCCTTCCACCCAAGCCGAGGCGAGATGGCCCGCAGAGACGCGGGGCCGTCCAGTTCATCCGGCGGAAACGGCTATCCCACCCTGCAGCGAAGCAATTGCTTGCGCTCATCTGGGGTAATTTCCGCCCGGCGGGAGATTTGGTTTGCCAGTCCGTGCGGCGGGGCCTTTTTTGACCATTCGCGTTCATTTTATACCAGCTTTAACCACAACCACACCATGGCAGAAGAACTCGTAGGCAACTGTCTCATCGGCCAAACCGGCGGCCCGACCGCCGTCATCAACGCCAGCGTCGCCGGCGTTGTCGCCGAGGCCCTCAATCATTCCTGCATCGAGGAAGTCTATGGCGCGCTCAATGGCGTGCTGGGCCTCTTGAACGAGGACTTCGTGGACCTGGCCTCCGAGTCGCAGCAGGCGATCCGCGGCCTCCGCTATACTCCCGGCGCCGCGCTGGGTTCCTGCCGCGCCAAGTTGAAGAAGCCCGCCGATTTCGACCGCGTGCTCGAGGTTTTCAAGGCGCACAACATCCGCTATTATTTCCACATCGGTGACGGCGATTCCCAGGAAACCGCGGCCAAGCTCGCCGAGACCGCGGCCGCCGCCAATTACGAGCTCCGCGTCATCGGCATTCCGAAGACCATTGAGAACGACCTGCCCGCCACCGACCACTGCCCCGGTTATGGCAGCGCCGTGAAATTCATTGCCGCCACCGTCAAGGAGCTCTCGCTCGACGCCGAGGCCATCGGCCAGGGCGACCTCGTGACGCTGATTGAGGTCATGGGCCGCAACTCCGGCTGGCTCGCCGCCGGGGCCTCGCTGGCCAAGCGCCGCGACCACCCGAACGATCCGCCCCACCTCGTTTATCTTCCCGAGATTCCGTTCAGCAACGAGAAGTTCGTCGACGACGTCCGCCGGGTTCTCAAACGCGAGAAACATTGCGTCGTCGTCATTGGCGAAGGCCTCGTGGACAAGGACGGCAACTACGTTTCCCTCGAGACCAGCTCCAACGATGCCGCGGGCCACGCCCAGCTCGGCGGCGTGAGCGACGCGCTCAAGGACATCGTGGAATCCCAGCTCGGAGCCCGCGCGCGGGTTGCCCGCCTCGGCGTCGGTCAGCGTGCCGCCGCGCACCTCGCCTCCAAGACGGACGCCGACGAGGCGTTCCTGGCCGGCCAGGCGGCGGTCAAGGCCGCGATCAACGGCGAGACGGCCAAGCTCGTGACCCTCGTCCGTGGCGACGGCGACCAATACACCTGCGAGACGGGGCTCACCGCGCTGGCGGACCTCGCCGGCAACCTCAAGAAGCTGCCCAAGGAGTGGGTCAATGAGGACGGCGTCAGCCTGAACTTCCAGTTCTTCCGCTATGCCACCCCGCTCATCCAGGGCGAGGTCAGCGTGCCCTTCGACAACGGTCTGCCCGCCTACGCCAAGCTCACTCGCGAGAGCGTCGACAAGACCCTCCCCGGTTACGAAGCCTGAGCCCTTTGTCACCGCGAGGCGCGTCAGCGCCGCGGCGATCCAGCAAATTCCCGAGAGCCGGTCCGTCAGGGCCGGTTCTCTTGTTTTTTAAGTGAAGAGAATGACCGGGCAAAATGCACTCGCATGGTCCGTGGCTTGAGCGATGCTACGGTAGGAACAAAGCTCCCGCCATGGACAACCCCATCCCGGTTCTGATCGTTGACGACGACCCGACAACCGCGGCCGTGCTCCGGGGATTGTTGCGCAATCTGGGCGAAGGCCTGAAATGCGAAGCCACCTGCGTGGGCACCGGCGCCGAGGCCCGCGTGGAGTTCAAGCGCGGTGTCCACCAACTCGTGTTGCTCGACTATCTGCTGCCGGACGAAGACGGGCTGTCGTTGCTCGCCGCCATTCATGTCATGCCGGAAGAGCGGCGGCCGGTCGTGGTGATGCTGACCGGCGCGGGCAGCGAGCAGGTGGCGGTCGAAGCCATGAAGCTCGGGGCCAAGGACTATTTGGTGAAAACGGCGATGAATCTCACCACGTTGCGCCGGGCCATCGCCGGGGCACTCGAGCGCCATCGGCTGGAGGAGCGGCTCGCGGAATCGACCGCGCAGCTGCGCCGGCACAACGCCCAGCTCGAAGCTGATCTCACGATGGCGCGGGAAGTCCAACAGGCGCTGCTGCCGCAACACTACCCGATATTTCCCACGGGGACGGCATCCGGCGGCAGCGGACTGCTTTTCTGCCACCGCTGGTTGCCGAGCCACAAGGTGGCCGGGGATTTCTTCACGGTGTTTCCCGTTTCCGATACCGCGGCCGGAGTGTTCCAGTGCGACGTGATGGGACACGGTGTGCGCGCTGCGCTCATCACCGCGCTGCTGCGGGGACTGCTCCGCGAACAGCAAGCACTGGCCGCCGATCCGGGTGCTTTCCTCGGGGCCGTCAACCGCCAGTTCCAAGCCATGCTCGCGCGCGTAGGCGATCTGGTCTTCGTGACGGCCGTCTATCTCGTCGCCGATGCCAGAGCCGGCGAAGTGCGGCTGGCCAATGCCGGACATCCGAATCCGCTGTATTTGGAGCGAAGCGCCGGCCGCGTGACCGCGTGGATGATGCCCGATGGCCCCGGTCCGGCCCTCGGCCTGATGCCCGAGTTCACCTACGACACGACGCGCCGTCCGTTGGCCGCGGGCGATGCGGTGCTGCTTTTCACCGATGGCATCTACGAGGTTGAGGGTGTCGACGGCGAGGAGTTCGGCCAGTCGCGACTGCGCCAGGCGGTGGCCGCGCGGTTGGCGCAGCCTACAGGGCCTTTGTTGGACGGGATCCTGGCCGACGTGCGCGCCTGGCGACCCCAAGGGACTGAGGGTTTGCCGGACGATGTTTGTCTCGTGGCCGTGGACCGACCTCACGAAGCCTAAGCTGCGGGCAATACCGGTCTTGTCATGCGCGCCCGGGCTGCTTTCAGTCGCAAGCCTGCTCTTTTAATTTCACGCCCCTTCAAACCATGAATCGCTACCTCCTCTTCGTTCGCGCGGCCCTCGCCGTGCTACTCCTGTCGTTCTCCGCCTGCAGCAAGCAGGCCGAGAAGGCAAAAACCACGGCTTCGGCTGGATCCGGCTTCGAGTCGGTGGACCAGAAGGTGTCCTATGGCATTGGCTACAACATCGGCTCCGGCTTGGCGCGCGACGGTGTCGTGACGGTGGATCAGGAGGCGTTGAAAGCCGGCCTGGCGGATGGTCTGGCCAAGGCGAAGGGCCGGGTTCCGGAAGCGGAACTCCAGGCCGCCTTCACGTCCGTCCAGCAACGCGCCAGCGCCGCAGCGGAGGCCGAAGGGGCCAAGCAACTGAAGGCCGGGAACGACTATCTCGCGAAGAACAAGACCCGTGCCGGCGTGAAGGTCACGGCCTCGGGGCTCCAATATGAAGTGCTCAAGAGCGGCTTCGGGCCGAAGCCGAAGACGACCGACAAGGTGCAGGTGCATTACCACGGCACACTCATCGATGGGACGGTCTTTGACAGTTCCGTCGAGCGAAAGGAGCCGGTTGAGTTTCCGGTGACCGGCGTAATCCCGGGTTGGGTCGAGGCGCTGCAACTGATGTCGGTCGGTGACAAATGGAAGCTCACCGTTCCGTCGGCGCTGGCCTACGGTCCGCGCGGCCGGCCCGGCATTCCGCCGAATTCCGTGCTGGTTTTCGAGGTCGAACTGCTGGCGATCAAATAAGGCGGCAGCCGTGGTTTGATTCCATGTGGCTCCATCCCCCGGAGCTCGCTTCGGCTTGGTTGGAGGCGGGACTATCAGTCCCGCGTTTGGGGAAAAGCACGGCGCACGCCTCGCAGGACTGATGGTCCTGCCTCCATTTCTGAAATGCCTTGAGCGTTTGCGCCGAGGATCACTGCTGTAGGGCGGATCGCTGATCCCGCCCTACAGCACAGCCGCTCAGGCGTGGGCTTGTGCGGCGATTTCGCCGACGGTGCCGCTTTGCTGGCCGCTGAGTTCGGTACGAAGGCGTGTGCAGTGGGCGTGAATCTGCAGTTCGAACTTCTGCAGGTTGAAGCTCGGGTAGACGCTTTCGCGCAGGATGTGCCACTCGGCGGTTTCCTCGATGGGCTTGAGATTTTCCGCGGCCGGATCGCCGGAAGAGCCCACTTGGTTGTGGCGGCAAAGATCGCGGGCCAGGGAGATGATGGCCACGAGATTGGCATTCTCCGTGGCGGCCGCGGGATCGTCGATCCAGCGCATGACGTTTGCGAAGCGACGGGAGAGTCCGAAACGGTCCGCGAAATAAGCGCCCAGTTGTTTGGTCGTGCACCCGAGGTAGAGTTTCTCGGCTTCACGCAGCGGCAGGCGATGGCGCCGGGCATGTTCCATGATCGCGCGAAAGCCGCCGGGATGCAGATGGACGAGGATGAGCTTGCCGATGTCGTACAGCTGACCGGCGGCACGGGCGACGGGTTCGAGGCTGTCAAACTCGAGGTCGCGGCAGATGATTTGTGCGATGCGGGCGACCCCGCGCTGGTAGGTCCAGTAACCCGGCCAGTTGAACGTCGGAGGCAGGTCCATGACGCGCTCCTCGGCCAGGAGGAGGTTGCGGGCCTGTTGCTCGAGCCGCACCTCGCCGAGGAGACCGACCGCGAGCCGGGCGTCCTCGATGCGGTCGGAGTCTTCCGCCGTGGGTGGGCGGACTTTGTTGGCAGCGACGAGCATCTGGGCGGAGAGGCCAGGGTCACGGGCGACCAAGTCCATCAGCGGGTTGATGCAGGAAGGATGGCCGTTGGCGATCATCTGGAACGAAGCGGCGGCGGAATCGATGACCGGGCAGCCGGTCAGCGCATCGATTGCACGCTGCAATTTTTCCAAAGTCATCACGGGGCAGCGATTTTCCGCCGGCGCGGCGAGCCATGCGGCCTGTTCGGTGGCTTCGGGTGTGACCACGGTCTCCGGTTGCAGGCTGAAGTCCGGAGCGAGATCGCGCTCGCGGTCGAGGCGGCCGGCGATCAGCAACGCACAGAAATCCAGGGTGGCCAGGGCGGCCGGCCAGGAGGACCAGCGGCCTTCGGTGGCGTGGGTCGAAATGTGTTGGAGGCTTTCCACGAGGCACCAGGCACCGGCGGTTTCGGCATCTTCCTTCAGCGGACCGGTGAGCTCGGATACAGCGCGGCTGTCGGTGGTCTCGGCACATTTCCGGAGCTTTTCACCCAGACCGCTGAGGGCGAGGCGCAGCTCTTCGAGCATGCGATGCAGATCGGCGGGGGTGTAACCCATCAATTTGCAGAAGGATTTCTCCTCCTCGAAATGGCGGTCGCGCCAGGGGTTGGCCTGGGCCTTGTCGATCTCGGCGAAAATGTCGTCGTCGTGATAGGGCTTGATCAGGAAATTCTGCACGCGCAGGCCGATGGCCTGCTTCACGGCGTCACGGTTGCCGTCGGCGGTGTAGACCACCACGGGCAGGAGTTGGAGCAGCGGGTCGGCCTTGAGTTGCTCGACAAAGGCCAGTCCGCCCCCGCCGGTGAGCTTGAGCTCGGTGAACACGAGGTCCACGCCCGGATTGCGATGGAGAAAGGTCCAAGCCTGGGCCGAAGTATCAACTGCCGCGAGTTTATGGTCCCCCCTTGCGAGGATGCCTTTCATGGCGCGCCTCGCCGTCTCGCTGGGGTCAACCAATAGGATGCGGGCCATGGGACGGGGTAACGCGGCAGCGCCCGCTCAGTGTTGGGGCAGGGGAATTCACTGCTGCGTCGCCCGTTAAATCGACCCGGGGGCGGTTGGACTTGAAGTAAAAGGATTCTCAGCCCGAGCCTAACCAAGGGGTATTCGGAAAGCGAAACGGGCGCATAAGGTCAGCGCCGCAAAAACCGATGTAGCTGATCATCAATCACGGACCAGTGCACGGCGCCGTCGAAGCGGGCTATAGAGCTTCGCCCAGCAGACCGACGGGTAGGGCGCACCGGCCCGGTGCGCCGGGAACGTTATATCATCCTCGCGGCGGGCCGCTCCGGCCTCCCTTCCGCTTCGTCATTCTTCGCTGCGCTCGGAATGACGGGATTGGCAGATTTCAGGGGTTTGAAGACAACCCCTACCGTTTCTTCTCGAACCGATAACCCTTCTGCTTCGCTTGCGACTCCAGCACCTGAAAGGCGTTGAGTTCGAGAACGTCGTCCTTGCCCTCGAGGCTTTTGAGTTTCTCGGCGACGACGGCATCGCGCTTGGCCACGAGGGCGGACAGCTCGGCTTGCAGGGCGCGGCGCTCGGCGACTTTTTTCTCGATGAGCGCGTTGCGTTCGGCGACGGGCAAGGCCTGCAGTTTCGGGTCGAGCTGTTTTTCGTCGATCTTGTCGAGCGACTGACGGCCGTTCATAAGCTCGACGACGAGGTCGCCGCGGCCGGAGATAACGGAGCCGGCCTCCCCTTTGCCGAAGTAAGAAGAACGGTCGGCCATGGCTTCCGATGAAAGACTGGCCAGTACGGATTTGTTTTTGGCGGCGTTGGCTTGATCGGCCTTCGAGCCGTAGAGGATGATCGTCGTATCGAGCTGCAGGTTGAGGCGGATGATCTCCTGGTCGTAGGGCGTCTCGATCTTGATGGAGCCGCCATCCTGCAGGATGGCCGCGTAGGTGCCATTGGTCAGCCGGGCAATCTCGCGCCAGACTTCCTCGGTACCGCTCAGATTGCCGCATTGCAGGGTGTTGATGATGATGCCGCGCTCGTTCGCGAGTTTGCAGGTCTGCTGGTATTTGACGTCGTCCTGATAGTCCATGTGCGGGCGGGCATCGCCGACGAGGAAGATGACGCGCAGCACCTCACTGTCGGTGCTCCATTGGAGGTCGCGCACCGCCTTGTGGAGGGCTTCGTTGACGGATTCCGGTTCGTCGCCCCCGCCTTCGGCCGCAAAGGCGTGCAGGTTGGTGTAGACGTCATCGAGATTGCCGGTCAGGCCGAACACCTTCGTGACGTAGGCATCGCGGCGGTCGCGATAGCCGACAAGGCCGAAGCGGATTTCAGGCGTCGGCTCGGCGGATTTCAGTTTGTTGGCGATGGCCCAGATCTTCTGCTTCGCACCGGCGATCATACCGCCCATCGAGCCGGTCGTATCGAGGACGAAAACGACCTCCATGCGGGGCCGGGCTGGAGCGGTTTCATGGGCGGACAAACCGCAAAAGAAACAGGCAGCCGCGAAGGCGCCGACGAGATATGGGGTGATTCGCATGGGGGTATGACGTTCGGGGAGCGGGGCCCTTAGATTCCCGCGCGAAGAAAAAGTGCCATGCAATCGCGCTGCTGGGTCTGCTGAAGCACGGACCGACCAGTGAGCGACGGCTCCGCGGACCGGGTCTCAGTCGGACTTCGGGCCGAACAATGCCTTCAGTCCCGTGGCATAGGCGTCCGGAACGACATCATAGTGGTTCCGGTCGGGAAAGCGGCGGGAATCAATGTCCAAGCCGGCGAAGGGTTGGGCGGCGAGCTGGGTTTCCAGCAACGTGAGATCCGCGGTCATGGATTCGGAATCATTTTCGCCCACGCTGAGAAAGAGCCGGCCCGGGAGATGCGATTGCCGGGCGCGGAGCGCGGCCGCCTGCCCGAGAATGGCGCGGTCGGCCCACCAGATCGAAGGAGCACTGGCGAGGAAATGGGTGAAGAACGGTCGGGGTTGGAAAAGCGCATGCAACACCAGCAACGAGCCGAGCGAATGGCCGGCGATGCCGCGGCGCGCGGGATCGATCGGGTAGCGCCGCGCCAGTTCGGGCCAGAGCGTGGCCATGAGAAATTTCAGGAAGGCGTCGGCTCCACCGCTGCCGGGTTCGTCGCCATGGGCCACCGGCGTGTAGTCGCGGCCGCGCCGGTTGGCCGGACTGCCGAAGCCTGCGCCATAGCCGACGCCGACAAACAGCACCGGGGTCGCCGCCAGCGCCGGACCGAGGTCCACCCGGTCGCTGAAGACGAAGTCGCCATCCATGCCCAGCACCGCGGGCCACGGTCCCGGCCCGGGCGGCACGTTGACAAAAAGCACGTAGTCCGTGCCGGTCTCGGGCGAGGGCAGGATGAAGGTTGGCTTCATGCGTGGCTTACCCATTGCCGCTTCTGCGCGGGCTGCAAATCGGAAGTCACTTCCGGTGTCGGTTGGGGCGGTGGAGACGCGGTACTGCCGTCTCTTTTTCGCCATGACTAAGGTTCGCTTCTGGCTAGTTTTCCGGGATGTCGTCCCCGCTTCCGCTCCTTTCGGTTGGCCGGCTGCCTGCGCCGACGGACAATGTTGCGATTGCGATCCGCCGACTCGAGGCCGGTACGGTTATCGACTTCCACGGCGCTCCTCGCGCGCTGGTCCACACCGTGCTTGAGGGCCATCGTTTTGCTGTTCGTCCGATCTCTGTGGGCGAACCTCTTCTGTCTTGGGGCCTGCCCTTTGGCCATGCCTGTGTTCCGATTGCGCCTGGCGACTACGTCACGAACCAATCCATGATCGAAGCCTTGGCGCTGCGCCAGCTGGGCGTGCCTTTGCCCACTTCGCCAAACTTCACGGACCACTTGGTGCCTTTCATCTTCGACGAAGCGGCTTTCACGCCGGCGCCGCCGGTTTCTTTGGTGGCCGAGCCGCGCACCTTTCTCGGTTACCGCCGTCCGGGCAAACGCGGGGTCGGCACGCGCAACACCATCGTCATTCTCGGCACGACCTCGCGCACCGCAAGTTTCGCCCGGCAGCTGGCGGCCCGGCTCCAACCGCTGGCCCGCGTCCATCCTGCGATCGATGGCATCGTGGCGGTCACGCACACCGAGGGCGGCGGACCGGACGAACCCAACAATGCCGCCGAAGTGCTGCGTGCACTCGCCGGTTTCATTGTTCACCCCAACGTCGGCGCGGTGCTGGCAGTGGACTACGGGGTTGAGCCCGTCTCCAACGCCCGCCTCGGAGCTTTCATGGAGGAACGTGGTTACCCGCTCGCCGACGTGCCGCATCGCTTCCTCAGCATCCGCACCGGACTCGCTGCGGCGTTGGCCAAGGGCGAAGCCGTGGTACGCGGCTGGTTGCCGGCCCTCGCCGACGCGCGCCGCACGCCCGAACCGCTCAGCGGCCTGCGCATCGCCCTTCAATGCGGCGGTTCCGACGCCTTCTCCGGCGTGTCCGGCAACCCGCTTGCCGGCGCTCTCGTGCACGAGAATATCCGCCAGGGCGGCATCGGCGTGCTCTGCGAAACCGACGAGCTGACCGGTGCGGAATCCTATCTGATGAAGAACCTGCGCGATGCCGACCTCGCCCGCGCCCTGCTCACGCGAATCGAGCGTTTCAAGGCCCGGCTCAGCTGGCACGGCGTTACGCCCGAGGGCAATCCTTCCGCCGGCAACAAATTCCGCGGCCTCTACAACATCACCCTCAAATCGCTCGGCGCCGTGCACAAGAAGGACCCCCGCACGCGCATCGATCACGTCATCGACTACGCCGAGCCGCTCAACGCGCCGGGTTTCTATTTCATGGACAGTCCCGGCAACGATCTCGAGGGCATCGCCGGCCAGGTCGGCGCGGGCTGCAACCTTTTCCTCTTCGCCACGGGCAACGGTTCCATCACCAATTTTCCGTTTGTCCCCACGCTCAAGATCACGACGACCTCCCGGCGACACCAGTTGCTCATTCACGAGATGGACATCAACGCCGGGCGCTACCTCGACGGCGAACCGATGGACGCGCTCGCCGCGGAATACTTCGACCTCGTGATCGCGACGGCCTCCGGCCAAAAAACGAGGGGCGAGCATGCGGGTCACTCGCAGGTTTCGCTCTGGCGCAACTGGCGGCAGACCGACACCTCGCACATCGCGGAGATACGTGCCCGGCCGGAGCCGGACGGCCAGCCGCTCACGCTCCCGTTTGAGCGGCAATATGGTCAGACGGAACTTCCCGAGATCTCCGCCTTTCTCTCCTGCGGCCGCTTTGCCACCGAACGCATCGGGCTCGTATTGCCGACCAGCATGTGCTCCGCCCAGATCGCGCGGCTGGCCGCCGAGCGCATGAACGCGAAAGGCCTGGCGCCTTCCCTGGGTCTGGACCGCTTCCTCGCCCTCACCCACAGCGAGGGCTGCGGCTTCGGCGGGGAGTCGATGCACCAGTTGTTGCACCGGACTTATCGCGGCTACGCCACGCACCCGAATGTCGCGGCGGCGCTCCTGCTGGAACACGGGTGCGAGAAGATTCCCAACGACGTCATGCGCCGGCAATTCGAGGCGGCCGGCCTGCCGCTGGCACGTTTCGGCTGGGCCAGCGTCCAGCTCGATGGGGGCATTGAGAAAACCTTGGGCAACGTCGAGGCATGGTTTGTGCAAACTGCACCGTCGCGACCGACGGCGAAGCGCCTGCCGGTCGGGCTTGGCGCCCTTGCCGTGGGCTTGCTCGCCGCCGCGCCTGTGGGCAAAGCAGGCCCGCTGGCGCTGGCGCGGGTGGCCCGCGCGATTCTGGAGGCGGGCGGTTCCATCCTGTTGCCGGAGGGCGACCCCTTGTTGGCCGCGCCGGAATTTCGGAGCAAGCTGCTCGGCCCGGTGCCGCCGCGCGCCACGCTCGCCTACGGCCAGCCGTTCGCCACCCCCGGATTGCACCTCGTGCAGACCGACTCCGATCACTGGGTCGAGAATCTCGCGGGCCTCGGCGCTTGTGGCGTCCAGGTGTTTCTCGGCCTGGTGGGCGGAACTCCGCAACAAGGCCATCCGATGCTGCCGGTCCTGCAGGTGGCGCAAAAGGGGATCCTGCCCGATGAGATGGCGCAGGACGTGGATGTCATCCTCCAAGGCGACGCGCTCACGGATGAGACCACCTTGCTACGGCGCTTGGCCGACACTGTGCAGGGCCGGCGTACACCGGCGGCTACCGCGGGCGGGTTCACCGATTTCCAGCTCACGCGTGGACTGCTCGGAGTCTCGACCTGACGACGCTGTCGAACGATATAAGCGCAATACTGCCTGCGGATCGGTTGCGCATGCTGCCATAAGTTGGGGCGTCGGATTGATCTCATCCACCACGCCGGCCACCCCATGACTCCGTTGGAACTTAAAAAGACCATGTCGGCGGGACTGCTGTCCTTTCCCGTGACCGATTTTGACGCCGCCGGAGATTTCCGCGCGGACACCTATGCCCGCCGCCTCGAATGGCTGATGCCCTACGGCGCCACCGTACTGTTCGCTGCCGGTGGCACGGGGGAATTCTTCTCGCTGACGGCGGAGGATTACAGCGCCGTCGTGGGCACGGCGGTGAAGACCTGTCGAAACAGCGTTCCCATCGTGGCCGGGACGGGTGGCCCGACGCGCCAGGCCATCGCCTTTGCGCAGGAAGCCGAGCGGCTCGGTGCGCAGGGTCTGCTGTTGCTGCCGCACTATCTCACGGAGGCGGGCCAGGAAGGCCTCGCGGCGCACGTCGAAGCGGTGTGCCGTTCCGTGAAGCTCGGGGTGATCATCTATAACCGCGGCGCCTGCCGGCTGCAGGCTGACACGCTGGCGAAACTCGCCGACCGCTGTCCCAACCTCATCGGTTTCAAGGACGGTATCGGCGAGATCGAGCTGATGGTGTCGATCCGGCGGAAGCTGGGCGACCGGTTTGCCTACCTCGGCGGCCTGCCGACGGCAGAGGTTTACGCTGCGGCCTACAAGGCGCTGGGTGTGCCGGTGTATTCGTCGGCGGTGTTTAATTTCATCCCGAAGACGGCGGTGGATTTCTACCGCGCGGTGGCCGCGGACGATCACACCGCGACGGGCCGGCTGCTCGATTCCTTCTTCCTGCCCTACCTCGAGATTCGCAACCGCAAGCCCGGCTACGCGGTCAGCATCATCAAGGCCGGGGCCAGGATCGTCGGCCACGATGCCGGCCCGGTGCGTCCGCCGCTGGTGGACCTGAGCGCCGACGAGTCGGCGAAACTTGCCGCGCTGATCCAGTCGCTCGGCCCGCAATGAGGGCATGCCTGCGATGCGACAGCTGTGGTGCGGGGTCTCCGAGTCCCGCCTCGGTGGGCGGTGAGCTTGCTCACGCCACGAACATCTTGCGATGGCCGAGGCGCCAGCCTTTCAGCAGACTCAAGGCCCTGAGCTTGTCGAACGGGCAAGCTGGCCGCCTACGAGGCATTGGCGGGGTTCGGAGACCCCGCCCTACAAAGTGATGAGTGCGCCGGGAGCATTGGCAGGAACGCAGCGTCCGACTCGCATCCGCTACTGGATCGTCCTGTTCCTGTTTCTGCTAACGTCCGTCAACTACGCGGACCGCGCCACGATTTCGATCGTCGGCACCGACCTGGCGAAGGATCTCAAACTGGATCCGATTGCGATGGGTTATGTATTCTCGGCCTTCGCGTGGGCTTACGTCGTCTGCCAGATTCCCGGCGGCTGGCTGCTGGATCGCTTTGGCTCGCGGCGGGTTTATCTCTGGAGCATCGCTCTCTGGTCATTGTTCACGCTGCTGCAGGGCGCCATCGGTTGGCTGGGGTCTTCGGCGGTTGCCGTGCTGTTTACCCTCCGCTTCCTGCTCGGGGCGGCCGAGTCACCATCCTTCCCGGCGAACGCGCGC
>DATCRM010000280.1:0-8438 GCA_036568985.1 Lacunisphaera sp. | reverse complement strand
CGCGTTTGGGAAAGAGCGCGGCCTGCGCCTCGCAGGACTGATAGTCCTGCCTCCATTTCTGAAATGCCTCGGGGCTGGCCCCGAGGATCTTTACTGCGCGAATTTCAATATTACATGGTTCCGGTTCAAAGGGGATCTCCGGCAAAGGTGGTTTGGAGCCCCTCTATGGAAGGGGATAGCGTCAACCGACGGGGTGTGCAGGAGAGACATTGAAAAAGTGTGAGACAAGCGGGTTCGGTCCTCGTCGCCTTGGCCCGATGCGCCACGTGAAGGCAAAAAAAAAGCGGAGCATCCTCGTCGGATGCTCCGCGTAAAACTCGCGCGCTTAGAAGCTGAAGGTGTTCCGCAGCGTCCAGGTCGTCAGAGCCGGAATACGCACCTGGGCGATCGTGCCGTCCGGATTAGCCGAAGTCGGAATGAGCGAATCCTTCGCAAAGAGATCGTTCACGTTGAGCTGGACGGACCACTTGATCTTCTGGGTGAGACGGCGCTCGTAGGAGATCCACGCGTCGTAATTCGTCTCGGTGGGTCCCTTGATCGGCTTGTCGAGATCGATGACCCACGAGTTGGCTTTCGCGTCGAACTTCGGGTAGTAGCCGATCGTCGAACGATCCTGCCAACGGACGGCGCCGCCGATGCCAACGCCCTTGAGGAAGCCCTCGGTGAAGGAGTAGTTCGTAACGGCGTTGAAGTGCCACTTGCGCAGCTCGTTCACCATTTGATCGGCGGTCGCCTTCGCCTGGTAGTACTTGTTGTAGACTTCGTCGTTGAACGTCGTGCCGAGGCGGCGGGTATCGCCGGCGGTGTGGCGGATGTCGTAGAAGCCCTTCATCGTCCAGTAATCGGCCGCGGGCGTATCGCCGAATTGGTAGCCGCCGTCGGCGTAGAACGCCTTGTTCGCTTCGATGAAGCGGTCCCACGAGGCAAGAACGTTGGTGCGAACCGCTTCCGCACGGGAGGCGTTGAGGGTGAGGCGCCAGTTCGGCGTCGGATTGGCGGTGAATTCATACTCGGTGCCCTCCGACGTGATGTCGTTCAAGCTCTTCTGGTTCGGCGGACGCTGCCAGCCGTTGCTCTCCCAGAAGCCACCCCAGGTGTCGGAATAATTGCGAGCGAAACCCATGGCGGTCCAAAACTCCTGGTCGACCGGGCGGGACCACTGGGCGTCCGTGCGGGCCTTGAACCATTGCTCGCGGTAAGCGACTTCGTCCGCGGTGAGCGGCGGCGCGAGGTAGGCTTGGCCGGGAGTGTCCGGGTTGATCGTACCTTGCGCGACATAGGTCGGCGAACCCACGACGGCCGAGGCGCGGATGCGCAGCGGCTGATTCAGGATGTTCGGATCGCTTTGCCAGTTGGAGGGCAACGGGGTGTTGGCGATGGCCTGGTCGTAGGTGCCAAACATCCATTTGTTGACCAGCCATTCCGGCGTCTGCTGCACGCGCTTCGTCGGATCCGCACCAGCCCAGGGTCCGATTTCCCACATCATGCCGTCCATCGAACGGGCGAGGTTCGCCTTCGTCCAGCCCCAGTCGGGAGCCGCGCCGGCAAACGGCGTGTTATGCTGGATCGTCTTATACTTCGTTACGCGGAAGGAGACGCGGTCGTTGAATGCGGAGACGAGCACGCTGATATCCTTGGTCTCGCCGGAGGGCAGCGCCTCGGGCTTGTTGTAAACATCGACCGCGATGTCCGACGGACGGAAGCTGGTCGAATCGTTGTAGAGGAAGGTGACGTCCATGCCCTTCGGGAGCTCGGTGCCGAAGAGGCGTGCCAACTCCTTGCCGTGCACGGCGACGCTCCAGCTGCGGCGCTGCTGTTTGGCGAGGATGGGCGCGACCTTCTTGGCGTCGTAAATCCACTTGCTGCTGTAGGGCAGAACATAGCCGTAGGTCGGATCCTTCGAATCGGGCGTGGAAGGGTTGGGCTTGCTCCAGCTGAAGTAGTCGTCTTCGCGCCAGCCGAAGATCGGCACAATCACGTTATCGAGCATCTTGCCCTGCCAGACGAATACCTTGGATTTGGTGTCGTCGTAACCCTCGCTCGCGCCGTCATAGAGTTTATCGAGGTTCGTGTCAGAGCTCAGGAGATTGAAGTTCGCCACCGTCCAGGCGGTCTGGTTGTCGTGGCGCACCGCCTGCGTGAGGGTCGGGACTTGCGAGGTGCGCACGCCGGTGACGCCGGTGATGGCGTTCATTGACGGAGTGTTCAGCAGGCTGCCGCCGAGGTAGTGGATGCCGCGCCAGGTGGCGTAGCCGTTCCAGTTCTCGACGGTTTGCAGATAGGGGGCATCCCAGCGATAGAGCGCATAGTAGCGATCGAAGTGCTCGTTGTGCTGCGACGAACGCACGCCCGTGAAGGTATGCTCGCCGAGCACGCGCGTGAGCCAGCCTTCTTTCTTGATGAAGTCCGTCGCCTTCACCGCGGCGAACGCCGTGACGCGCCAATTCTCACGGTCCTTTTTCCAAAAAGCGCCGCGGCCTTCACCGATCGTGAACGGACGGCCGAAGTTCGGGTTCGGAATCAGGCTGCCGCGCAGCGTCTGGTTCACGTCCACCGAAATCATGTTCATGCCCCAGAGGCCCTCCATGAGATTGGTGTAGCCCGTGTCGTAGGACTGTTTGTTGTAGGCGGCATTGATGCCAATGCGGCCGTCCAAATAAGTCTGGGTGAAGCCGAGAATGATGTCGTTGAATTTGTTGAACTCGCTCTTGTTCGGGCCGACGATGTTCTGATTTTCCAACAGGTGTGCCAGCGGGCCATCCACGATCATCTGCGTCGGCCACATGCCTTGGCCGAAGCCACGGAACGTCTTGCCGGTCTGCTGCTGGTAGGCGCTCAGGATCGATGAGAGGACCGGGTTGTTGGCGTAATAGGCCGCCGTGTTTTTCGGATTGTCCGGGTTCCAGAGCTCCCAGTTCGGATTGAGCATGCCGACCCAACTGCCCCATCCGCCGCCATTCACGTTGTGCGCACCGCGGAGCAGCATCGCCTGGACAGAATTGTTCGGCATGCCCAGGGCACCGCTGTTCGGATCGCTGAAGAAGCTCACCGCGTGGTCGTCCCACAACTGACCGCCGATCGTCTGGGCCGCGTAGAGATTTTCGACGAAGCCCGGCGCGCTCCAATACTCGTCGTTCGGAATCGCGAGCTTGTTCGCGGGACCGAACCAACTCGACAGGAAGTCACCCGGCGTGCCGGCGACCGGACGGTTGCCGCGAATCCTGCCCGTTTCACCCTGCACGTCGATTTGCGTGAAGATGCTCTTCGCGAGGCGCGGCGTCCAACGGGCGGCCGCATAGAGGCGCTTGTCGTGGTTGTAGGTGAAGTCCTGCCGGAACCGGGCCTCGTCATTCAATGCGACGACCCGCACGCCGAGCTCACCGGAAACCACCGTTTGGTCGAGGTCGATAACCTCGCGGGTGGAGCCGTAGCTGCCCACCTGGAACTCCACCGCATTGGAGTCCTTGGTCATGTTCGGCACCTTCAGCGTGTTGTTCACCAAGCCGGCCGGGCTGCCGAGGCCGAACAGGATGGCGTTCGGACCACGGCTGATGTCCGCGCGGGACATGTTATACCAATCCATCGGCAGGTCGGACGGGAAGTATTCGCGCGTGAGGTCGGCGTCATTCAGGCCACGGATACGCGTCGTCCGCTGCGGCTCCACCAACATGCCGCGCGTGCGCTCCTTGCTGTTCGTATCACCGCCAAAGTAATTGCCGCCGACGCCGCCCACCTCGGTGTTCGTCGTATAAACGAGGATCTTCTGGATATTGGTCGCGCCGATATCCTTGGCGAAGTCCGCCGTGACGACCTGAACCGCCGACGCGATGTCGCGGAGCTCGGTGTTGAGGCGGGAGCCGGCGAGCGAGGACGTTGCGGTGTAGCCGGTGTCCTTGGTTCCCACGACTTCGAACGGGGAAAGCACAAGGGGTGCTTCCTCTGTTTTGGCCTCTTCCTTTTCGGTTTCAGGCTTTTTTTCCTGAGCCGGCAAAGCCGGCGCAATGCACGTCGCCAAAGCGGCGATGGTCAGAATCTCCAGCAGATTCCTGGGGTGTTTTTTATGTCTCGATTGCTTGGTGTTCATGGTTCAGGGACTAATAAAAAGTAGGGCAAGTTTTGGCGTCAGCGGACGGACTGGAAACCGGAAGCTTAGTAGGTGCGTTAGAACCGGGTTTCCGAATGCAGACGGTTTCGCGCGTGAAGAGCGCGCAGGATAAAACGGGGTGAGGTGAATGTTCTGGCTCTGACGTGTTCGCATGCAGAAAGCGGCGAACAACGCCACAGGGGTGGGTGGAGGTTTTGCCGTCATGATAGACGACGGACGCCCCGTCCGCCTATCACCTGATTGGGTGATTCTCCTGCCGGTTGAAGAGGCGGGCCGCCAAATGGCGTGCAAAAGCACAGACAGTTTCCGCCGAGTCCGCATCCTTGGGCGGCTCCTCGTGCGTTCCGTCATTCTGCGCGCAGCGAAGAATTCTACTCCGGCGAGTAAAGATCCGGGGCATCAAGCCCACCAGAGCCGCCAACCGGATCACCTTTTGTAGGAGCCTGCTTGCAGGCGATCCGGAACGTCCGCCCATCGCGCAGGCGCCGCATCGCCTGCAAGCAGGCTCCTACATCCCCGACTAAGCCGGAGCCCCTGTCCGCCATGGGCCCGGCGTTATCTCCCGCCGAAAGTCTTACTTCAGCGGCAGCTCGAAGAGCGTGGCGCTCAGCGCCGGAACCCTGAGCCCGCTGGCGCTGGCGTCGCTGCGCGCGATATCCACCACGCGGGGCTGGCCGGGCGTGTTGTGCGCCTCGGCATTAGGGCCCGCGACGGACCAACGCACCGCCGGTCCGGCAAGAGCAAACCCGGCGGCGGACAGGTTGACGCTGACTTCCTCGGTGGTCGGATTGACCACGCTGAGCGTGAGCTTCTTGCCGTCCTTGGTGAGTGCGGCGGCCACGTCGAGCGGGCCGAAGCTCTGATCAACCAGCAACGGGGTGACGCCGAATTTATCACGGTAGAGCTGGAGCACCAAGCCGGTGGTGTCCATTTCGGCGGCCGTATGGGTCGTCTTGATCGCGCCAATGACGTTCACCGTCTGGGCGTAATGCGCCATGTGGATCAGGTCGCTCTGGCGGTAATACTCGTGCAAGCCCGCAGCCACGCCGAGTCCGTCCTGCAGATCATAGACGCAACCGAGTTCGCCGTAGGCGTATTCACGATGCCAGTAATTCCATTCGTCCATCGTGATGGGCATGAGCTTGCCCTTGAGGTTGGGCAGGCTGGCCTGGAGCTTGCGGTGACCCTCCGCCTTGTGGCGGATCGCTGCGCGCAGCATGCCGACATGGGTGATGACATCGGTGCGACCGTCCTTCGTCCACGGCAGACGACCGCAATAGAAATGTTCGGACAGGATGGACATGTGGTCGGCGCACTCCTCGAGCATAATGTGCGTACACGTCTTGCCCGATTTCACCTGGTCGGGATCGTGATCCTTGTTGATCATTTCCAAATCGCCAACCGCGGTCAGTGATAGTGAGGGATCGACCTTCCACATGGCCTCAGCAAAGCGATTGTGTTTCAGCGTGTAGTGCTGCATCTGCATGAAGCCGAGCTGCCAAGGGCCGAACATCTCGTTGCCCACGCACCAGAATTTGACGCCGTAGGGCTGCGCGTTGCCGTTCTTGATACGCCAGCCTCCGCCGATGGTATCGGCGCCGCGATTGCAATACTCGACCCACTGGGCCGCCGAGTAGTCGTCGCCGAAGCCAGTGTTGGCCGCAATCATGGGCTCGGTGCCAACCGCTCGGCAGAAAGCGATGAACTCGTCCGTGCCAAAATCGTTGTGCTCGACGCCGGTCCAGGCCGGGTTCTTGCGGGGCGGACGGCGGTCGCGATCACCGATGCCATCGCGCCAGTCGTAACCGCTGGTGAAGTTGCCGCCCGGCCAGCGGTAGACGGTGCCGTTGAGCTGCTTCAACAGGGCGAGCGTGTCCTTGCGCAGGCCGTTGACGTTGTCCGACGGCATGAGCGACGGCGGCCCGAGCAGCACATCGCCCCCGAGCACGCGCAGCTCCAGCATCGCGCCTTTCTCCGTGCCCGCCTTGGGCGTAAGCGCGAAAGTGTGCTTCGCATAGTCCTTGCCGGTGAAAGCTAGTTTGGTTGAAGCGCGGTCGCCGGCGCCGGGGCCCCACACGAGCGTCACTTCGATCTCGGCCTTGCCGGCCAGCGGCCTCGCCCACACGTAACCGTCATAACGCAGGCCCGCCACGACTCCGAGGTCGCGCTGGCGCAGACCCGCGCCGGCATTGACGCGCGGGGAATGAGCGCCGACAAAGGCGCCTTCCTTGACCATGGTGACCGCATTGGCATCCCCGATGATCTGCCAGGGCGAGGCCCCGACGACCGGGTAATCGCTATCCTGCAGCGAACGATAGGGCGCGTAGTCCGCCGTGATGGGAAAATAGAATTTCCGATCCTCCAGCATTTCGGCCCAGATGCCGCCGTAGATGCAGCGGCCGAGGTGTTCGATGAACTGGCCGTAAATATAGGGACTGATGGGCGCACCGGTCTTGGCGGCGTCCACCTTCACCTCGATCGGCGCGCCGCGAAGCAGACCAGTGGCGAGACCGAGAACACAGAATAACGTAGCAACGAATGATTTCATAGGGGTTATGACGGGGTCTTGAGAGCTAAGAACTGACCAAGGCCAATCGCGAGCGGGTTTCAGGCGGAATCATGTGACCGTAAATCGGACCGCGAACAACGACAAACGTCCGCTCCTCCGGTTTGGTGTCGCTTCCACGCCGGTCGCTAGCTCCACAAACACGAACGGCCCCGCGAAGCATCCAGCTCGATATCCCGGCCGTTCACGACCGCCCAATCCGGCCGCATGCCCGTGCATTTCGTCAAAGACAGGGACGGGATCATCGGATCCATGTCGGCCGTACCGCCATCGGCTTGCTGCTCGCCCATCATCCGCCGGCCTCGCAACGGCGCGGGCTACTCATCCGCTGACTCAGCCGGCAGTCTCGTCGCCGATCGAAGCCGTGGCGCAATTGGCCGCCACTTGCTGCACAAGCTCGATGTCGTCGGCGGTTACCGGCTGGGCTTTGACATAGGAGGTGCCGCTGTCCGCGTCGCGTCCGAAGAAATCGGGCGCCTCGGCGCGACATTGGTCGCAATCGATGCACGAGGAATCGACGTAGAAACGTCCGGCAACATTGAGGGGAAGACGATCGGTCAGGGTGGCCATGGGAAGTGTGGGGATTGGAGGTTTGCCAGAATATGCCACGAGACTCGTCCGCGTGCTCGGCGCGGTTTGACCGGAACGCCGCATATTTTGCCGAAGCATTTCGCCCGCTCTGGAACGCGTCCGCCCGGCTCATGTCGGCCAACCACAAGAGATGCTCAGCTTCTGGCAACGAACGAAACTGCTTAGCCATTGAACCCCGCGCCCAATTTACAATGCTGGCCCCCGTTGTGAGCGATCATCCCCACGCGTTCCTCGCCCTCTTTCTCGGCGTCGCCCTCGCCTTCCCTCTCCTGCTGCTCGCAGTCACATGGCTCTGGGTGAAATTCTTCCAGCCAGCCCGCCCTGGTCCGGTGAAAAACGCCACCTATGAATGCGGCCTGCCCGCCTCCGGCGACTCGTGGATCCAGTTCAAGGCCCACTATTATCTCTACGCGATTCTCTTCCTGATCTTCGACGTCGAGGTGCTTTTTCTTCTTCCGTTCGCGGTCGCCTTCAGCGGCCTGTCATCAGGCGCGCTGATTGCGATGCTGGTATTCATTCTTCTTCTGGCCGAGGGCCTCGTGTGGGCCTGGGCCCGTGGCCATCTTGAGTGGAAATAATATGAGCGACGCCGCCTCCACGCCATCGCCCGTTCCGTTTCCCGCCGCCGGAAACCTGTCCGATGCCGAACGCGAGGAACTCCGCCGCCACGGGATTCTGCTTACGAGTCTCGAAGAGCTCTACAACTGGGGCCGGAGCAATTCCATCTGGCCGCTCCAGTTCGGGCTCGCCTGCTGCGCGATCGAGATGATCGCCGCCGCCACCGCCCGCTTCGACATTGCCCGCTTCGGCGCCGAGATCTTCCGCCCCTCACCCCGTCAGGCCGATCTCATGATCGTCTCGGGCACCGTCACCAAAAAGATGGCCCCGCTCGTCGTCCGCCTCTGGAACCAGATGCCCGAGCCGAAATACTGCATCGCGATGGGTGCCTGCGCCATCTCCGGCGGTCCTTTCAAGCAGGGCTACAACGTCCTCAAGGGCATCGACCGTTATATCCCCGTGGACATCTACATCCCCGGCTGCCCGCCGCGCCCCGAAGCCCTTCTGCACGGCCTCACCCAGTTGCAGGAGCAGATCAAATCCGAGCGCGTCGCTGGCTCCGCCGCCGCCCGACACCTCCGTCCGGATCATCCCGGCGAGTTCCCTATCCCCGAGTAC
>DATCRM010000279.1:0-5641 GCA_036568985.1 Lacunisphaera sp. | reverse complement strand
ATGTTGGTGATGCCGGGGAAATCCCGGGAAAATTTCTCATCCCGGACAAAGCGACGGCTTTCTTCATCGAACCGAAGAATCTGCCGGCCCACATTGAAATTGATTTCCCCATCGAGGGAAAACACCTGCGCCCAACCATCGGGAATGCCGGCCTCCCGCCCAAATGATTCCACGACGGGTTTGCCGTCCGTCACTCGCACCCGGCCGATCCGCGAGTTGCCCAGTTCGAGCCAGATCGTTCCGTCCGGGCCGGCGATATGACCATACGTGGTGCCGGGTAGCGGGATGGCAAAGCGTTCGATTTCCAGCCCGTGGTCGGTCGGTCGCAGCCATCCGACCTCGTCCGGCCTGACATACAACCAGCGACCCGCGACCGGAGTATCTGAAATCAGCCGTGCGTTGCTGAGAACCGGGCTCACCGGCACCCAAGCGTCCTTGGTTCGCCAGTAGGCGCCCTTTTCCGTGAAAACGAGCAGCCGGCCGGTTGCGGTGGACGCGGAAAACACAAAGGTTCCGGGCGGAGAATCGTTTTCGAAGCCATCGATCAGACCATCCTCATCATAGGTGCCGCGCATCAGACGTCCGTCGCCAAACAGCCACAATCGCCCGTCAATGCGCAGGGGTTCGCCACTGGTCAGCCGTGATCCGGCTAACGGATCGTAGTGCGACAACCGGGAGGGGAATTCGACCCGCACAATCCCGTCGGCGAGCAATCCGGTGATCGTGCCTCCGGTGGCGCGCAACTGGCGGATGTGGTTCAGCTGGTGGGCCAGGCGGCTGCTCAGGACTTGAATCGTCCGGCCTTCGCCGTCGAAGAAAACCAAGCCGTAGCCTTCGACCGCCGCCACGTAAACCCCCTCCGAGACTTCGCGAAGCGCATTGATGCGTGCGCCTTCGCCGAGCTTCCCGGGGTTGGGGAAATTCCGCGCCACGGCGCCATCAAATAGTTTCAAACCGCGGCCATAAGTACCGACGAGCAACTGATCGGCGCCGTAGGGCACGGCACAGCTTATGGTGTCCCAGGCGGTGACCTCGGACAGGGGCGAAAACTCGGCTATTCCGCGGTCGGTGATCCGGGCCAGGCGGCCGGTGGTGCGATCGCTCACAAAAAAATTATCCTTCAGCCGGAAAATATATTCCGTGGTACCCGCCCGGCCCATGATTTTCGGGGATTTGCCCGGCCGCCAGCTCACCACCGGGCCGCTTTCACTATGCCAGAACCAGTCATCACCCGTTTGCACGGCAAAACGGAGGGCCGGCACGGGAGCAGAGTCGCCCGTCGTCCACGTCGCCACCAACCGCAGATGCCAGCGGGCGTCCTGACCGAATTCGACACCGGCAAAACCGCCGACGACGCCCATGTAGATTTTTCCATCGCGATCCACGGCCACGGTTTGGGCGGGAGTCAGCGGATCATCGACCGACTGTTGAAAACGTTCCCAGCGCACACCGTCACCGATCGCGATCTGGTGGCCGGCAATGAGCAACAACCGGCCATCCGGCAGCACCTGCAGATCCGTCGGGGAAGCGTCGAGCCCGAGGCTTTGATAGCTGCGAACGTCAAAAAGCGGTGCTCCCGTTTCAAACAAACCTGGAGCACGCTCTGCAATCATCCGGCTTTGAGCGTGCGCGACCGCGACGCCCACGCCTAGAAATACCATTCCGAGCAGGAACCGAAGCGTCTTCATCCTGCCGCCCGACATCGCCAGGGTTAGGACGGTGATGCGGTGAAAGGGTGAAGGCTCTGGGCGTGTCGACGGGCGAGGTTGGTCCGACTGGATGGGGTAGCGCATCGCTCCCGCGAAGATGACGGACCTGATTCCACAGGCAATCGCCATGTTAGCACGATCCCGTTAGGTCTTACCATACCCCGACGCCCATGCGCCACTCCAGAGGAGCCCAAACTCCGCTCCAAAATTCCTTCTATCAAGAGAGGATCTCTTCAGTGGCGGTTTGGATTCCCTCTGTGAAGCCGGAATCATGCAGTTGAAAAACCACAGATGGACACAAATGAACGCAGATAGCTCGGAGGAAGGCCGCAAATCCTGGAAAGTCACCGGATCGCCGAATGGCTTCAGTCTCGGGCGGTTCAAGTCCTTATCTATCTGTGTGCATCTGTGTCTATCTGTGGTTGCACTGAATCGAGGCCACAGCCGACGGCAGGCGTCGGCTCTACACCGCCAACGGAATTAATTCGCGAGCGGTGGCACCGTGGGCGGCGGACGCCGGTGGTGCGTGGCTTGCTCGTAAGCGTAGGCGAACTGGATGAGCTTCGCCTCGTCCCACTGGCGGCCGAGGAATTGCAGCGAAATGGGCAGGCCGTTGACGAAACCCGCGGGCACCACGATGGCGGGCCATTGGAGCGCGCTGCCGATATAGGTTGTGCTGCTCGCGCCGCCGCCACCACCACCACCGGGCTTGGGCACGGGGACTTTCTGGGTGTTACGGTCGCCATTGATCACGGGCGGCTGCGCGTTGTTGGGCATCACCACGGCGTCGATGCCCGCGGCGTCGAAGGCCTGCGTGAAGACCTCGCGCCAATGATCCTCGTCCTTCATGCCTTTGAGCGTGGCCGGGTCCTGATCGAAGGGGAGGGCGTTCGCGGCCTCGTCCCAAAAAGGCTGGTGCAAGGGGTGAACCAGTTTGGCTCCGGCGATCGCGGCGACCGACGGGTAGGGGATGCCGGGATGCTTCGCGAGGAACTTGGTCATGTCGTCCTTGAAGCGCGCGGCCGTCTGGGGCGGACGCGGCAGCGTGTTGAATTCCGGAATGGTGAACGGATCGACCAGCTCGGCGCCGGCGGCCTTGAGCTCGGCCAGCACCTTTTCAAATTCGGCCAGAATCTTCGGATCGCTATCCTTGGCGGCGAAGGCCTGGCGCAGCACGCCGAGGCGCACGCCTTTGAGTCCGTCTTTCTTTAGAAACGCGGTGTAGGTCTTCGGAATATGCCCGGCGCTTTTCTGGCTGACGGCATCTTCGGGATCGGGCCCGGCAATCACATCGAGCAGGAGCGCCAGGTCGGTGACCGTGCGACACATCGGCCCCACCGTATCGCGGAGGCTGCTGTTGGGGGTCATGCCCAGTCGCGGGACAAGACCGACGGTGGTGCGGATGCCGGCGAGCGCATTGAACGAGGAGGGATTGCGAATGGAACCCATCGTGTCCGAGCCGATGCCCAGCGTGCCGAAGTTGGCGGCGATGGACGCGCCGGTGCCGCCGGAGGAGCCGCCCGTGGCGTAGGCGGTGTTGTACGGGTTGCGGGCAAAGCCGCCGAGGACGGAATTGATGTTGTCGGCCCCGCCCTTGGTGAACTCGGAGAGCGAGGCCTTCGCGAGGATGATGCCGCCGGCGGCCTTGATGCGCGCGACGAGCGGGGCGTCGGCCGGGGGATAGTAATTTTTCCATCCCTGGAAGCCCGCGGTCATCGGCATGCCGGCGGCGTCGATGCAGTCCTTCACAATCACCGGGATGCCATGGAGTGGCCCGACGGGTTTGCCGGTAGAGACAAAAGCGGCGTCAAGGCGGTCGGCTTCCTCGAGGGCCTTGGGGTTCACGTTGATCAGGGAGTTCAGGTAAGGCCCCTGTTTGTCGTAGGCCTCGATGCGTGCCAGGTAGGACGTCACGACCTGTCGAACGGTGAGCTGGCCCGAGCCGTAGGCGGCTTGGAGGTCCGCCACGGTTGCCTCCTCGATGGCGAGCGCCGGCAGGCGAGGACTGGCGAGGCCAACGATCAGGGCGGCGACGAAGGTGGAAAGAAAGCGGGGACGTCTCATGATGTCGGGCATCCGAGCACGGCCGGTGCCAGTGCCACGCGGCGAAGCCCATCTATGAAAAAATAGCGTGCGAGTCGGTCCCCTGTGCAACGAGGGTGACTTCGGGAATTATGAAACCGCTTTTTATTCCCTTTGGGTCTAATACCCCGGAGCTTCAGCCTTCGCCTGGCCTACGGCTGACAGGTGCTCCGGCTTGGTTGGAGGCGGGGCTATCAGCCCCGCGTTTGGGAAAGAGTGCGTCCTGCGCCTCGCAGGACTGATAGTCCTGCCTCCATTTCTGAAATGCCCCGGAGCTTGCTCCGGGGATCTTTACCTAACTGTAGGAGGGGCTTTACGCCCCGATTTTTGTCCGCGGAGTTGCTTCCCATCGGGGCGTAAAGCCCCTGCTACAGTTTCTGCAAGCGCGCCTAGTCGTGATCGTTGCCCGCCGGGAAGTTGAACGGCACATTCGCGAATTCCGTGCCTTTGATCGTCAGCGAGGTCAGCACCGCGTCGAATTGCTTCGTGGTCTTGAGCCAGTCGGCCTGGGCTTCGAAGAGGGCGGTGTCGCCGACCTTTTCCCCCGTGGCGGTGTCAGCGACGGCGGTGAAGGTCAGCGGGCGCTTTTCCCCCGCAACCATGGCAATCACTTCGAATGAGGGGGCGGGGCAGCGGATGAAGTTTTCCATTTCACCGTCGAGCACGAAGGCCTGCAGCTTGCCCTCGTCGGCGACGAGGACCAGCTCGAGGTGGTAGGCTTCCTCGCCGAGAACGACGGGCGTGCCGCCATGCGGGGCGTGGTGCTCGTGCTGGTGGGCGGCCGCGGTGGGTTTCGTCGGTTCCGGCTTGCCGCATCCGGTGGGCAGGAACAGGGCGCCAGCCATGCCGAGAAGAAAGATCGCTAGGCCGGCCTGCCGGTGGGGACTGGAGATGGGACTATCAGTCCCGCGAGGGACGGGCTGCGTCACCGACAACCCGCGGGACTGATAGTCCCGCCTCCATGAGCCGGACGTATTGGAGCCGGTTGCGAGGCTCATTTCTTTGCCCCGAGGAACTTTTCCCCGTCCATCACGAAAAGCGAAACCACGTAGCCATCCTCGTAGCGGTGATCGACGCGGAAGGTGCCGAGGAGCTCGACGGGCACGTCCTGCACGACTTCGACGCCGGCGCCCTTCATGGTCACGACGAGGTAATCGTTCATGTTGGGCACGGCGCCGTAGCAGCACGTGGTCACGTCCCGCATCATCACGAATTTCTTGGAGCGCCCGTTTTCGACCTGCAGGGGCATCATGTAACCCGTGAGAAGGACGCGTTGGTTGTCGTAGGCGCGCACCCAGGCCGGGACCGGATCCTTCTTCATGTGCTCGGCAATTTGCTCGGGCGTCGCGCCGGTGCCGGCGTCCATCAGGGTGTAGGTGAAGGAGGACAGCTTGTCGAAACCGAGGGAGAACACCTCGCTGCCGTCGACCGTGACTTTTTGGGGAGTCAGATCCACAAAGGCATTGGGAATCTGGGCGTGGAGCAGGGAAACCTGCAGCAGGCCGGCCATCAGACACAGGCCGCGAAGAGCGATAAGAGCTCGTTTCAAAGCCTGTCTTGTCATCGCGAGCTCGGCGTAGCCGAGCGTGGCGATCCAGCGGGCATTCAGGTGGATTGCTTCCGCCGTCGCCAAGGCTATGGCGGACAGGTCGTCGCTGCGCTCCTCGCAATGACAGGTTTTGAAATGAGCACTAAAAGGGGAGGGTGTTTTCATGGGGCTAGGAGAGCGGAGACATGTTGCTCGCGACGTCGGTCCGGTACGCTTTGATCGCGGGGAAGATTCCGCAGAGGGCGGCGAGTCCGGTGATGCCGGCGGGAGCGGCGATCATCACCCAGTGAAACTCCAATGG
>DATCRM010000278.1:0-2686 GCA_036568985.1 Lacunisphaera sp. | reverse complement strand
CCTGCAGACCGCGGGACTGATAGTCCCGCCTCCAGCGGCTGGCAGGGAGGCATTCCAATGAGCGCGGCCGGCAAAGTCCGCGATTTCGGGCTCATTCGCCGCGTGCGGGAGGATGAGGACGAGACGCTGCAAAAGCCGCTCGAGTGGGGGCTCATTCGCCGCCTTTTCACCTATACCGCTCCGATCAAGGGCAAGGTTACGGCGCTGGCTTTGCTGACGCTGATCCGTTCGGCGCAGCTGCCCGCGTTGGGCTGGGTGATGTCTCTGATCATCAAGGGACCGATCACCGGCCGCGACTTCGCCGGCATCGCGCTGGGCGTTGCGGGTTACGGTCTGCTCGCGTTGTCGACGGATGTGCTGTTTCATTTTCGCCAGCGCTATGCCCTGGAGATCGGCGAGACCGTGGTGAACGGTTTGCGCGCCGATCTGTTTGCGAAGACTCAACGCCAGCCGATGAGCTTCTTTCACCGCGTGAAGATCGGGCGGATCATCGGCCGCGTGACCAGCGACGTGGAGGCGGTGCGCACCGGAATTCAGGACGTGCTTTTCGTCAGCGTGATTCAGTTTGGCTCGATGGTGTTTTCCGCCGCGGTGATGCTTTGGAGCGATGCGATGCTTTTCCTGGTCGTGCTGGCGATGGCGCCGATATTGTGGATGCTTAACCGGCATTTCCGGGTGAAACTCAGCCACCACACGCGGGCTTCACAGGAGAGTTTCAGCCGGGTCACGGCCACGCTCGCCGAGTCGGTCGGTGGCATTCGCGTGACACAGGGCTTCGTGCGGCAGGAGACCAATTCCGGCCTGTTTCGCGGGCTGCTCGCCGACCACGCTCGATACAACATTGCCCTCGCCCGCACCTCGGCCATTCTCACCCCGCTCCTTGAACTGAACAGCCAGTTCTTCGTCGCGATCCTCCTGATGTTCGGCGGCTGGCGGGTATTTCACGGCGACATGACGATGGGCGGGCTCATCACTTTCTTTCTACTCGCCAACCAGTTCTTCGCCCCAATCTCGATCATCGGCAACCAATACAACCAGGCGCTCGTCGCCATGGCCGGCGCCGAGCGGGTTTTCCGGCTCATCGACCTCAAGCCGGACTGGGAGGATGATCCGGCGGCGACTCCGTTGCGCGATCCTCGCGCAACGGAATCGCCGCAAGTGACAAGTAACAAGGATCAAGTATCAAGAAACCGAGCCAGTCGGCCAACCGGGACGGCGAGACCAGATGGAGCCGCGGCGACCCCGCCGCGGTCGGACGCGGGCGGCGTCGCCCGCGCTCCAGAACCAGCCGGCGTTCGCGTCGAGTTTCAGTCGGTCACCTTCGGCTACGACCCGGCGAAACCCGTGTTGCACGACGTCAGCTTCGTCGCGGAGCCGGGGGAGACCGTCGCGTTGGTCGGTCACACCGGCAGCGGCAAAAGCTCGATCATCAATCTGGCGGCCAAATTCTATCTGCCGACCCGCGGCGAGGTCATCGTGGACGGCCGTGAAATCCGCACGATCACGAGCCATTCGTTGCACCGCCAGATGGGCATGGTGCAGCAGCAGAACCTGCTCTTCACCGGGTCGGTGCTGGAGAACATCCGGTTGGGCAAACCGGAGGCGACCGAGGCGGAGGTGCGGGAGGCGGCGCGGCGGTTGGATTGCCTCGATCTGCTGGAGGCACTGCCGCAGGGTCTGGCCACGGAAGTGGGCGAGCGCGGCGCGGGGCTTTCCCTCGGGCAGCGGCAGCTGGTTTGCTTCACTCGCGCCATGCTCGCCGATCCGCGGCTCGTCATTCTCGACGAGGCGACCAGCTCGATCGACGCGATCACCGAATCCCGGCTGCAGAAAGCACTGGTGGAACTTTTGCGCGGGCGCACGAGCTTCGTGGTGGCGCACCGGCTCAGCACCATCCGGCACGCGAATCTCGTGCTCGTGCTCGACCAGGGCCGCGTCATCGAGCGCGGCACGCACACGGCGTTGCTCGCGCAGGGCGGACATTATGCCGCGCTCTACCGGCAATTCGTGCAGATGGACGAGCGCACGTGATCGCGGAAGGAGTCATCACGGAATGCCGCAAGACAATTTTGGCGGATTTCCCCTCTGAGAAAATGAATTCTCCCTCTAGAAAATCGTTGCATTGAAGGAAGCGGGTTCTATGACGAATAGCACTATGGCTAAATCCACTCGTAAACCCAACGCCGCTTTCATGAAGCCGGTTACCCCCAATGAGAAGCTCGCTGCCGTTGTTGGCGCCAAGCCTCTCCCCCGCACGGAGCTCACCAAGAAGCTCTGGGCCTACATCAAGAAGAACGGTCTCCAGGACAAAAAGAACAAGCGCATGATCAACGCTGACGACGCCCTCAAGGCCGTCTTCGGTGGCAAGACCCAGGTCAGCATGTTCGACATGACCAAGCTGGTCAGCAAGAACCTCTCCTGATTAGTCCGATCTCGATCAGACTTTGACCGCCGCGGAGCAAATCCGCGGCGGTTTTATTTTTTGGAGGTGAAGGCGGTGCGGGAGAGGTCCGGTCCACTGCGAAGATAACATCACGTTCCCGGCGCACCGGGCCGGTGCGTCCCACCAAATCGCCGGGCCCATGAAGCTCGATCAGGGGAAGGACCGGTTCACACCTCGTGCTTGGATCCTTCGCTCCGCCCAGGATGACGGGCGGGGAGCGGGACTGCGGGGACTCGGCGGGAG
>DATCRM010000277.1:0-2169 GCA_036568985.1 Lacunisphaera sp. | reverse complement strand
GCTCAGGGGCCGGTTGCCGGTGAAGGTGGTGCCGCCGGCAAAGGTTTTGCCGCCGGGTCCGTAACGGCTGTCCTGGATTTCCTTTTCCGAAACGCGGCCGTTGCCGTCGAAATCGAGGTTCACCAGCGCGGTGCCGCGCATGTAGAGGTTGTTATCCAGTGTATACTGGTCCACGCGGTTGGCGCCGGCCATGCCGGCGTTTTCCACCTGCTGATAAATGCCGCCCGCTTCGACGCGCCACCGGTCGGTGAGGTTCATCGAGAAGGAGGTCTGAAGCACACTGTCCTTCTGGTAGTTCTGCTTGTAGTAACTGAGCGAGTCGTTGACCAACATGAACACTTGGAAGCCCGCGTCGCGGCCGGCGATCTTGAGGGGCTGCGAATAGTTCACCTGCGTTTCCTTGCGGTTGAAGCTGCCGATCGTCGCGGTGACGCTGCCCTCGGCGTGCTCCAGGTATTTGCCGGTGGTGCCGCGCACGGATTTCGGGACGAAGTTCGTGTAGCCGCCGATGCGGCCCGTGCCGTAGATCGGGGACGGCGGGCCTTTCACGACCTCGACACTGTCCCACATCGTGATGACGTTGCGGATATTTCCCTGCGGATCGATCCGCTTCATGCCGCGGATGTAAGTGTCGGTGGTGTTATTCCGCACCTGCGTGGCGCCGGCGATACCCCACCGGTTGACCGTGTACGTGCCGGGGATGATCTGAAAAAGCTGATCGGCGTCCCGGATGCCGACCTTGTCGATCAGCTCGGAACCCACGATGCTGATGGAACGCGGAGTGTCCTCCAGTTTGCGCGCAAAGCCGACGGCGGTGCCGACCGGCTTGGTGTTGAGCATTCCGAACCGGTCGTCCGACGAATCGGTGGCGACCATTTTTTCGAGCACCAGAATCGGCTCGGTGGGTTTCTTCTCGTCAGTTTTGTCAGTCTTATCAGCGGGCGTTTCCTGCGCCTGCAGGAGCGTCGAGGAATAAATTAGCGTTGCAACCAGCAGTGCGGAGGTGTGTTTGGGCATGGCCTGAACGGGTTCATCTGAGTGTTAGTGTGTGGGTGAGTCGCATCTCCACATTCAGCACGCGAGGTGCCACACCCGTTCAGGCTTTTGGCTATGAATTCTTTTCCTTCCGTGTCCCGGAGACGAAGTGTTCCAGCAACTTGAGGCGAACGCATCGTCGCGAAAAATTGCGCATCGCGTTTCGTGGCACGAGGCATTCCCGCAATGCGAATCTCGCGGATGCCGCCGTGCGCGCGAGCGAAACCGCGGACGCCGACCACATCACCCTTCGTAGGAGCCTGCTTGCAGGCGATCTGAAAACGTCCGCCCACCGCGCGGGTGCTGCATCGCCTGCAAGCAGGCTCCTACACTCCGACCGAGCCGGAGCACTGTCCGCCACAGGTCCGGCGATCACAGAAGCTCCGGTTATCGACCCACCGCGAAAGTAAAGATCCCCGGGGCAAGCTCCGGGGCATTTCAGAAATGGAGGCAGGACTATCAGTCCTGCGAGGCGCAGGCCGCGCTCTTTCCCAAACGCGGGGCTGATAGCCCCGCCTCCAACCAAGTCGGAACACCTGTCAGCCGTAGGCCAGGCGAAGGCTGAAGCTCCGAGGTATTCGACCCACAGGGAATAAAAAGCCGGCTCCATTAACGGAGCCGGCGAATACAGAGGACGCGAATTGAATTCAGCGCCGGGGCATTTCGTCCGCCAAGGCCGTGCGCATCTGGTCACGCACACCGGCGGGCTGGCTGGCGAGTTGCGCCTGGCAGATTTCATAAACGCGCTGATGCCCGGCTGCCTTCTGGGCCAGCGAGCTGCGCACAATCGAACTCAGACCGGCTTCGCCGGAGCCCAGCGCGGACAATGCCGCGACGATGTGCTGTTGCTCTCCGGACGCGAGAAACGCTCCCCATTGCAGATTAAGAGAGGAGATCGAGACGACCGGCGTTTCACCCACCGGCGTGGCGCCGCGAGCCAGCAGCTGGTCGATTTCAGCCTGGAGTTCCGCATCGCTGTGTCGGGCGAGCGCCCGCAACTTGCGCTCGCTGCCTGGCAGCCGCGAATACCACAGGGCCGCGGCGGCCAGCCGCTGGTGCGCCTCGGGCAGTTCCCGGAACGCATGCATCCAACCTGCAACCTTGTCCGGGTTTTGGGCGAACACGGAGCTGAGG
>DATCRM010000276.1:0-10627 GCA_036568985.1 Lacunisphaera sp. | reverse complement strand
CCCGCCGATCAACTGCAAGGCGGGATCGCTGGTCCCGCCTTTTTCATGGAGCCACGGCGACCTCGCCGTGGTTCTCTCGCAAACCGCAGCGGAGTCGCTGCGGCTCCAGTGGAGGGTCGGCCTCCCGGCCGACCGCGGCCGACCGGGAGGTCGGCCCTCCAAAAATTCGCGTCCTTCGCGGGCCGCCTCCATTTGTACACCCCCCGAGGCAATCTATTTCGTTGACGCACATAAATCGCCTGTTTTTGTCCGACAGCGAAACATGCCTCCCGCCACCCCGAAATTCGATTTCTCCGTGCTGCGCACCCTCCGCGACCAGCATGAACTGACCTTGGCCGCGTTGTCCGAGGCTTCGGGCGTTTCCGTCGGCGTCATCTCCAAGCTCGAGCGCAACCAGCAGTCGGCCGAACTCGACACGCTCTACCGTCTTGCCCGTGCCTTCGGCCTCAGCGCCACCGACCTTCTCGCCCTGTGCGAGTCCGAGCTTGTGCACCGCACCGCAGAGAAGGCTTATCGCTCCGGCGACTTCAAATTCCGCCAGGTCAAATACGCCAACGTGGTCGCCCACCTCGGCTCCGCCCCCGCCGGAGCGAAAGTGAACCGCCCCGAAATCCACCACGACGACACGGAGGTGTGCTGGGTCACGTCCGGACGTGTTCGCGTTACGCTTCCCCACGAAATCGTCGAGCTCGCCGCCGGCGAGAGCATCCAGTTCGACGCCATCCAACAGCACGCCTACGAGTCCCTCGCCGACTCCGAGTTCGTGATCCTCCACCTCCGAAAGGACAAACGCTACTGAGCCAAACCCTTCCGATCTTCGACACCGAGCTCACGGAGTGAACACCGAGACGGCATGAGTTCAAATCCAACTCCTCTGTGCCCTCCGTGATGCCTCCTCTTCCTCAGTGACAAAATCCTTTCTTCCGCCCCCATGAAAATTGACGACCAGCTGAAAGCCTCCGCCCTTGCTCCCGCGCTCCAGAAATTCTGGCAGCTCTCCGGCCAGAAGATCGACCTCATCTTCAAGGAATACGATCCTGCCAAAGGCTCGCCCGTTTTCACCGCCGGGGGCAAATACACCACCCGCGGCTGGACCGAGTGGACCGAAGGTTTCAGCTACGGCTCCAGCTTCCTCCAGTTCGACGCCACCGGCGAGCAGCGCTTCGCCGACTCCGCCGCCAAGCTCACCGTCGACCGCATGGCCTCGCATGTCTCCCACGTCGGCGTGCACGATCACGGCTTCAACAATCTCAGCACCTACGGCAACTGGCTGCGGCTCCAACGCGAGGGCAGGCTTCCCGCCAACCAGATTGAGTTCTGCGAAATGGCGCTCAAGGCCTCCGGCGCCGTCCAAGCTTCGCGTTGGTCACGGATCAACCACGGCGGAGATAATGGAGGCGGCCCTGGCCTCCGTAGCCTTGGCGAAGGAGGCTACATTTACTCCTTCAACGGCCCGCACTCCCTCTTCGTCGATACGATCCGTTCCGTCCGCATCCTGATGGTCGCGCACAAGCTCGGCCACCGTCTCATGGGCGAGAACGACGCCGCGCACTCCCTCCTCGACCGCGGCCTGCAACACATCGAGGCCACCGCGAAATACTCCATCTACTACGGCGAGGGCCGCGACAGCTATGACGTCCCCGCCGAGCGCGGCCGCACGACGCACGAAGCCATCTTCAATCGCAACGACGGACGCTTCCGTTGCCCGAATTCCCAGCAGGGCTTCTCCGGCTTCACCACCTGGACCCGCGGTCTCTCGTGGGCCATGATCGGTTTCGCCGAGGAACTCGAATTCCTCAAGACCGTCTCCGACGCCGAACTCGCCCCCCTCGGCGGCCGCGCGAAATGGGAAACCCTCCTCCTGAAGGGCGCCACGGCCACCTGCGACTGGTTCATCGCCAACACCGCCCTCGACGGCATTCCGTATTGGGACGGTGGCGCGCCCAATCTCCACAAGCTCGGCGACTGGCGCGCGCGCAACGCCGAGATCTTCAACGACCACGAGCCCGTCGACAGCTCCGCCGCCGCCATCGGCGTGCAAGGTTTGCTCCGCCTCGGCCGCTACCTCGGCGAGAACACGCCCGACGGCAAAAAATATTGGCAGGCCGGTCTCACCACGATGCGCACGCTCCTCAGCGACGCCTACCTCGGCATCGATCCGAAACACCAAGGCCTCCTCCTCCACACGGTTTATCACCGCCCGAACGGCTGGGACCACATCCCCGCCGGCCGGAAAGTCCCCTGCGGCGAAGCCTGCATGTGGGGCGACTACCACCTCCGCGAAGCCGCCCTCCTCCTCCAGCGCCTCATCGAGAACAAACCTTACTACACCTTCTTCGGGTGTTTGAAGGCCTGAGTTTCAACCACAGATAAACACAGATTTTCACAGATATCCAAGCCGACCTGCCTCAACTCCTTTTCCCCATCTGTGTTCATTTGTGTCCATCTGTGGTTAACCCCTTCTTCCGTGTGTTCAGTGTATTTCGTGGTTAAAAAATGAATCCCTCCTCACCACTCCCCGATCTTTCGCGCCTCTGCATCCACACGATCACCACCAAGCCGTGGGCGATCGAGACGGCGGCGGCCAAATTCGCCGCCGCGGGCGTGAAGGGCATCACCGTCTGGCGCGACACCCTCGTCGGCCGCGACATCGCCAAGACCGGCCAGCTCCTCCGCGACCACGGCCTGTCCATCGTCTCGCTCTGCCGCGGCGGTTTTTTTCCGGCGACCACCGCCGCCGACCGGGCGAAGGCGCTCGACGACAACCGCAAGGCCATCGCCGAAGCACGCGAACTCGGCGCGCCGCTCATCGTGCTCGTCTGCGGCGCCGTCCCCGGCCAGCCGCTCACCGAATCCCGCAAACAGATCACCGATGGCATCGCCGCCCTCCTGCCCGAATGCCAGGCCGTCGGCGTGAAGCTCGCCATCGAGCCGCTCCACCCGATGTATGCCGACTCCCGCTCGGCCGTGAACACCCTCGGCCAGGCCAACGACATGGTGGAGCAGCTCAAGTCGCCCTACGTCGGCGTCGCCGCCGACGTCTATCACCTCTGGTGGGACCCCGCGCTCGAAGCCGAGATCGCCCGCTGCGGCAAACTGAAGGCGCTCTTCGCCTACCACGTCTGCGACTGGCGCACGCCCACCGTGGACCTGCTCAACGACCGCGGCCTCATGGGCGAAGGCTGCATCCCTCTTCGCCAGATCCGCGCCTGGGTCGAGGCGACGGGCTTCAAGGGTTTCAACGAAGTCGAAGTCTTCAGCACGCGCCTCTGGGCCACCAACCAGGACGAATACCTCAAGAACATCGTCGAAGCCTACCGCGACCACGTCTGAGCGCCGCACGAAGTAACAAGGATCAAGTAACAAGTGCCAAGAGGGAGAAATCCCAGACGCCAAACTTCCAAACGCCAAAGAAACCCGAAGAGCCAAAACCGTGAAACCACAGATAAACACAAATGAACACGGATTGAGAGCCAACCGCCTCATTCCCCATCTGTGTGAATCTGTGTCCATCTGTGGTTAAAACCTCTTCCCCAATTACCAACTACTAACTCACCAACTACTTCTCCCTCCCCTATGAAAACCCACCGCATCGGCATCATCATGAACGGCGTCACGGGACGCATGGGCACCAACCAGCATCTCATCCGCTCCATCAAGGCCATCATGGACCAGGGCGGCGTGAAGCTCTCCGACTCCGAGGTCATCATGCCCGACCCGGTGCTCGTCGGCCGCAGCGAGGAGAAGCTCAAGGCCCTCGCCGCCCGCGTCGGCGTCTCGCGCGTTTCCACCAACCTCGACGCCGAGCTGGCGAATCCCGCCAACCAAATCTACTTCGACTCCACCCTCACCGGCCAGCGCCCGGCCGGCGTCCGCAAGGCCATCGCCGCCAAGAAACACATCTACTGCGAAAAGCCCACCGCCACGACCTCCAAGGAGGCCATGGCCCTCGCCAACGAGGTGACCGCCGCGGGCCTCAAGAACGGTGTCGTGCAGGACAAGCTCTGGCTCCCCGGCCTCGTGAAGCTGAAATGGCTCATGGACCAGGGCTTCTTCGGCCAGATCCTCTCCGTGCGCGGCGAGTTCGGCTACTGGGTCTTCACCGGCGAGCACGAGAAGCTCCAGCGCCCCTCTTGGAACTACCGCAAGGAAGACGACGGTGGCATCATCGTCGACATGGTTTGTCACTGGCAGTACGTCATCCAAAACCTCTTCGGCGACATCAAGAGCCTCACCTGCCTCGGCGCGACGCACATCCCGCAGCGCTGGGACGAAGCCGGCAAACCCTACAAGTGCACGGCCGATGACTCCGCCTACGCCACCTTCGAGCTGAAGAACGGCGTCATCTGCCACTTCAACTCGTCGTGGGATGTCCGCGTTGACCGCGACGACCTGCTCACGCTCCAGGTGGACGGCACCAAGGGTTCCGCCGTCGCCGGCCTGCGCGACTGCAAGGCCCAGTCCATGGCCGCCACCCCGCGCTGCGTCTGGAACCCCGACATCGACAGCCCGATCAAATACAAGGACGGCTGGGTGCGCGTCCCCGACCAGGGTGTCTACGACAACGCCTTCAAGATCCAGTGGGAGCTCTTCCTCAAGCACGTCGTCACCGGCTCGCCCTTCCCGTGGAATCTCCACGAAGGCGCCAAGGGCGTGCAGCTCGCCGAACTCGCCCTCGACTCCTGGGCCAAACGCGCCTGGGTCGACGTCAACCCGCTGAAGTAATTCCGATCCGGGATTGGCCACAAAAAACGCAAAAATCACAAAACGAACCAGAGTTCACCACAAAGACACTGAGGCACAAAGTTCAGAACCTTGATTTCTTCTCTGTGACTTCGTGCTTCTGTGGTTAATTCCTCACCCGATCCTTTTCGTGTTTCTCGTGTTCTTCGTGGCCATTCCTTCTGCGCCTTTTGTGCCTACTGTGGCCAATCTCTCTGCCTTCCTTTGTGTCTCCGGGCCTTCGTGGTTAACCCAAGCAATTTTACAGAAGGTCGCAAAGGTCGCGGAGCAATTCATCCCTTAGCCAACTTTGCTTCCTTGGTGTAAACAATCCTTCCGTGGTTAAACCCCTTCGCGGTTCCCTCTGTTTCCTCCTGTAAACCCATCTGTGTGAATCTGTGTCCATCTGTGGTTAAACTTCTCCTCTCATGAATAAAGTAGCTCTCATCACTGGTGGTTCGCGCGGCATTGGCTTCGGCATCGCCGAGAAACTCGCCGCCGAGAAATGGGATCTCGTCATCAACGGCGTCCGCGAGGAGTCCGCCGTCGCCGAGCCCCTCGCCAAGCTCCGCGCCATGGGCGTCCGCGTGGGTTATGCCCGTGGTGACGTGGGCTCGGCTGAAGGTCGCGCCTCCATCCTGCAAGCCACCCGCGAACTGGCCGCCGGTTGGAGGCGGGAGGCAGGAGGCGGGAGGCAAGAAAACCTTCAAAATCCGGCCTCCGGTCTCCCGTCTCCGGCCTCCATCAATCTTCTCGTCAACAACGCCGGCGTCGCTCCCAAAGTCCGCGCCGACCTGCTCGAGACCTCCGAGGAAAGCTACGACTACGTGGTGAACACAAACCTCCGCGGCGTCTTCTTCCTCACCCAGGCCTTCGCCCGCGACATGGTCGCCGCCAGGAAGGCCGACCCCGCCTTCAGCGGCGCGATCATCAACATCACGTCCATCTCGGCCACGGTGGTCTCGATCAACCGCGGCGAATACTGCATCGCCAAGGCCGGCCTGAGCATGCTGAGCCAGCTCTTCGCCACCCGCCTCGGCGCCGACGGCATCCCGGTGTACGAAGTCCGCCCCGGCGTCATCAAAACCGACATGACCGCCGGCGTGACCGCCAAATACGACGACCTGATCAGCAAGGGTCTTTGCGTGCAGCCGCGCTGGGGATTCCCGCAGGACGTTGGAATGGCCGTTGCCTCACTGGCGCGTGGTGACCTGCCTTTCTCAACGGGCCAGGTGATCATGGTTGATGGCGGCCTGACAATTCCGCGGCTGTAATTGACGACTCCCTTCCTCGCCTGTGGCGCTGCCACTGGACGAGTCAGCCATAGGCTCGGCGACGGCTGATCGACCGGCTAGGTGGTCATGGTGGACGGCGGCCTCGTCGTGCCGCGGCTATAGTTCATCACAGATCCAACGGTTCGAGCCAAACGCCCCACAGGTGACCCTAAACGTGCAGATTGAATGCAAAGACCGTCAGCTCAATCTCACGACCATCATCTTTCGGATCGGCCAGCGTGAACGTCCATTCACCCGCCTCCGTTGACTTTGAAGTCCGGCGAAAACACACATGAGTCTGCACGAGTCCTGACAGCTTTGCGATGAGTTCAGAAAACTTCGCGTTATTCTTGTTGAAGATCACTAATGCAGCTTTGCAATCACGCCAAGTTAGGTAGCTAAGCAACTGATCGATGGCATCCTTGAATTCGGCAGCACCGCGCCAAACCTTGCATTCAGCAACGAATGCAGCGCGCGATTTTTCTTCGATACAAATATCCGTTTTCCCCTTTCTACGAAAAACCTCGCCGCCTGCTGTGCCTTGGTAGTGTGAGTTCAGGTTAGCGAGGACTATGTCACGCAGCTCCTCCTCGCCATGCGAGATATATGTTTTTGGCGTGCGTTCGAATGTTCGCCCCGCATGTCGAATCACGCCAAGGATATGAGCATACTGTTCCGCTGTGATGCCAGGTTCCGCAGGAAAGCCACCGACCGGAACTGATGGTAGTGGGCGAACCAGTTGCCGCGGCATGTTGATCGGCTCAAAATTTGCCGCTCCATCCCGTTTCTTGAGGGGAATACCAAGCATTTTCTGGATCTCGTTCTGGGCGCCAAGGCGAGCTTTGCGTGCCTTCACATGCGTACGAACGTCATCTGGTAGCTTGGCATTAAACTCTGCAATTTGTCCCTGCTGATTGCCCAAATAAAAACGGATATCGGCTAAGGTTTTCTCAAGACTCTGCTTGATTTGTTCATGCGGCTCATCAGCCGGCTGAATATGTGAGATGGTTAAAATTCCTTTGCCGCCGTCGTATTCACCATGCGGGGCTCTCAAATACCGTGAGCTAGGAGCACATGCGAACAAGTCAGCTTCTCCATCGAAGGGGATTACAATCTTCGCTTTGTGGCCAGGAACGAAGATCTGACGACCATCGTTGAAGAAAGCACGACGCCGATCGAAACTGACGTCGACCTGTGTTTCTTCAATGTCGGACAACATTTTGTCCTCTCGCAGCACGATTGGCTCAATACGAAGTTTGGCCACAACGTGATCCACCAACCGATCTTCCGTCAGGCTCGAAACTTGGTCACGCGACAACTTCTCGACTTCGCCGGAAACACGCCCTCGTTGGTTGCTCAAGACATCATTAAGGTCCTTATGAGAAAAAAGCGGCATTGCTCGGGTATGAAATCGCGTGGTTGGCCCAGTTTAAAGAACTTTGATACGGTCTCAAGCTGCGAGGAGCCCAGACGGAGTCAGGCTGCGGATACTGATGTCCCGCGATTCCATCCGAATGCCCGGCGATGCCCCGCCCGCCTGCGGTGAACGGAGGGCGGTGATCGGTAGACAGAGGACGGAGGGCAGCGGACCGAAGCCTGAAACCGATGCTTGGCAACCCTGATCCAAACCATTGAAACGCGAAGCCCGCGAAGGTCGCGGAGTCCTCGTTTCCCTTCTCCGCGTCCTTTGCGCCCTCCGCGTTTAATTCCGCTTGCTTAAGGAATCAGCAGGGCGCTTGGGATGCTGACATCCAGAGCCGAGTAGGGGGTCAGGCTGCGGATATTGATGTTTCTCCTGACACAATGCTGTCAGCGGGGCGTGATAGGGTTGGGGCATAAGCCATTCGTGATCCTTTTCCGCCAGGGACCGTTCAACCTCACCGACGACGTCAAGGCGCGGCGACAGGCGCAGATTTCGCTCTGGGCGCGCGAGCAGAACGCCAAGGGCCACCGTCTCGAACCGCGCAGCCTCGCGCCGAGCGTGACGCGCCCCGGAATCACTGTCACCGACACCGAAGCCGGCCAATGGCCGGTCACCGCCCTGCTCTTCCTCGAAGCCCGCGACCTCGACGAGGCCACCGCCCTCGCCGCGACCCACCCCGCCAAGGACTACAACGTCGCGATGGAAGTCCGCCCCTGGTCCGTCCCCACCCCGGCCCGGAATTGATTGGTCACCACTAATCCACACTAAGGAGTCACTAATCCCAATCCGTGGATTGGATAGGGATAACGGACCAGTCGCACCCGCCGATATATCCGGCGCCACGGGACAAGTCGAGCCAGGGGGTCAGGTCGAGCCAGGGGTCAGGTTAGGGTTGCCCATTTCCCACAGCGTCCGCGCCGCCCCCAACTCCGCCGTTGATTCGCCTCTCCCTTCGACCCAGCCTCCCAGCGTCCGGGCCAACGCCGCTGCCGTCCGCAGCCAGCTCTCCACGTTGCCCACCATGCCAACAGCCACCGATCCTATTCCCGGCCGCATCTTCCAAATCCGCAGCCACCGCGTCATCCTAGACTCCGACCTCGCCCGCCTCTACGGCGTGCCGACCAAGCGCTTCAACGAAGCCTTCAAACGCAACAAACACCGCTTCCCCGAAGACTTCGCCTTCCAGTTGGCGCCCGATGAGGTCGAGAAGTTGAGGTCGCAAATTGCGACCTCAAGTTCCGGACATGGCGGCCGGCGTTATCTCCCTTGGGTTTTCACTGAGCACGGCGCCTTGATGGCGGCTAACATCCTGCGATCCGAACGCGCTACGGAGATGAGCGTTTACGTCGTCCGTGCTTTCGTGAAGCAGCGCGAGGCCCTGGCCACCAACGCCGTCATCCTGAAGCGCCTGGCCGAGATCGATAAGACTCTCCTCGAACACGACAGCAACCTCCGTCTGCTTTGGAGCCGTCTTCAGCCGCTGCTCTCCCCGCCGCCCGCACCACCCAAGCCCCGAATCGGATTCCACGAAGGGAATCGCTAACCCAAGCCGAACCTACACCTCGTCTTGATTCAGCCTCGGATCGGTGGCTCGTTTTTGTGACCTTTGGTGCCTTTTCGTGGCCAATCCACAAGTCCGGCGGCGCGGTTAACGATATCTCAAACCGCGGTCTGTCAGTGAACGCGCGGACCGGCCACGATTGCCGGCTCAATGCAGTCGGATCCTCGTCGTCGAACCCGACCGCACAACCCCTATCCGCCCATGAAGAAAGCAGCCCTCCTTCTGATGATCCTAGTCCTCGCCGCCGCGCCCGCCCGTTCGCAGGAAAATCCACCGGCTAACAAATTGTCCGACCAGGAGCGGCTCCAATGGTGGCACGAGGCCAAGTTCGGCATGTTCATCCACTGGGGCGTCTATGCGCTGTGGGCGGGCAATTATCACGGTCACGAGCAGGCCCGCGGCGGCGCCGAGTGGATCATGAACCGCTGCAAGATCCCGGTGGCCGAGTACCAGGCGAAGGCCCGGGAATTCAACCCCGTGCAATACGACCCCGACGCCTGGGTGCGGATGGCGAAGGACGCCGGGATGAAATACATCGTGATCACGGCGAAGCACCACGACGGATTCGCCCTCTTCGACAGCAAGGCGAGCACATGGGATGTGGCGGACGCGACGGCCTACGGCAAGGACCTGCTCGCGCCGTTGGCCGAGGCCTGCCGAAAGCACGGCATCAAACTGGGGTTCTACTACTCGCAGGCCCAGGATTGGAACAATCCGGGTGGCTCGGCGGCGCGCAAGGAGATGAGCGAGGGCTGGCCGAACCCCGACGCGGAGAAGATCGATGCCTATACCAAGGAGCACAAGGGGCACTGGGATCCGGCGCAAGAGACCGCCACCTTCGACGAATACATCGACCGCGTCTCGGTGCCGCAGGTCCGGGAACTGCTCTCAAACTACGGCGACGTGGCCGTGCTCTGGTGGGACACGCCGACGAACATGACCGACGAGGCCGCACTCAAGCTCCATGCCGAGTTGAAGCGGCAGCCCGCCATCATCACCAACGACCGCCTGAAGCGGCCCAATTTCCCGGGCGACACCAAGACACCGGAGCAGAAGATCCCCGATCAGGAAACCCTCGCCGGCCAGAACTGGGAGACCTGCATGACCATGAACCGCACCTGGGGTTTCCGGACCTCCGACAACAACTGGAAATCGACCGAGACCCTGATCCGCAACCTGGTCGACATCGCCTCCAAGGGCGGGAACTACCTGCTGAACATCGGCCCGAAGCCCGACGGCACCTTCCCGCAGCCGAGCATCGACCGGCTGGCAGAGATCGGCCGGTGGATGCGCGTGAACGGCGAATCGATCTACCGCACGCAGGCGAGCCCTTTCGGCCGGCTCCCTTGGGGCCGCTGCACGCAGCGGGAGGAAAAAGGCGACACCGTCCTCTACGTCTCGGTGTTCGACTGGCCGGCGGATGGCCGCCTCGAGTTGCCCGACCTGAAGAACGCGATTTCATCCGCCAGTCTGCTGGACGGCGGACAGAACCTGGCCACAGCGATTTCCGCAAACGGCGCCACGCTCACCCTGCCGAAGACCGCGCCGGACCCGATCGCCAGCGTGATCAAGCTCGTCGTGAAGGGAAAGGTCGCCAGCAAGATCGACATGACCCCCAAGAAGGAAATGAACAGCGGAGCCCTGGAC
>DATCRM010000275.1:0-29998 GCA_036568985.1 Lacunisphaera sp. | reverse complement strand
ATCCTGGCCATCGTCACGGGTGCGATCGGAATGTTTCAACGGCTCCTTTCGAGCGACAGCCACTACCTCGTTTTCGAGCGCAATGTCTCCGATCTCTTTTTCAGTTCCGTGACGCAGCAACAGGTCGCAGCCATCCGGGCTCGCGCCGAAGTCCGCGAGGCGTACCCGGTGCTTTTCGGTCTCGTCTCCTCGCCCGGCCACCCGGTCATCACCTGTTTCGGCCTCACGCGCGACGACCCCCGCCTCACGCGCGCCCGCTGGCGTTCCGGTCGGGCGGACGATTTTGGCCGGAAACCCGGGAATGTTTTCCTTGGCGCCCGGGCGGCGGAATTCCTCCACGCCGAGGCCGACCGCGAGATCGAGATCGGCCGCGGTCGTTTCCACGTCGGCGGCATTTTCGAAACCGAAAACGGCTTTGAGGACGGCGGCGTTTTTCTTCCGCTCACCGAGGCGCAGGAATTCTTTCACCGGGGCGACGCTGCCTCCGTCGTCACGGTCAAGCTCGCGGACGAGTCGACCGGGCCCGCCTTCAAGGCCGCCCTCGAAGCCGCGGAGCCGGGTCTCGTCGCACTCGAGAACAGGGAATTCAGCTCCAGCTATAATAGTTTCAAGATTCTGAATTTCACTGCGTGGGCCGTGGGTATCTGCGCGTTCTGCCTCGGCGGGCTGGGCGTCGCCAACACGATGCTGCTGTCGGTCTTCACCCGCATCCGGGAGATCGCCGTCCTCCGCGTCTGCGGATTCTCCAACGGGCAGGTGACCGCGCTGATCTTCAGTGAAGCCATTGCCATCGCCGCCATCGGAGTGCTAACCGGCTTCGCACTGGGCTTCGCCGTGCTGGCCGCACTGGAGCGCGTCCCCCAGTTTCACGGCTACGTTCAAGCCAGTATCCAACCGGCGGTTGTCGTCGGCATCATCGCCACCGCGCTGTTCACTGCCGTGGCCGGCGCCATCTATCCCGCCCGTTTCGCCTCGCGTATCGAACCGGCCGAGGCCCTTCGTTATGAGTGATCCGACCACGCTAATCGCCGAAGCCCGCGACGTGACCAAGTCCTACGACGCCGGTCGCATCGCCGTGCTGCGCAGCGTGAGCCTGACCGTGCGTGCGGGCGAAATCGTTGCTCTCTGGGGCGCTTCGGGCTCGGGCAAAAGCACCCTGCTGCACCTGCTGGGCGGTTTGGATGTGCCCGACACCGGCGAGATCCGCGTCTGCGGCCTCGACCCACGGCTCGAAGCCCACCGGATCGAACTGCGCCGCCGTCACCTCGGGTTTGTCTTCCAGCTGCACAATCTCATCCCGGATCTCACCGTGGAGGAAAACATCCGCGTGCCCGCGCTGGCCATCGGTCTCGCATCCGCCCCCACCGCCGCGCGGGTGCGAACCCTGGCCGAAAGCGTGGGCCTGGCCGACCGGCTCGGGCATCGCATTCAGGATCTTTCCGGCGGCGAACGCCAGCGCACCGCCCTCTGCCGCGCGCTCATGAACTCCCCCCGGCTGATTCTCGCCGACGAACCGACGGGCTCGCTGGACGAGCAGACCGGCGAGACGGTGTTCAACCTGCTGCGCGAACTCGCCCGCCGCGACGGCATCACCGTGGTGGTCGCCACCCATGAACGCCGCTTTGCCGAAGCCTGCGACCGCTTGGTCCGCGTTCGCCAGGGGCAGCTGCAGGAAGACTAGGGCAGTTATCAAACCTGATTCGTCATCCTGAGCGCGGCGAAAGATCGAACCAATCATAACCTTCGCCTCCGTCATCCTGAGCCGCGCGAAGGATCCAAGGGGAAGTCGTGAGCTGCGCCTCGCGCTTGGATCCTTCGCACGGCTCAGGATGATGGTAGGGATGTTCTTTGATGTTCGCACCCAAACGACTCGATGTTCCCGACCGGGACAACGCACGCATCGCCTGTAAACAGGCTCCTACGGCCAAATCCGACGTTCGAAAATATGCGCGAACCTGCTCGATAGAATCTCAGCCTTCCGCCCGCTTGCGCGCATCGGCCTCGATCAACGTCTTGAGCGCGTCGAGCGTGGCCTTGGTCTTCGCCTTGGCCGCGGGCAGTTCAGCGGCGGACTTCACCGGGTCGGATGCGAAGAGATAGAACTTCATCTTCGGTTCCGTGCCACTGCCGCGCGCGGCGAACGAGTAGCCGTTGGCGAGCGAGACAATGTAGAGATCCTGCGCGGGAATCTGCTCGTTGTCGGCATCGAAGAATTTCTCGCGACCGAAATCCTGGAAGCGGGTGACCTTCGTATCGCCAAACGCCGCCGGCGGGTTCGAACGGTAGGTGTCGAGGATGCGCTTGATCTTCGCCGCGCCGCTCGCGCCCTCGAAGTAGATGTTGATCACGCCCTCCAGGAAGAAACCGTAGCGCAGGTAAATTTCGTCGAGATACTCCGGCACCGTCAGCCCGCGCGACTTCACCCAGGCGCAGAGTTCGGCGAACATCAGGCAGGCCGAGTTGCCATCCTTGTCGCGCAGCGCGTCGTTGGGCAGGTAGCCGTAGCTTTCCTCGGTGCCGAACAGGTAGAACGTGCTGTGCTTCTGCAGCAGCTCGGCGCGTTGACGGAACGGCGTGCCGTCGTAGCTGAAGCCGGGGCCCATCGCCTGCGCCAGTTTCTCCTCGTAGCCGCGCATCTTGCCCGCGATCCACTTGAAGCCGGTGAGCGTGTTGATGACCTTCACGCCATGACCCTTGCCAATGGCATCCTGCAGGGGGGTCGTGACGAAGGTCTTGATGAGGCACGCAGTCTGCGTGCCTTCCTTGGGAATCCAGCCGAGCTCCTTGTATTTGCCGATGCGGTAATCCGCCAGCAATGCGCCGACCTGGTTGCCCGTGAGCAGCTCCATCTTGCCGGCTTTGTTGCGCACCGCCACGCCCACGCGATCGCTGTCAGGATCGGTCGCCATGACCACGTCGATCTTTTCCTTCTCGGCCAGGGCCACGCCCAGCGCCAGCGCTTCCGCGTTTTCGGGATTGGGCGACTTCACCGTGGGAAAACGCGCGTCGAACGCCGCCTGCTCCTTCACCTGCGTCACATGCACGCCGGCATGGATGAGTGCGGGAACGGTCGAGACGCCGCCGACGCCATGGATATTCGTGTAGACGACCTTGAGCCCGGACTTGCGCAGCAAATCCGCATCGATCACGGCTTGCGCCGCGACGGTCAAATACGCGTCGTCGGCCTCGCTCCCCAGCGTGGTGACCCCGGCGAGATTTTTTTCCAGATACTGTTTCGTCTCGGACAGCGCCACCTTGTCGACCTCGGCTACAATGCCCTTGTCGTGCGGCGGAGTCACCTGCGCGCCGTCCACGAAGTAGGCCTTGAAGCCATTGTCGTGGGGCGGATTGTGGCTCGCCGTGATCACGACGCCGGTGTGAGCCCGGTAATGCCGCACGGAAAAACTGAGCTGCGGCGTCGAGCGCGGACCATCGAAGATCAGCGCCTCGCCCCCCAGTCGCACCCAGGTGGACGCCGCCAGTTCGCAGAAATGACGCGAGAAGTGCCGCACGTCGTGCGCGATGACGATCCTGGGCTTGGCCGTGCTCTTCTGTCCGGCGAGATATTTCGCGACATAGCGATGCAGGCCGATGACGGCACGCAGCAAGGTGAAATCATTGAGCAGATTGCTGCCCACGTTCGCGTGTGCGGGCGAACCCTGCGGGCTCAGCGTGCCCGTCTCGGGCGCGGCAGTCTTCTGGCCGATCGTGCGGCCGCGCATGCCGCCGGTGCCAAACTCGAGGTAGCGGTAGAAACGGTCGTTGAGTTCGCTCCACTCGCCGCGCTCGATCAGCTCGAGCAGGCTCTGCTGGGCCCACTCGGGCAGGCCGGCCTGCAGCCAGGCGTTGAGGTTGTCGGCGGCGCTGCTGAGCAACTGGCCGTTCTTCACGGCTTGGGAAAGTTTGTCGGTGGTGGTCATGTGGATCTTTTTAACCACTAATGCACACTAACTGGGCACTAATGGATTTCCTGGAAAAGGAGTTTCGCTGTGACCCAACCTCTAATTAGTGGGTCGTTGGTGAATATGAGTGGTTAACTACTCGGGATATTTATTCGAGGTATAAACCGTCCACGATCGCCGGCTTGCCCGGGAGCGCTTTCCAGCGTGCGGCGAAGGTCTCGGCATCGTAACCGAAGAGCGGCGAAACTTCGATGGTCGCCTTGGGCAGGCCGGTCGCATCGGTTTCCACCGTCGCACCCGCGCCTTTCAGCCAGCGGGCGAACTGCCGCATCTGGTCCTCCCGGCAGGTCTTGGGCGAATCCACGCCCTCGGCATTCTTGACTGGGCTGAAATCGTCGGCGCGCGCCGTTTCGATCACCACCGAGTTCTTCGCGAAAGGCAACGCGTCGAAGACAAACATCTCGAACTTCACGCCGTTGGCCTTCTCGGGTTTCACGGGTTTGCCCGCCGCGTCGACGGTCGCGATCTTCTTGTCCGCGCGGTGGAACGGCAGGGCCACATCCTCGCCGGCGGCCTGTGGTGAGGCCGTCGAACCCACTGCCATGCGGCGGGCAAACTCCCGGTCGATGACGTGGATCGCAATGCTGCCTGCACTGTAGCGGAGCCCGCCATCGGGGTTGGTCTCGCGCTGCATCGCCATGGGCATGTCGCTGTATTCGACGACGACGATCTTGCCGTTCTGCAGACAGAAATGGCCGACCTTTTCCTCGGGATAGGCCTTGGGCACCATCTTGCTCGACATCTCAGAACCCGCGCCGAGATGGAAGCCGATGAACTCGGCGTCGATGCAGCGCACCAGCGGGTTGTCCACTTGGAAATAGCTGAGCGTATCCACGCCCTCGGCCTTCATCAGGTCGAGCGCGCCGCTGCGATGCAGGGCGCGGAGCGATCCGCCGTGGCCGTCGGGACTGAGCGCCAGCGATGCCTTGGTCTCGAGCAGGATCTTGCCGTCATAGCCCACTGCCGGCATCCGGCCCTGACGGAAGAAATGCACCCGCCCCTTCTCCAGGCCGAAGAATTTATTCTCGGCGAAAAATGCCTCGGTTTGCGCATGGTTCGCGTGGCTGGTCATGATGAACCAGTGCAACGGCTTCCCATAACGCACACCTGCCGCTTTGATCTTCTCGGCAAAGACCTGGAAGAGCGGCTTCTGCTTCAGTGGCGTAACGGCGAACGTGCCCTTGGGCCCGTCGTAGCCGAGGCGCGTCCCCTGCCCACCCGCCACGGTGAAGGCCGCCACGCGCCCGGCCCGGAGGGCTTGTTCGCCCCGGAGCTTGGCCGCGGCCCATTGCGCCGCATCGCCGCCGTTGGCCGGCAGACGTGTGCACGGCGCGGGCGACAGCCCGTCGAGGTTGGCCCCGGCGCCGCCGGTCTTGAAGACGAGCGTGCGGTTCAATCGCTCGACCTCGGCGAGGTCCACCTCGGCTGCCTGGGTGGCAAGCTCGGTGCGTTCGTTCGCGGTCAGCGAATCCCAAAAGGCAAAGACCTGCCCCTGGCCGGCGGCACGGTAGTTGTTGATCAGTTGTTCGACGTTCATGGTTTCACTTCTTCGAAGCGGAAGATAAATTCATCGGGCTTGGCGTAGGCGAGTTTCTGGCGGATCAACCTTTCCACCAGCGCCGGATCGTGGCGCAGGCGGTCGAGATATTTCTCCTGGGCCTGGAGTTTTGCCTCGGCCTCGGCCAACCGTCGCTGGTTGACCGACTCTTGGGCCTGAAGTGCCTTCAATTCCCGGTGCATTTCAACGAAAAATGTCACCGCCCACAGGGTGATCCCTGCGAAGAGGACGACATAGAGTCCGTTGATAAATTTGTTGAGATTCACCCCGGGAAAGGCGTTCAGATAAAGGTGCGCCGCGAGCCGCAGGCAATGCTTTTCAAAGGCGGTTGACGCGGTTTTGGCGTGCTTTTTCCCGTGCGGCCCAAATACTTGCCGGACGATGTATCAAAGCTACTACGGATTTACGGAGATGCCGTTCCACATCACTCCGGACCCGAAGTTTCTCTACCTCAGTTCCACCCACCAGGAGGCCTTGCAGCACCTCAAATACGGGGTCACCGAGAAAAAAGGCTTCATCGTGCTCATCGGCGAGGTCGGCTGCGGCAAAACCACCCTGTGTCGAAAGTTCCTGAGCGAGCTCGATCCGGCACACTACGATACCGCGCTCGTGATGAATCCCCGCGTCACCGAGACGCAGATGCTCAAGGCCATTCTGACCGAGTTGGGCGAACCCCATCTGGCCCGCGGCAAGAACGATCTCGTCGCGCAGATGAATCAGGTGCTCCTCGATCGCATCGCCAAAGGCCGCGAGATCGTGCTGATCATCGACGAGGCACAGAATCTTTCCTTCGAGGTCTTTGAACAGGTGCGCCTGCTCTCCAATCTCGAAACCGACAAGCAGAAGCTCCTCCAGATCGTGCTGATGGGCCAGACCGAGCTGAAAGACCGCCTCGCCGCCGAGGAACTGCGCCAGCTCCGGCAGCGCATCCTCGTCCACTACGAGCTCCGCCCCTTCACCCGCGGCGAGATGGACCGTTACATCCATCACCGCCTCTCGATCTCCGGCAGCGCTGGCCGGCCGCATTTCACGCCTTGGGCCCTCCGCCGCATCTATTCCGCCAGCTGCGGAATTCCGCGTATCATCAACAATCTTTGTGACAAAGCCCTGCTGTCGGCGTTCATCCGCGAATCGGACGAGGTCAACTACTGGGACGCCCGCCGCGCCGTGCGCGACTTGGAGAGATTGACCGATTGAACGATCGGACAACTATCCGCATGCGACGCTTCCACCTAACTCGTCATCCTTAACCTTCAACCGTGCGCAGCACCCCATGAGCCTCATCAACGAAGCACTCAAGAAGGCTCAGAAACAGCGGACCGGCGAAGCGCCCTCGCTGTCCTCGCTGCCTTCGATCGGCGGCGAGCGCCCGGTGCACATCGCCAAACGCCGGACTCCACCCGGCTTCGACACCCTGTTGCTCCGCCTCGGCGTGGGCGTTGGCGTGCTCGTCATCGTGGTCGTAGGCGGCATCATGCTTTTCCGCGACAAGGGCACCCCGGCACCGACGCCCCCGCCGCCGGTCGCGGTCGCCCCTGCGCCGAGCCCGACCGCGACCAGCCCGACGCCTGCGGCTCCGGTCCAGACCGCGCCGTCGACCCAAGCCAGCACCTTTGTGGTTCCGCAAGCAACGCCCCCCGCGGCCGCGCCCGCAAAAACGGTGACTGTCACGGCAACGCCGAAAGCCGAAACCGCCCCCAGCGTCGTCGCCCAGACCCCTGCACCCGTCGTCGAGCCGCCGAAACCCGAACCGGCCAAGCCGCCGGCAGCCGCCCGCAAACTCGAACCGCGCGCCATCAATTACATTGAGAGCATCCGGGTGGCCGGTATCCGCGCCTCCGCCACCGACAGCAAGGTCCTCATGAACGACCGCGTCTATCGGGTCGGCGACACGGTCGAGCACGAGATGGGCCTCAAGCTCGTCGGCATCACCTCCAGCTCCCTCACTTTCGAGGACGAGCAAGGCGGACGGTATACCCGCAACTTTTAGTGGCGGATGGTTAGGGGTTATGAGTTAGGGGTTAGGCGGGTTCGGCGCGGTGGCGGTGCGCTTAAGGTAGTTCATGTAGCCATTGAGCAATCTTTTGGCGTGCTCGAAGTTTTTCCTTCCAGCCGTTAACATCTGCCCGGAAATCAGGCCTTCGTCGTGCGCAGTGATCAAATGATCGAGCGTTTCGTAGCATGAACCACGGGCCATGCTACAGAATTTTGAGTTATCAAGGTAGTGGAAGCGACCATAGCCTTCTGCAATATTGGCCGTGATTGAGCGCGCAGAGCGGAGCACCTGGTCGCCAAGACGGTATCGTTCTTCCTTCGGTAATACAGGCATGACCTCCTTGGCAACAAAGAGCCTGAAAGCACGGGCTGCCTTCCAGCATTCCAAATCTTCGAATGATCGAATCACATCGGGCATAAAAAATCCTCGGTTATGGCCCGTATATATAAAGCGAGGCTGGGCTGGTCTGCATCCAATGCAACGACAAACCTCAGATCGATATCCGTGAACTGAAATCGATACCTCCTAACCCATAACTCTTAACCCCTAACTTCGGTAGATTTTGCCACCTTAATACGCCGACTTCGGCGGAAAAAACACCTGCCACGCCGTCTTCAGCGTGATCTGCAAATCGAGCCACACCGACCAGTGCGCGATATAGTAGAGATCCAGCCTGATTCGCTCGTGCAATTGCTCCGGCGTCTGGATCTCACCCCGGAACCCTTCGCTCTGCGCCAGTCCGGTGATACCGGGCCTCACCCAATGCTTCGAGCGGTAGGAGCGCACCTGCCGTTCAAATTCCTCGTCCAGCGTCGGCATGACCGGCCGGGGACCCACGATGCTCATTTCTCCGGTCACCACGTTCCAGAACTGCGGGAATTCGTCCAGGCTGTGCCGGCGCAGGAAACGCGCGAAAGGATATACCCGCGCATCGCCCGCGCTCGCCTGCCGGGCCTCGGCCCGCGCATCCGGCGGCACCACGTGCATCGAACGAAACTTGAGCATCGCAAACTCCGCCCGTCGCTCGCCCGAACGCGCCCGCACGTGAAACAGCGGTCCGGGCGACTGCCAACGCTGGACCAACCAGACCACCAGCATCAACGGCGGCAAGGCCAGCACCACCACAGGCAACGCCACCAGCAGATCGAACGTCCGCTTGACCGCGCGGTTCAACGGTTCCTCCAGCGGTTCGTCGTGCAGCTTGAAAAAATGATGTCCGCCTTCGTCCGATGACACCACCGGATGGCCGAGCACCTCCTCCACTTGGTGGTGCACGAGCAGCCGGCAACCCCGCGCCTGACATTGATCCACGATGCGCCGGGCGACCGCTGCGTCGGCCGGCACTTCGAGCAGGATAACCTGCCCGATGCTTTTCTCGTCCAACACCCGCGGAAGATCCTCGACGGCGCCGGCCAGCGGCGCGGCCGCCATCGCCGACGCGGCCGCGGCTGTGGCCGTAGCGGCGTCCAAAGTCACAAATCCCACCGGATGTACGCCGAGGTGCAGCCGTTGTTTCAGCCAGTCATCCAGCATGGGCAGCACACTGGTCCGCCCAATGAACAGCGTGGGAATCCGCTCGCCTTGACCATAGAGAAATCCCGCCAGCCACTGCGGCAGCCGCCGGTGCGACCAGAACAGCCCCAGCCAGCTCCACACCAGGAACGAACCCAGAAACAGGCGGCTGATGCTCCGATCCTGCGTCGCGAACATCATGGTGAAAACCACCAGCGCCATGAGAGCGACCTGCTGCATCGCCAGGCTGGCCGCTTCCGCCACCGACAATCGCGTGAGCCGCGATTCCAGTGCCCGGAGCCGGCTCCCGCCCACCAGGAATCCAATAATCACACACAGAAAGTACTGCAGCAGGTTCACTTCCCGGCTCAGCTTTACCACCGGGACGTAGGTCATGATGAACTCAGCGTAGAGCCAGAAAAACACTGAGATCCCCAGCAGTTGGGCGGCCCCGTGTATCCTGACCAGTCCCCGGTGACGATTCGTGAGCATGGGCGGTAACCGGCGCAGTGTGCTCGGCGTCTGGTGGGCGGCAAGCCTCGGTTCGCCCGCCCGTTTTCCTGACCACCCGTCATTGAATGAGTTGCGCGGACCGATGGTTGGTCTATCCCCTTTCCTTATCACATGGCTTCCTCCCGTCTTGTCCCGACCCTGATCGTCACCGCCCTGATCGCCGCCGCCGGTGGTGGGTATTATTACTACCAGCGCAAAGCCGCCGCCGATCAACCGCCGGCCTACAACACCGCCACCATTGCGCGGGGCAACATCCGCAAGGTGGTTACCGCCACCGGACAGCTCGATGCCGTTCTTTCCGTCGATGTGGGCAGCCAAATCTCCGGCCTCATCATCAAGCTCCACGCCGATTTCAACACCGTCGTGAAAAAAGACCAGGTCATCGCCGAGATCGACCCCGCCACCTACAAACAAAAACTCCGGCAGGCCGAAGCGGACCTTGCCTCCGCCAGGGCCAGCAACCGCCTTCAGCAACTCAACACCGAGCGCACTCGCGAACTGGCGGCCAAGTCCCTGGTGACCCAGCAGGACGTCGACCAAGCCGAGGCTCTCCTGGCCCAGTCCAACTCGGCGCTGCTCACCCGCGAGGCCGTCGTCGAAAACGCCAACGTCGATCTCTCCCGCTGCACCATTCGCTCCCCGATCAACGGCATCGTCATTTCCAAACAAACCGAGGAAGGCAAGACCGTCGCCGCCAGCCTCAACGCTCCCGTCCTCTTCACCATCGCCAACGATCTCGCCAAGATGCAGATCACGGCCGCCGTCGCCGAGATTGACATCGGTTCCGTCAAGGAAGGCCAGCCGGTCACCTTCACCGTCGATGCGTTTCCCGACCGGTCTTTCCGCGGCATTGTCTCGCAGGTGCGCAACGCCCCCAAGACGGTCAGCAACGTCGTCACCTACGACACCATCATCGTCGTCGATAACCAGGATCTCAAGCTGCGCCCCGGCATGACCGCCAACGTTTCGATCGTCGTCGCCAGCCGCGAAAACGTCCTGCGCGTGCCCAACACTTCGCTGCGGGTGCGCCTGCCGGAAGGCGTCCAGCCCACGGGGGCTGCCGCCGCAACTCCGGCTCCCGCCAAACCGGCGACCGCCGGCCCGGCCACAGCCGCGACCACCACCGCAGCCGCCAGCCCAGCCCCTGCCCCAACCGGCGCGCCCGAGCGCCGCGGTGGAGGTGGCGGCGAAGGTGGCGGACGCCGCGGTGGCATGTTCGGTGGCGACGCCAGCCCCGAGGCCCGCGAGAAGATGCGCAGTCTCATGGCCGAGGTCGGCATCACCAATTTCCGCGAGGCCACACCCGAACAGCGCGCCGAGTTCCGCAAGCTCGCGGTTGAGCGCGGTCTGATTCCGGCCGAGGCCCCGACCGGAGAAAACCCGGTCGCGACGCGCACCGTTTATCGCCTGCCCGGCGGCAACAAACTGGCCGTCCCCGAAGCCGTCACCGTCAAGGTCGGCATCACGGACGGCAGCGCTTCGGAGCTGATCGAAGGGCTGGCCGAGGGCGACGTCGTCATCACCAGCGTCATCCAGACGACCCCGACTGCCCCCGGCCAGCCTGCCAACAATCCCTTCGGCGGTGGCGGTCGGCGCTTCTAAGGCAACCATGTCAGCCGTCGTCACACTCGAGGACATCCACAAAATCTACGACTCCGGCGAAGTGCCGGTGCACGCCGTGCGCGGCGTCACCCTGAACATCGCCGCGGGCGAATTCGTCGCCGTCATGGGCTCCAGCGGTTCCGGCAAATCCACGCTGATGAACACGCTTGGCTGCCTCGACCGCCCCACCAGGGGCCGCTACCTCCTCGGCGGCACCGACGTGTCCGGCCTCGACCGCAACCAGCTCGCCGACCTGCGCAACCAGAAACTCGGTTTCGTCTTCCAGGGTTTCAATCTCCTCTCCCGCACCACCGCCCGCGAAAACGTCGAGTTGCCCATGCTCTACGGAAAACGCCACTTCTCCGGCCGGGAAATCCACGAGCGCGCCCTGCGCAGTCTTGAGATCGTCGGCCTGTCCAAGCGCGCCGATCATTTCCCCAGCCAGCTCTCGGGCGGCCAGCAGCAGCGCGTTGCCATCGCGCGGGCGCTCATCAACGAGCCGCAGATCCTCCTCGCCGACGAACCCACCGGCAACCTCGACTCGAAGACCTCCGTCGAGATCATGGGCGTTTTCCAAAAACTCAACGACCAGGGCATCACCATCGTGATGGTGACCCACGAGCTCGACATCGCCCATTACTGCAAACGCAACCTCATCATGCGCGACGGCCGCGTCGTGAGCGATGTCCAGGTGCAGGACCGGCTCATCGCCAGCGTGGAAATGGAAAAGATCCTCGCCGCCGAAGCCGCCGCCAAACTGACCGGCTGATCCATTTACGATTAATGATTTATGATTTACGATTTGAAGACCCGCCATCGGCTACCTCTCAGCGACCGGCGCTCCGTGCCCGGCGGTCGAGCGCACCCGGCCTCCTTCAATCATCAATCATAAATCGTAAATCATAAATTCTCCCCTGTGCGCTTCATCAACGTCATCAAGGTCGCCCTCCGCGCGCTGCGCCGGAACATCCTGCGCTCGGTCCTCACCGCCCTCGGCATCATCATCGGCATCGCCGCCGTGATCGCGGTCGTCAGCATCGGCAACGGCGCCAAAACCCAGGTCGAGGCCCAGATTGCCAGCCTCGGCCAGAACATCATCTCCGTGTTTCCCGGCAATTTCACCGCCGGGGGCGTGCGCGGCGGCTTCGGCTCCGCCAGTTCCCTCACGGTCGAGGACGCCCTCGCCATCTCGACCGAGGTTGACGGCGTGGCCGCCATCAGCCCCGAGATGAGCGATCGCTCCCAAGTGCTGGCCAACGGCCTCAACTGGAACACCATGATCCGCGGCGAGGACATCAGTTACCTCGACATCCGCCTTTGGAAGATTGCCGAGGGCGAAATGTTTTCCGAGGCCGACGTGCGCAGTGGCACCAAGGTCTGCGTCGTCGGCAAGACCGTCGCCAATCAGCTCTTTCCCGATGGCGATCCGGTCGGACAGACAATCCGGATCCGCAACATTCCCTTCAAGATTCTCGGCGTCCTCTCCGGCAAGGGTTTCAATTTCTTCGGGCAGGATCAGGACGACATCGTCGTCATCCCGTACACCAGCCATCTCCGCCGCCTCGCGCGGCGACCGAACCTCAATTCCATCCTCATCCAGGCCACGTCGGCCGACAAGATGGCGCGCATCCAGCAGGACGTCACCGACCTTCTGCAGCAGCGCCGCAACGGCCGCGAACCCGACTTCACCGTGCGCAACCAGCAGGAACTCGCCGAAGCCGCCACGGCCACAACGAAGACGATGACGTTTCTGCTGACCGTCATCGCCATCATTTCCCTCATTGTCGGGGGCATTGGCATCATGAACATCATGCTGGTGTCCGTCACCGAGCGTACCCGCGAAATCGGCATACGGCTCGCGGTGGGCGCGCATGGTCGCGATGTGCTCACGCAGTTTCTCATCGAAGCCATCATCCTGAGCGTCATGGGCGGAGGTCTCGGCGTGCTCACCGGTATCGGCGCCTCGCAGATCATTTCCCAGGTGAACGGCTGGCCCGTGCTGCTTTCCACCCTCTGGATCTTCATCGCCTTTGGTGTCAGCGCCGTGATCGGCATCGCCTTCGGTTTTTTCCCCGCCTACAAAGCCGCCCAACTCGACCCGATCGAGGCGCTGCGGTATGAGTAGCGCAGCGCAGTTATGGGTTATGAGTTAGGGGTTATTAGGTGGAGGGCCCGCGTCTCTGCGGGCCGTGAATTGTGGAGGACCCAGCTCCAGCTGGGCCGTAAAGGTAGGGCGGAGCGGCCCGCTCCGCCGCTGTCCCATTCGCGGGAATCGCGCCTCCCGTTCGCGAGGATTTTCGGCCGGCGCCGCGAAACCTGTTTGGGACCGGAGAAATTTTATCTCGTTGCGGAAACGTTCACTTAAAGCGTCCGGTCGCTCCTTGGCACGCGCGGTGCAAAAGACCGCACCATACATATCGCCATGAAAACGCTCCACCAGATCGCTTCCGTTCTCCTCGCCGCCGGCTCCGCCGCCGTGGCTTTCCTTGTTCTCAGTGCATTCATCTCCGCCGACCTCGCGCTGGCGAGTCTCGTCACCGTCGGCGTCGCGGCCTTCGCGCTCTTCGACTATTCACGGTCGTCCCGCTCCCTCGCCACTCCCGCACAAATCCTGCGGCCGAGCCTGCCCTCGTCCGCCGCGAGCTCCGTGACCTGCTCTGTCCGCCGCGCCGCGTGAGCGTATTACGGTAGCGGCGCTCTGCGAGCGCCGGACGGCGGTCACAGACCGCTGCTACCGTCTCCCCGCGCCATTCTTGACACTTGTCCATCGTCACTTGTCACTTCCTTCAATGTCCGCCAACGACCCCGCGCCGCACCGCATCCTCATTGCCGACGACCAACCCGATGTGCTCGAGGCGCTCCGCCTCCTCCTCAAGGCCGAGGGCTACCAGATCGAGACGGTCAAGTCGCCCGCCGCGGTGATCAAGGCCGTCGAGGCGCGCGATTTCTCCCTGGCGATCATCGACCTCAACTACACGCGCGACACCACCTCGGGTCAGGAAGGTCTCGACCTGCTCGCCAAACTCCAGGCTGCCGACCCCACCCTGCCGGTGGTTGTCATGACCGCCTGGGCCAGCGTGGAGATTGCCGTCGAAGCGATGCGCCGCGGCGCCAAGGATTTCATCACCAAGCCATGGGACAATCCCCGCTTGGTCTCCATCGTCCGCAACCAGATCGAACTCGCCGGCGCCGTCCGCGCCTATCGCCGGCTCGAAGAGGAAAACCAGATTCTCCGCGGCAAGGGCGGTCCGACGCTCATCGCCCAGTCGGCCGCCATGCGGCCCGTGCTCGAAATCATTTCCCGCGTCGGCCCGTCCGACGCCAACGTCCTCATCACCGGCGAAAACGGCACCGGCAAGGGCGTCGTCGCCCAGGCGCTGCATGCCGTCTCCGTCCGCTCCGCCAAGGCCTGCATCTCCGTCAACATGGGCGGCCTCCCCGAAGGCGTGTTCGAAAGCGAGCTCTTCGGCCATGTGCGCGGCGCGTTCACCGACGCCAAGACCGACCGCGCCGGCCGCTTCGAGCTCGCCGACGGCGGCTCCCTCTTCCTCGACGAGATCGGCAACATCCCGCTGAGCCAGCAATCCAAGATTCTGCGCGTGCTCGAGACGGGCGAGCTCGAGCGCGTCGGCTCCTCCCGCACCTACCGCGTCAACGTCCGCCTCATTTCCGCCACCAACTCCGACCTCCAGGCCGAGGTCGCCGCCGGGAAGTTCCGCCAGGATCTCCTTTTCCGGCTCAACACGATTCATATCCATCTCCCGCCACTCCGCGAACGCCGCGAGGACATCGCCCTGCTCGCCCAGCATTTCCTCAAGCAGCACGTCACCCGCTACCGCAAGGCGATCACCGGCTTTGACGACGCGGCGGTCGAGGCGATGAAAGACTACCCCTGGCCCGGCAACGTCCGCGAACTCGACCACGCCGTCGAACGCGGCGTGCTGATGACGCAGGGCAAGGTCGTCCGCGTCGGCGACCTCGGCCTCAACGCCTCCCAGTCCGCCCCGCGCCTCGAGGACATGAGCCTCGAGGAAGTCGAGGCCTTCCTCATCAAGAAGACGCTCGCCCGCTGCGACGGCAACGCCCGCAAGGCCGCCGAGGAACTCGGCCTCAGCCGCAGCGCCTTCTACCGCCGCCTCGAGCGCTACAAACTCTGAGTTCGGATTTTTAAACCACTAATGGACACTAATCGGTCACTAATCCGAGCCTCTGATCGTGCAGGGTCTGCTTTCTGAATTAGTGAGGTATTAGTGTCCATGAGTGGTTAACCCTGTCTTGGATACCTTTCGTGTATTTAGTGTTTTTCGTGGTGCCCTCCGTCTGCAAGGGTCGTGGTTTCTGTCCCATCCGTGTACCTCCGTGAAATCCGCGGTTAAAAACTCCCTGCCTTGGATCTCTTTTTTGCGCGTTCTGTGCCTTTCCAGCCACAGCGAAGGCTGGGCGACTGGTCCCGGGCGTCGAGCACAACGCAACAAGATATGGCCAATGTGATCTGATTCATGGCCCCTCCCCGCAAACGCCGTGTCTCCCACGAGGACCTCGTGTTCTACTACACGCTGCTGGGCGGCCTGCCGGCGACGATCATCGCCATGTGCCTCCTGCTCGCCGGCGACTACACGCCCAAGGTTCAGTGGACGCTCGGCCTGATCATGTTCGGCTTCTGGTTCGGCTACGCCCTCGCCGTGCGCGAACGCGTCGTCCGCCCGCTCCAGACCATGGCCAATTTGCTCACCGCCCTGCGCGAAGGCGACTTCTCCACCCGCGCCCGCGGCGCCAATCGCGACGAACCCCTCGGCGACGTCCTCGCCGAGATCAACCTCCTCAGCGGCACCCTGCAGGAACAGCGCCTCGGCGCCCTCGAGGCGACCGCGCTCCTCCGAACCGTCATGGAAGAAATCGATGTCGCCATCTTCGCCTTCGACGCCAATGAGACGCTCCGCCTCGTCAACCGCGCCGGCCAAGAACTCGTCGCCCAACCCGCGGAGCGCATCCTGGGCCGCGCAGCCAAGGACCTCGACCTGCAGGACTGCCTCGTCGGCGAAGGCACCCGCGTGCTCAGCCGCACCTTCCCCGGCGGCACCGGTCGCTGGGGCATGCGGCGCACAATGTTCCGCGAGGGCGGCTTGCCGCACAGCCTCGTCGTCATCGCCGACCTCAGCCAGCCGCTGCGCGAGGAGGAACTGAAGGCCTGGCAGCGCCTCGTCCGCGTTATCGGTCACGAACTCAACAACTCGCTCGCGCCCATCAAGTCCATCGCCGGGTCGCTCAGCACCATTCTGCGCCGTCCACAGCGAGCCGCCGATTGGGAGGATGACATGCGTGGCGGCCTTGAGATCATCGAGACGCGCGCCGAGGGCCTCAACCAGTTCATGCAGTCCTACGCCCGACTGGCCAAGCTTCCCGCCCCGAGCAAACAGCCCTGTGAAATCGGCCCGCTCCTGCGCCGCGTCGTCGCGCTTGAAACCCGCGGCGAAGTCCAGCTCGTCGAAGGCCCGGCCCTGACGGTGAACCTCGACGCCGCCCAGCTCGAGCAGGTCATCATCAACCTCGTGAAGAACGCCGTCGAAGCCGCGCCCGAGCCCGGCCATTCCGCCCCGCCGACCTGCTGCGTCCGCGTCACCTGGCAGAAGGCAGCCGGCGCACTGGAGATCACCGTCACCGACGATGGCCCCGGCCTCGCCAATGCCCAGAATCTTTTCGTCCCCTTCTTCACGACCAAGCCCTCCGGCTCCGGCATCGGACTCGTCCTCTGCCGCCAAATCGCCGAAAACCACCACGGCTCGCTCACCTTGGAGAATAGAGCAGACAGGTCAGGTTGTATCGCCCGCTTACGGCTCCCGCTCTGATCCCGTCGTGGAGGGCCCAGCTCTCCATTCGACAAGCGCAGGACCCCGAGCCCGTCGAGGGGCCGCTGGGCCGCGCCTTCCCTGGAGGGCCCGCGTCCCTGCGGGCCAGGTTTGCCGCCCCTGTGGGCCAGCGAGCTCGCTCGCGCCTTCATGTGGACTAGCAATCATCTTCGCGTCCCAGCTCTTACATGGCAAGGTTCGATCCCAAACTTGTCAACGCGGAGGGCGCAAAGATCGCGGAGCACGGTCAGGACTCTGCGGCAAAACACGATTGGGCCTCTCCTCTCCATTCATCTCCGCGTTCTCCGCGCCCTCCGCGTTTAAATTCCGTCATTCGGAACCAAACCTCCATTCCCCGTGAGCCAGTGAGCTCGCTCGCGCCACAGGCCCGCTGGGCCGCGCCTTCCCCGCCCGTTTTCCCACGCCATCTCCCTGGAGGGCCCGCGTCCCTGCGGGCCGGGTTTGCCGATGCTCCCTAACCCACCGGGCCCCGACTCGCGCGGCACCATTGACGCCGCCATTACGAGTGCATATGAAACCCTGACCATCTCGGAAGCTGAGAGCCCCACAACCCGTTTAGGCAAAAACTCATTCCCCATGAAATTCGATGCAGTTCGGAATGCGCAGGGGATGCGCCAGATTGCGGATCGGTTGGCTGTTGTTGCGATAGGCTGGCTGGCTTCGGTTGCGTTCGGAATCTGGCTGCCGTTGGCGGTAGGACTCGCAATTCTGGTCTTCCGAAAGTCACTGAGCCAGTCGACTGGTGAGCTTTGGAAAACGCCGATGACCAGGCTGGCGATTGTGACGCTGATCTTGGCATGCCTCTTGGCCGATTGGTCGTCGTATCGGAATGGAGTTTTCGCGGGCTACGACGCCGCAGCGGGAGTGCCGGTCAAGGAGGCCATGCCAGGCCCCCTTTGATTGGCCCCGAAGCAAGACTTGGAGGCGTCATCTGAAAGGGTCCGGACAAGGTTCCGCCGTTGGCGGAACCTGTGACGCGGTTTGGAGAGGCGAACGTCGGGCGGAAATGGGCTCCATGGTTCGACCTTTCTCGTGACCGTAGATTTTCGGTGTTCGCCGGGTCAGGGCGCCGTCAACGCATCCGCGACAATGCTCGCAATGATGGCTGCGCCTTGCTCGGTCGGGTGGACGCCGTCACTGAAATCCTCCGGATGCCCCACAAACGGTGAATTGTTGTCGATCAGGGTTACGCCGGTTGCCGTGGCAATGTCACGGAGAGCAGGAAGGACGACATTTTGAATGAAAGCGGGATCGAATGTGTTCCCGAATGGATTCGGGACAAAAACAGGCGGCACCAGACACATGTAGACGCGAGGAGCGGTGGCGAGCGACTGATATTGGGCGATCAGCGCGCGGTAGTCGCTGTTGAATCTGGCTGAATTCCAGTTCCATGACTTGGAGTCGTTCGTGCCAAGCATAATGACGACAATATCGGGCTTGGACCTCAGACTGGCGCGGTATTGGCTCGAGTGCCAGTAGGTGTTATCGGAACTTTTCAAGGCGGTCGCTCCCGAGCGCCCGTAATTTCCTACGGTGAATCCGGCGCCCATGATGGCCTGTAACTGGGCCGGGTAGCTCTGCGTGCCCGGATTTGCCAAACCATAACCGGCGGTGATGCTGTCGCCGACACAGGCGATGTGGATTTGGGCAAAGGTGACCGATAAGCCGCAAAAGAGTACGAGCGCGGTAACGAGAACGAACCGGAGGGAGGGGTATTTTGGGGACATGACATTTCGTGGGGTTGGGGTTGGAATGAAACGAACCGCTCGCGAGCATGCCTTGTTCTCCCTTGCGCGCCTACCCGCCAAAACATGCTACGTGAAATGGATGAACCGGAGACACAGTTAGCGGACTAAGCCCTGTCCAGACAATCGGCGGTGGAGGATGCCGACCTCCACGCGCTGCAGTTATGCGACGACGCTCCTCACCTTAAAATGCGGAATGGAGTCAGGTTTGAATGCCGCCATGGATTCATGGAGGGCTGGTCTCCTGACCAGCCACGACCGGCGTGTGCCCCGCGTTCCCCCCACTCCAATCTTCCCACATTCGGGACGGCATAATTTCATTTTCAGGGCAGACGGCGTCTTTCGGTACCCCGACATATTTCGCTAATCCCTTTTGACCAATGGCTAGTAACTGCGCCTGACCTTGGCACGCAGCATGCAAAAACGAACGCATGCCGCTCGCTTCACACACCCTGCTCTTCCGCGTGCACACGCGTGTTTTTCTGACCCTCGGCATCGCCCTGGCCGTCGTGGCGACCTTCCTGATCTCGCTCGCAAACCTGGCCGCCTGACCCGTCATGCCCGGCTCCGTTTACCGCTGGATCCTCCTTCAGCCGCTCCTGCGCGGCAGCCTCCTCTCGCTCGCGGTGGCCGGCTTCTGCGTCGCCTGCCTGCTGCTTCCCTCCGTTGCGTCCCCGGCGGCCTGCGCTCCCGCAATCGCCGCCACCGCGGCCGGTCCGACCCAAGCCGTCGATGAATGCACCGAGTGGCCACGCACGGTGCTCCGACTCTGGTTTCTTCTCCCGCATATCCTGCCGCTCCCGGATCGCTGAAACCTCGGCGCACCCGGCTACCGCCATCAGCCACCCTCTCCACGCCCTCTCATGATCGCTGAAACGTTCATCCAGGACCTGCGCATCGGCCTGCGCGTCCTCATCAAGGAAAAATCCTTCTGCCTCCTCGCCGTGCTGGTGCTCGCGCTCGGCATCTGCGCGGTCACGACGCAGTTCACTGTCGTCAACGCCACCGTCCTGCGCGGCTTCTCGTTCCCCGACAGCCACCGGTTGATGGACGTCCAGCTCGTCGATCCGACGAAGCCCAATGGCGGCAACAACTTCAACGGCCGCGTCACCGCGCTCGACTACGAGGACATGAAGGCCGCGCAATCGTCCTTCGCCAGCATGGCCGCCTACATGAACGGCTCCACCGTTAACGTGACCTACCGCGGCACGCCGCAGCGCTACACCGGCGCCTACGTGACGGAACAGTTCTTTCCGATCCTCGGCGTCGCCCCCGTGCTGGGCCGGGATTTCACCGCCGCCGACAACCAGCCGGGCGCCGAACGCGTCGCTCTTATCAGTTACGCCCTCTGGGAGCGGGATTACGGCCGCAACCCCGCGATCGTGGGCGAATCCGTCCGCATCAACGGCCGCAGCGCCACGATCGTCGGCGTAATGCCGCCGAAGTTCAATTTCCCCGTCAACGAACAGCTCTGGATTCCCCTCTACAACGAATTCCCCCTGCGCCCGCGCACCGACCAGGCGGCGAACAACGTCGCCATCCTCGGCCGGCTCAAGCCGGACATCAGCATCGAGCAGGCCACCGCGGAATTCACCGGCATCGCCGCCAACCTGGCCAAGGCCCATCCCGACACGAACAAGGACATCCCGGCCGCCCGCGTGCAGCCGCTGATTAACAACTTCACCGGTCCGCAGCTCCGCGGGCTCATGTTCACCATGCTCGGCTTCTGCCTCGGCGTGCTGCTCATCGCCTGCGTGAACGTGATGAACATGCAGTTCGCCCGCGCCACTCTCCGCGCCAAGGAACTGGCCATCCGCTCCTCCCTCGGCGCCACGCGGATCCGCCTGATCCGCCAGATGCTCACCGAAAGCCTGCTGCTCGCCATGATCGGCGCGGTCCTGGGCGTGGGCGGCTCCTATTGGGGCGTGGACCTGATCACCGACGCCACGAAGGCCCTGCCGTTCCCGCTGCCCTATTGGATCGTGTTCTCCATCGACGGCTGGGTCCTCGCCTTCACGGTCGGCGCGACCATGCTGGCCGCCATCGGCTCGGGGCTCATCCCGGCCTGGCTGGCGTCCCGCTCCAATGCCTCCGACGTGCTCAAGGAATCCGGCCGGGGCAACACGGGCCGTCTCACTCAAGTCATCACGCGCAGCCTCGTCGTCCTCCAGATCCTCGTTACCAGCATCCTCCTCGTCGGCTCGCTGCTTCAGCTTCAGTCCATTCTCCGCCAGCAGACGGTGAACTACGGTTACGACACCGGTTCGGTTTACTCGGCGCGGCTCGGCCTGTTCGAGGCCGACTACCCGACGCCGCAGGCCAAGCGCCTGTTCTACGACCGCGTTCTCCGCCAGCTCCGCGGCAACGCCGAGGTGGAAGCGGCGGGCATCAGCTCGCGCTTCCGCATGACCTTCTCGGGCAATGGCGCCATCGAGATCGAGGGCCGCACCTACGCCAAGGAAACGGACCGGCCGCAGGCCAATTTTGAAAATATCTCGGACGGCTTCTTCGCGAGCATCGGCCAGCACCTCGTCGAGGGACGGGACTTCACCGCCGAGGACGACGATCTCAAGCGACCGGTCGCGATCGTGAACCCCGAGTTCGTGAAGAAATTCTTCAACGGCGAAAGCCCGGTCGGCCGCCGCTTCCGCACCGTCGGGGCCAACAATCTCTACGGCCCGTGGCGCACCATCATCGGCGTCGCCCCGCAACTGCGCATGACGGCACCGTTCAACAACAATCTGCAGCTCGGCGAGGAAGGCTTCTATGTGCCGCTTTACGCGAACGTCTTCGGTCCCGTGCCGACCGCCCTGCCCGCGCCTCAATTCGCCACCATCGTGGTGCGCCCGCGCGGCGGCCAGCCCGGCGAAAACGCCGCCGCCCTCGCGCGCCGTGAGTTGCAGGCGGTCGATCAGAATCTCCCTCTGTATTTCGCCGGCACGCCGCAGCGCCTCCTCGACGAAACCCTCGGCCAGAACCGGATCATCGCCACCATGTTCACGATCTTCGGGCTGGTCGCGCTGATTCTCGCCGCCGTCGGCCTCTACGGGGTGACGTCGTTCTCGGTGAATCAGCGTACGCAGGAATTCGGCATCCGCATGGCCCTCGGCGCCGAAACCGGGACCATTCTCAAGATGGTCATGCGCCAGGGTGCGATCCAGCTGGCCCTCGGCTTGGTGCTCGGACTCGGCGCCGCGCTGGCCGTCGCCCTGCTCGCGGCCGCCGGCATCCAGAACTTCCTGTTCGGAATCAAACCCCACGACCCGGCCACCTACGCCGCCGTCTTCGCCCTCCTTAGCGTCGTGTCCCTCCTCGCCACCTTCATCCCCGCCAAGCGGGCAACCAAGGTGGATCCCATGGTAGCCCTTCGAACAGAATGAAATTCACCTTACAATCATCAACGCGCAGTCGCGCCGAAGCCCTGGCGAAGGCGGACCGCCGAGCGACGCGCGTGGACCCGATGGTCGCGCTGCGCACGGAGTAACCGAGTACTTTCCCACTTCCGCCATGCTAACTCTGCTCCCGCCCGCGTTTTTCGTCTCGCCGACTTGTCCGCCAAAGGCTTGGCGGCGGCGGAAGCCCGAAGGGCGCGGGCGGACGGTCGCTCTCCGGACGGAGTAATCGTTCTCATAATCGTAATCCTAATCGTTCTCTCCTCAGAAATTTCAGCCCGCCAACCAACCCGAGATTAAGAGAACGAGTACCGAGCCGCACGCGACATCAGCCACGATTCAGCCCCTTGGTCCCTGGTCCCTAGTCTCTGGTCTCTTCCTCCCCATGCTCTCCGACCTCCTCGCCTGTCGTGCCCCGCGCGACTGGACGAGCCAGCCATAGGCTTGGCGACGGCTGGCCTACGCTCCCGAAACTCCACTCATCATGCATACCGATCTCAAATTCGCGATTCGCAGCCTCTTAAAGTCCCCCGGCTTCACCGTCGTCGCGCTGCTCACGCTCGCGCTCGGCATCGGCTTGAACACCTCGATGTTCAGCCTGATGAACATGCTGATCCTCAAACCGGTGCCGTTCCCGCAGCGGGAGGAGCTCGTGCGGATCTACCGCCAAACGCCGCAATCCGCCAAGGCCAACCACTCGATGCCGGACATCATCGAGCTGGCCCGCGAAACCGCCGGATTCGCCCGCCTCGGCGCTTTTCGCGGCTGGGGCTACACCTTGATGCCGGAGGGCCGCGCCTCGGCGAACCTCAATGGCCTGCGCGTTTCCGCCGACTTTCTTCCCACCCTCGGCCTTCGTCCCGCCGTCGGCCGGTGGTTCCTGCCGGAGGAGGACGTCCCGGGCAATCACGTCGTCATCCTCAGTTATGATGCCTGGCAGGCGCACTACGGCGGCGATCCGGGGATTGTCGGTCGCGCCATCCAACTGGACGGCGAGGCCACCACGGTCGTCGGCGTCATGCCCGCCAGCTTCAGCAACGTATTTCTCTGGGGCCCCACCGACGCCCTGCGTCCGATGGGCGCCACCGCGCAGGAGAAAGCCGACAATGGGACGACCGAGATCAGTCTGATTGCCCGCCGCGCCCAAAGTGTATCGGCCGAGGAATTCAGCGCCCGTCTCGCCACGGTGGCGCGACACCTGACCGAACTCCGTCCCAAGGAACGCAGCCAGGACGGCCTGCGCGCCGTGCCGCTGCAGGAGGCCGCCCGCGGCCAGGGAATGGATATCATGTCCTGGATGATGGTCGCCCTTGGCGGCTTCGTCCTTCTCATTGCCTGCGCCAATCTCGCCAATCTCCAGCTTGCGCGCGCGATCGCCCGGTCCCATGAGTTCGCCGTCCGCGCCGCCCTCGGCGCTTCGCATGGCAAACTGCTCCGTCCCCAACTCGCGGAGAGCATGCTGCTCGCCCTCGGCGGCGGACTGGCCGGCATCCTCGTCGCACTCTGGACCAACGACTGGCTGTCCAGCCGCCTTTCCAGCCACGGCCTCTTCCGCCTCACGCTCGAACTGGACTGGCGCGTCCTCAGCTTCGCCCTGGCCATATCCGCGCTCACGGGACTGCTCTTCGGATTGGTCCCGGCCTGGCTGCTCGCCCGCATCCGCGTCAGCGATTCCCTCAAGAGCGGCACTCGCGGCAACACCGGCGATCGCGCGCAACACCGCTTGCAGCACGCGCTCATCGTCACGCAGTTCGCCAACGCCGTCATCCTTCTCGCCGGCGCGACCGGCTTCGTTCAGGGCGCCGATCGCCTCGTCAACGCGAACCCTGGATGGGATCAGCAGAAGCTCGTCCAAACCGTGCTCAATCTGCCGCCCGCACGCTACGCGACCCCCGAACAGACTTATGCCTTCTACGAGCGCCTGCGGGAGCGGCTCGGCACGCTGCCCGGCGCGGAAAACGTGACCGTGGGCTGGACCCTGCCGATCTTTCAATTCCTCACCACCCGCTCCGTGGTCGCCGAGGGCAAACCGGCACCCGCCCCCGGGCGCGAACCGGTGGCCGCCATCAATGCCGTCATGCCTTCCTATCTGCCCACGCTGGGACTCCAGCTGAAGTCCGGCCGCAATTTCACGGACGCGGACAAGCTCGGCGCCGTACCGGTTGCGATCATCAACGAGTCGATGGCGCGCACGCTCTTTCCCGGCGAAGATCCGATCGGCCGCCGCATCGGCCAGCCTGATCCCAAGAATCCCGGCTGGCTCGAAATCGTCGGCGTGGTGCCCGACATCCGCATGGCGGTGTCCGGCATACCGCTGACGACGCCCTTCCAAGTACTGCGACCGCTCGCGCAGGAAACCTGGAACTACGTGACCGTCGCCATTCGCTCCGAACATCCCGAACTTCTCGCCGAGCCGCTGCGCCAGACCGTGGCCGCGCTTGACCCCACGCTGGCCCCCCAGCAGTCCGGCACCGTCCGCGAGGTCACCAAAATCGTCACCGGCAGCGCCAGTATGATGGCCAATGTGCTCGTCGGCTTCTCGTGCCTCGGCCTCTTTCTCGCCGCCATTGGCCTTTATGGCGTGATCGCTCGCGTGGTCGTCCTGCGCACTCCGGAGATCGGCGTGCGCGTCGCGCTCGGGGCCCAGGGCCGGGACGTCGTTTGGCTGATCATCCGTTCCGGCCTACGCCTCACGGTCCTGGGCACCGCCCTCGGTCTCGCCGGCGCCGCGGCGCTGGGGTGGGCCATCACCCTCGCGATCCCTGAGGCCGAAAGCATCCAACCCCTGGCCTTCGCCGGCATCGCCGCCACCCTGATCGGAGTCGGCCTCCTCGCCTGCTGGCTCCCCGCCCGCCGCGCGACAAAAGTCGATCCCATGACCGCGCTCCGCGCGGAATGACAAATTCCCGAATGCCGAATTAATCCCCCTCGGCCGCGTCCGTCATTCGCCATTCGTTATTTCTTCAGCCCATGAACTCCCTGCGCTTCGCATTCCGCCAACTGCTGAAGTCCCCGGGCTTCACGCTCACCGCGGTCGCGTCATTCGCGCTCGGCGTCGGACTGGTCGCGACGCAGTTCAGCCTGATCGACGCCGTGCTCCTGCGCGGCATGCCGTTGCCTGATGCCGGCCATCTCTACCACATCGCCTGGCAGGCCCCGCAAAGCAGCGACCCCGAACGCTGGGAGCCGATGCCCTATCGCGACTATCTGCTGCTGCGCGAGCGACAGACGACTTTCGAGACCATCGCCGCCACGCAGTGGCTCGGCTTGAACCTTAGCGGGCCCGGTCGCGTCGCCTCCCGCCATACCGGGGCGCTCGCCACCGCCAGCCTGCCCGAGGTTGCGCGCACCCCGCCGATGCTCGGCCGTTGGTTCACCGCCGAGGAGGACCGGCCGGGGCAGTCGCTGGCCGTCGTGCTTTCTCACTCCCTCTGGCAGGAGCAGTTCGCCGCCTCACCGGGCGTGCTGGGCGCCAAGGTCAACATCAATGGCGAACCCGGCACCGTCATCGGCGTCATGCCGCCCAAGTTTCGCTTCCCCGGCATGGCTGATCTCTGGATCAACCTGCGCGCCAACCCGGCCAGCGATCCGCGCCAACGTCTCATCGAGCGCGTGGAACTGTTCGGCCGCCTCAAACCGGAGACCACGCCCAACTTGGCCCGCGCCGAACTCGACGGCCTGGCCGCGAGCTTCACCAAGATCTGGCCGGAAACCAACCAGGGTTACGAACGCGCCAATCTCCAGACCGTCGCCAACGCCTACGCCGGCGGCGGCACCCGTCCACTGCTCTTCCTCATGCTGGCGATGACGGTTTTCATCCTCGTCCTGGCCTGCGTGAACGTCGCCACCATGCTCCTCGGCCGCGCTGCGAGCCGCACGCGCGAGCTTGCGGTCCGCGCGGCGGTCGGTGCCACCCGCACGCACCTGATCGCCCAGTTGCTGCTGGAATCGCTGCTGCTGGCCGTCCTCGGCTGCGTCGGCGGCCTGCTGGTCGCCCGCACGGGCGTGGACTACCTGCAGGAAACACTGGTGAAGCAGCAGACTGTGCCGGACTGGATGGATTTCCGGCTCGATCATCGCGTGCTGGCCGTCGCCGTCGTCTCGACCCTGCTGGCCGGCGTCCTCGCGGGCATCGTGCCTGCGTGGCAGTGCTCCCGGATCGACCTCAACACCGCTCTCAAGGACGAGGGCCGCGCCGCCTCCGGCGCGGGGGTGGGTCGGCTGGCGCGGTGGCTGGTCTCGGCGCAGATCGCATTCGCTACGATGCTGCTTGTGGCTGCGGGCGTGATGAGCCTCACAGTTTACGATGCGCGCCGGGCCAACCTCCGCTACGACCCCGACAAGCTGCTCACCGGCCGGATCGAATTGCAGGAGGGCACGCAACCTACGCCCGCCGACCGGGCCCGCTTCTACCGTCGCCTGCTCGAACGGCTGCAATCCGAGCCGGGCGTGGAGAGGGTTGCCGTCACGAGCCGCAATTTCGTCGGTTCCGGCGTGCCGACCCAGATCGAGCCTGAAGGTGTCACCTACGCCCACGTCAACGAGCGGCCGGTCGCCTTCCTCGAGGTCGTCTCGAACGGCTACTTCGGCCTGGTCTCCGTCCAGCCGGTGACCGGTCGCCTCTTCGACGACCGCGAGCAGAACATCACCGATACCCGCTCCGCCCTCGTCAACGAGTCCTTCGCCCGGCGCTTCTGGCCCGGCCAGGATCCGCTCGGCCGGCGCTTCCGCACGAACCAGACTCAGGAGCAATGGGTCACGGTCATCGGCGTGGTGCCCGACCTCCAGATGCAGGGTCTCTTCAACGATCCGCGCCAGGGCGGCGCCGGTTTCTACCTGGCCCAGGATCAGATGGGCTGGGGCTGGCTCGACCTGCTGATCCGGACCAAGTCCGATCCGCTCCACCTGGTTGAACCGATGCGCCGGGCGATCGCCAGCATCGATCCCGATCAGCCGATCCATTCCGTCGGCACCCTCACCAGCCAGACGGCTCAGGCGATGCGCGGCTTCACCACCGTCGGCATCCTGGCAGTCGTCTTTGCCGTCATCTCCCTCTTCCTCGGCGCGATCGGGGTTTACGGCGTGACCTCGCAGGCCGTGAACCGGCGCACGCGCGAATTCGGCATCCGCCTCGCCCTCGGCTCCACTGTCCGGCAGTTGCTGCAGCTCGTGCTGCGGCAGGGCGGCCGCCAGATCGGACTGGGCCTGGCCGTCGGTCTCGTCGGCGGGTTCCTGCTCACCCGCCCGCTGGAGCAGGTTTTCGGCAGCACCATGATCAACAATCCCCTGATCTACGTGGGCGTGACCCTCACGATCTGCACTGTCGGTCTGCTCGCCCTGTGGCTCCCCGCCCGCCGCGCCACGAAGGTCGATCCGATGGTGGCCCTCCGGGCTGAATAACCCGGAGGAAGTAACAAGTCTCAAGGATCAAGTAACAAGAAATTCATCCCTCCCAAAACGCAGGTTTATCTTGGTACCTGATACCTGATATTTGCCACTTTCCCCTCTCATGCTCTCCGATCTCAAGCTCTCCCTCCGTTCGCTCATCAAGTCCCCTGGGTTCACGATCGTCGCGCTACTCACGCTGACACTCGGCATCGGACTCAATACCGCGATGTTCAGCCTGCTAAACACCTATCTCCTGCGGCCACTACCGTTTCCCGAATCAGACCGCATCTTTACGCTTTACCGGACCGATCCGCAATCGCAGCGCAGCGGCCATAGCGCACCGAACTTCCGCGACATTGCGGAGGCGACGCGCGGCACCGCGCAGCTGGCGCTCCTGCGCACCTGGGGTTTCACGCTGTCCGAACCGGGCAAACCCTCGGATATTTTCACGACCCACCGCGTGTCGCCGGACTATTTCGAGGTGCTCGGCGTTCAATCTGAACTGGGGCGCCTGTTCCGACCGGAAGAGGACGCGCCGGGCGCGAACCACGTCATTGTCATCAGCCATGCTTTCTGGAAAACCCGTTTCGACGGCGATCCGAACATCATCGGCCGCGTCGTGCGCCTCGATGGCGAGCCCACCGAAATCGTCGGCGTGCTGCCCGCCCGCGCCGCTGCTCCGTCCCTCTGGGGCCAGGTATGGATCTACCGGCCGCTCGGGCTGACGCCGGAGGAAAAGAACCGGAGACTCGACAATCAGTTCCAGATCATCGGCCGTTACCGGTCCGGCGTGGCCCCGGCCGCGGCCCAGGCTGAATTTGACGCGGTCAGCGCCCGCCTGGCGCAGGATCATCCGGCGGAAAACCGCTCCTTGGGTTTGCGCGCGGTTTCGCTGCAATCCACGAGCCTTAGTCCCAATGGCCGCAATCTCACCTTCCTTCTGCTCGGTCTGTCGGGCTTCGTGCTGCTGATCGCGTGCGCCAACCTCGCCAATCTCCTGCTCGCGCGCGCCCTCGCCCGGGCCCGCGAATTCGCCATCCGGGCGGCGCTCGGCGCCTCGCGCGGCCAGCTGATCCGGCCGCTTGCGGGCGAATGTCTGCTGCTCGCGCTCGGCGGAGGCGCCTTGGGCATCCTCGCCTCCACTTGGATCTCGGACCTGCTCGCCCGGCAATTCGGCGGCGGCGACCCGGCGTTTCGTTTCTCCCTCGATATCCGCGTCCTGGCTTTCGCCGTCACCGCCGCGCTGATGACGAGCCTGTTGTTCGGGGTTTTGCCCGCCTGGCTCGTCTCGCAGGTGCGCATGAACGAAGCGCTCAAAAGCAGCACACGCAATTCCACCGGCGATCGCTCGCATCAACGTTTCCGTCAACTGCTGATCGTCGGGCAATTCGCGCTCGCTCTGGTGTTGCTGTCCGGCGCGACGGTATTCGTCCGCGGGCTCGACCAGCTGGTCCACCGCGATGCCGGCTGGCGTCCGGCCGGACTGGTCACCGGCAAGCTCGCGATGCCCATGAACATCACGGCCGACTCCGATCGGACCATGCGGTTTTACCGCCAGGTGCAGGAACGCATCGCTGCACTGCCCGGAGTGGAGAGCGCCTCCGTCGATGTCGAACTGCCGCTCTTCGGCTACCCCGGGCCTGTCTGGTTCGAAATCGAGGGCCGCGCCAATCCCCCGGCCGACCGCCGGCCGATGCTGCGGAAAAACCCGGTATCACCGGAATTTTTCCGCACCACCGGCATCACGTTGCGCCAGGGTCGCACCTTCGCGGCAACCGATCGACTGGGCTCCCCGCCGTTTTTTGTGATCAACGAGGCCATGGCTCGGGCCGTCTTTCCCGCAGGCGATGCCGTGGGCCATCGGCTGCGAGTCGCCGGCATGCCCGACAACGAATGGGGTGAAATCGTCGGCATCGTGAACGACGTGCGCTTCCTCAACGTCGGCGCGGAGCAAACGCCCTTCCAGCTCTACAAACCCCTGGCGCAGGAAACCTGGGGCTATGTGAGCGTGACCGCGCGCGCCCGGACCTCCACCGCGGCCGCCGCGCTCGTCGAGCCGATGCGTCGAACCGTCGCCGAACTCGACCCCGACGTCTCGTTCACGGACCTGATGCCGGTGCCGGATGCCGTCGAGCGCAGCTTCGGGGATTTCCGTTTCATCGGCCAGCTGCTGTCGGGTTTCGCGCTGCTGGGGTTGTTTCTCGCCGTGCTCGGCATCTACGGCGTGATCACCCGCACGGTCCTGCTACGCACAGGTGAAATTGGCATACGCGTGGCGCTGGGCGCGCAATGGCATGATATCACCCGTCTGATCGTCGGCGGCGGAGCGCGTCTGGCAATCGCCGGCGCCGCTCTCGGTCTCGTTCTCGCGAGCCTGCTTACCGCGGTACTGGCTCGCACGCTGCCGGGACTCACGGGGGGCAGTGTCGTCTCCATCACCGGAGCCACCGTCGTGCTCGTGGC
>DATCRM010000274.1:0-2650 GCA_036568985.1 Lacunisphaera sp. | reverse complement strand
CCGCCTCTTGCGGAAATCGTACGCGGTGTTGCTGCGGCGTGCGGGCTATCGGGTGCTGGAGGCCGCCGACGGAGTCGAGGCGGTGGAACTGTGCGATCGGGAAGACCCGGCGGTTATCGTCCTCGACGTGAAGATGCCCCGTTTGGACGGTTGTCAGACGCTGGAGCGGCTCAAGTCCCGGGGATGTCACCGGCCAACCCTGATGATGACGGCGCTGGACGAGGTGGAGGACCGCGTGAAAGGTCTCGCCGCGGGCGCCGATGATTACGTGGGCAAACCGTGTGATTTCCGCGAACTTCTCGCCCGGGTGCAGGCGCTGCTCCGGCGCAGCCAGCCGGCGGCCAACGGTCTCACCGTCCTGCATTTTGGCGACATCAAGGTCGATCTCACCGCGCATACCGCCACTTCTCCCTTCGGTACGGTGGCGCTTACGCGCACGGAGTATGCGCTGCTGGCACTGCTGGCCCGGCATTACGGCCGCCCGGTCACGCGCGAGACGATGCTCGACGCCGTGTGGGGCTACACCAACCGGCCGAACACGCGGACGGTGGAGACGCACATCTGGCGTCTGCGGGGCAAGCTGGGCGACCAGGGCGAGGATTCGCGCTGGATCCGCACGGTGCCGGGCGCGGGTTACCAGTTGGAATGCGACCGGGAGCCGGTTGCGACCTGAGCCGGGATAAGACGAAGGATAAGCCCGCGCTCCGTGCGGGCTTCAACCTGCGCGGAGCGCAGGTTCCACCAAACAGATACCCATCCGGACCGGACCATGGGCTTGCTCCAGCCAAGGGAACCGGGCAGATTGCCGGCAGTCTTTTCTCCATGAAAAAAATTCTGCTCATCCTCGGCATGGGGTTCCTGATTGTGGCCATAGCGGCCTACATCGGCGTCGCCTATTTCCTCGGCTCGATCGTGAAGGCCGGAGTGAACAATTTCGGGCCCAAGCTCACGCAGACCAAGGTCGTGCTGGCCGACGCCAATCTTTCGCCGCTCACGGGCACTGGCACCCTCACGGGACTCTCCGTGGGCAATCCCAAGGGCTGGAGTGACGGCAACGCTTTTTCCCTGGGCAAGGTCCACGTGGACGTGGAGCCAATGTCGGTGTTCGGCGATCATGTCGTGATCAATGAGATCGCGATCGATCAGCCGGAGTTCAACTACGAGACGAAGATCGTTTCCAGCAACATCAAGGATTTGCTGAAAAACATCCAGGAGTTCACGGGCGACGGCGGCCAGCCGCCGAAGACGAAGGACGGCAAACCGGTCAAATTCATCGTGAAGAAATTTCGCATGACCAACGCCAAGGCCACCGTCGGCGTGGGCGCCACCGCATTGCAGGTGCCGTTGCCGCCGATCAGCCTCGATGATCTTGGCGTGGCCGAGGGCGGCATCACCGCCGACCAACTCGCCAGCGCTCTCATGCAGAAGGTGCTCGGCAGCATCGTCGCCGGCACCGCTAACGCGCTTGGCCAGGTCGGATCGACATCCGGTTCCGTGACGGTCGAACAGGTAAAGGATGCGGCCAAAAAGGCCGGCGAGGCCATCAAGGGGCTTTTCAAAAAGGATAAATAAACGAAAAACCCGGCGGGCCCTGCGCCCGCCGGATCATTTCACGTATTCCCCTGCCAGGGAAATGGGTTGGTCAGACGGCGCGGGCGATGTCTTCGACGGTCGAGGGTGCGACGACGCGGTCGATATCGAGCAGCATTTTCACCTGCTCTTTGATGCGAGCCAGGCCAAGCAGGTAGCTGGTATCGACGCGCGTGCCAAAATCGGGAGTGGGCTGGATGTCCTGGTCGGAAAGATTCACGACCTCTTCGACGGCATCGACGATCAGGCCCATCTGGACGATCGGGCCGTCAGCCCGCACGACGTGGACGACCACGACGCAGGTGCGTTCGGTGAACTGGGCCTCCAGGCCGAATTTGATGCGGAGGTCGATGACGGGGATGACGCGGCCACGCAGGTTGATGACCCCCTTCACGAAGTCCGGCAAATGCGGGACGGGGGTGATTTTCTGCTGGCGGATGATTTCCCGGACCTTGAGGACGGCGATGCCGTAGGCTTCGCGGTCGAGAACGATGGTGAGATACTTACCGGCCAGTTTGGCGACGCCATCAGCGGTGGAGTTCATGGTTAGTTGTCCTTGAAGAAGGCGTCATGGTTGCCAGCAGCGACAGGGGTGCGAGCACCGGCCGGTTTGGCGACGGGCGTTTCTCTGGCGGGTTTTGCGATCGGCGCTGCGACGGATGCCGGGCGATTGATAGGGGAAGAACGGGCGCCGGTGAGGGCTTGCAGGCCGCGGACTGCCTCTTGCTGCATGGCTGCCTGGCTGCTGAGTTCTTCGGCGGCGGCGGCGGTTTCCTCGGCGTTGGCGGCGTTGGCCTGGGTGACCTTGTCCATCTGGGAGATGGCGGTGCCGATCTGGTCGATGCCCTGGCTTTGCTCCTGGGAGGCAGTGGCGATTTCGGCGACGAGCTTGTCGAGCTCCTGGATGCGAGTCTGAATATCCGCGAAGCTCTTGGCGACCTCGGCGCTGATCTGGACACCTTGGGCGCTCTGGGCGACGGAGTGTTCGATCTTGGCGGCGGTCTCCTTGGCTGCAGCGGCGGAGCGCTGCGCGAGGGCCCGAACCTCTTCGGCGACGACG
>DATCRM010000273.1:0-5364 GCA_036568985.1 Lacunisphaera sp. | reverse complement strand
CCTCGGTGCACTCCGTGACTTTGTTTTGGATCTCTTCACATCCAGCTTGCCGTTGATCTTCGCCTGGAGTCCGTAGACTTCGCGCAGGCCGGCCAGGGCGACGAGTTCCACGCGCTTCGTATCACCGGCCTCGAAGCGGACGGCGGTGCCGGCTGGGATGTTGAGGCGGAAACCTCGCGCGGCGCTGCGGTCAAAGATCAACGCCTCGTTGGTCTCGAAGAAATGATAGTGCGAGCCGACTTGGATCGGACGGTCGCCGGTATTGGTGATGTCGAGCGTCAGCGTTTTCAAACCGAGGTTTGCCTCGAGGGCGGCGACATCGGCGGCGGGAATGATTTCTCCGGGGATCATTGGGAAAAAAGCCAAATCCCAAACGCCAGACTCCAAACAAACCTCATCAAGTCTTGGTTTTTGGAAGTTGTTTGGCGTTTGGCCATTGGCGTTTGGAGTTTCGGGATGTCAGCGGATCGGATCATGCACCGTCACCAGCTTTGTCCCGTCTGGGAACGTCGCTTCGACCTGGACTTCGTGGATCATCTCGGGGACGCCCTCCATGACGTCGGCGCGCCGGAGAATCGTGGTGCCATAGCTCATGAGCTCGGCAACCGATTTCCCGTCACGGGCACCTTCGATGATCTCGTATGTGATGATCGCGACGGCTTCGGGGTAGTTGAGCTTGAGCCCACGCCCTTGGCGGCGCCGGGCCAGATCAGCCGCGGTGACAATCAGGAGTTTCTCGCGTTCGCGGGGAGTCAGATGCATCGGAGGAAGGTGTTAACCACAGATGAACACAGATCCACACAGATACAGACTCCCCCATTTGTGTCCATCCGTGTTCATCTGTGGTTAAAAAATTTCGGGGTCAGACCTGAAGGTGTTCCTTAACGACCTCGTCCGTCAGGCTGGCAATGGGACCGGAAACAACCACCACGCCACGGTCCATGGCGTAAAACCGATCGGCCACCTCGCGGCAGAAATCGACGTACTGTTCGACCAACAGGATGGCCAGCGCGTGCGTCTCCTTCAGTTTTTTGACGGCGTGCTTGATCTCCTCGACGTCGCGCTGGGCTTGATCGATCGCGGCCGGCGGTGCGGCCGGAGCCTTCAGTTTTTTCAAAGTGTCGCCGATCTGATCGATGATGGACGGTTGGATGCCCTCGGTGGGCTCGTCGAGGATGAGCAGCTTCGGGTTGGTGAGCAGGGCCCGACCGATGGCAAGTTGCTGCTGCTGGCCGCCGGAGAGGACACCACCTTTGCGGGCGAGCATGTCCTTGAGCACGGGGAAAAGTTCATAGACGCGTTCCAACGCGGCCCGCGCGTCGGCGCCCTTGCGGCCATGGACGACTAGGCCGACGTGAAGATTTTCCTCGACCGTCAGGTGCGGAAAGATGTCGCGGCCCTGCGGCACGTAGCCGATGCCCGCACGAGCCCGGACATCGATGGGCAGCTTGTCGATGGCTCGGCCGTCGAAAGTGATGCTACCCGATCGAATCGGCAGCACCCCGGTGATCGACCGCAATGTCGTGGTCTTCCCCACCCCGTTGCGTCCCATGAGGGCGACCACCTCGCCGGGCGACATCTCCAAATCGACGCCGCGCAAAATCCGGGAACCACCAATGTAGGTCTCGATCCCGGCTAGTTTGAGAAGGGTGGGCATGGAGGCGGTGTCGGAAGTGAGTTTCAGACCTCGAATCCGGTCCGCATTGGGTCGGAGTATCTTGTAGTTTGTAGTTGGTAATTAGGCAGAATCCAAACAGTCGGCATGTTCGCGATTTCCCTAACTACAAAATGCCAACTACCAACTACTCGGCGGAAGATCCCCGGGACCGAATACGTGATCGAAGGAAAGAAAAATAGATTCAGGCAGTTCATCGTCATCATCGCGTCCCGTGTTTGCCGCGGCCCAGGTAGACCTCGCGAACTTTCTGGTTGGACTGCACCTCGTCGAATTTGCCTTCGCAGAGCACGGTACCCTGGTGCAGCACGGTGACCTTGCCGTCGCGGGCGATCTGCTTGACGAAGGTCATGTCGTGCTCGACCACGACGATGCTGTGCTTGCCGGAGAGGCTGATGAGCAGTTCGCCCGTGCGGTGCGTTTCCTCGTCGGTCATGCCGGCCGCCGGCTCGTCCACGAGCAGCAGCTTCGGATCCTGCGCGAGCAGCATACCGATCTCGAGCCATTGCTTCTCGCCGTGCGCGAGCAGTCCCGCCTTCCACTCACGCTTGCCGTCCAGCCGGATCAACTTGAGCAGTTCGTCCAACCGGTCGCGTTCGGTCGAGGAGAGTCGCTTGAAGATCGACGCAAAGACCCCGCGCGGACCCTTGATCGACAGCACGAGGTTGTCCCAGACGGTGTGCTCCACATACACGCTCGGCGTCTGGAACTTCCGCCCGATGCCCAGACGGTTGATCTCGTATTCGTTCAATGTCGTCAGGTCGCGGTGCGTGAGCGGATCGGACCCGAACTCGATCTTGCCCTTGTCGGGCTGGGCGCGGCCCGTGATGAGGTCGAAGAAGGTCGATTTGCCCGCGCCGTTGGGTCCGATGACGGTGCGGAGTTCGCCCTCGTTCAGATAGAAATTCAGGTTCGAGATGGCCTTGAAGCCATCGTAGGTCTTGGAGACATCCTCCACGGTGAGCAGGGCGCGTTGCATGGTCAGGAGGGGCCGGTAGGGGAAGCGGGGCGGAATTTGCGCCAGGCGGCCGAGAGGCGCTCAGGCAGGCTCACCAAGCCGCCGGGCAGGAAGAGCACCACGAGGACGAAAAGCCCGCCGAGCATGATAAGCCAGAGATCGGGATAGGCGCGTTGGGCCCAGGTCTTGAGCGCATTGATCACCACGGCGCCGAGGATCGGGCCGAGCAAGGTACCGCGCCCGCCCACCGCAACCCAAACGACGGCCTCGAGGGATTTTTCCGGCGTCATGACGCTCGGGTTGATGCCGCCAACCTGCGGCACATAGAGCGCCCCGCCGACGCTGGCGATGGCGGCACTCAACACAAAGATGAAGAGTTTGAAGTGGGCGGTCGCATATCCGCTGAACAGCACGCGATTCTCGCCGTCGCGGATGGCGCGTTGCACCAGGCCGAACTTTGTCTGATTCAGCAACCGCACGCCAAGATACACGATGAACAGCGTGACGGCCGACGCGATGAAGAGTCCACGCTGCGTGGCGGCATCGCGCAGATCGGACCCCAGGATGACCTTGTAATCCGTGAAGCCGTTGTTGCCGCCCATCAGCATGCTGTTGCGGAAAAACAGCAGGGCCGCGCCGTAGGTCAGCGCCTGAGTCAGGATGGAGAAATAGACGCCCTTGATGCGGGAGCGGAAGGCCAGGAAGCCGAACACTGCGGCGATCACCCCGGGCACGACCAGCACCATCAACGCGGCGAACCAGAAGGAGTAGAAGGGCCGCCAAAACGTGGGGAGAAAGGTGTGGCCCAGGAAGACCATGAAGTCCGGGAGCAGGTTCGGATTTTTCCCCGCCTGCGCGTACACGCCCTGCTCGCCGATCATCAGCATCAGGTGCATGCCCAGCATGTAGCCACCCAGCGCAAAGAACAGCGACTGACCGAGGCTGAGCAAACCCGTGTAGCCCCACAGCAGGTCCACCGAGATCGCGAGCAAGGCAAAGCACAGGTACTTGCCCCAGACGTTGAGGTAGAAATTGCTGATGACGCCGTGCGCGTTCAGCAGCGGGAACACCACGATGAGGAACACCGCGATGAGGCCGATGGCCGCAAATTCCAGACGACGGGTGGCGGTGGCGCTCATGGGATCAGTCGAGGCTGCGGCTGCGCGTGACGAAGATCCCCGCGGGACGCCACTGGAGGAACAGGATGATGCAAAGCAGGACGACGATCTTGCCGATTACCGGATCGAGCAGGATCTGCTGCAGCGACTGGTCGGCCAAGCCAATGCCGAATGCGCTGATCACCGTGCCCGGGAGATTCCCCACCCCGCCGACCACCACCGTCATGAAGCAGTCCACGATGTAGTTCTGGCCCATTGAAGGGCCGACGTTGCCGATCTGGCTGAGAAACGCCCCGGCGAGCCCGGCCAGGCCGCTGCCGAGGCCGAACGTGAGCATGTTTACCCGCTCCGTGCGCACACCCATGCAGGACGCCATGCCGCGATTCTGCATGACCGCGCGAATGAGCAAGCCGAGCGACGTGCGCGTGAGCACGAGCCAGACGCCCAACACGATCATGAGGGCGAAACCGATCACGAACACGCGGTTCCAGCCGAAGATGATGTCATTCACCGTCCAGTTGCCGCTGAGGTAGGTCGGGCTCGAGACCTGGACGTTGTTCGAACCAAACATGAGTTTGAAGACTTGTTGCAGGACGACGGAGACGCCCCAGGTCGCCAGCAGACTTTCGAGCGGCCGGCGGTAAAGCCATTGGATGATGCTCCGCTCAAGCCCGATCCCGACGACCGCAGCCATCAGAAAACTGAGCGGAACGGCGGCGACAAAATAGCACTGATACATCCAGCCGGTAAGATTCAGCCCGGGAATGCCGACGCTCAGGCCGAAGAAAGGGATCACGATCCCTGCGCCGAAAATATTTTGCACGAGGTAAGTGGTGTAGGCGCCCACCGCAATCATCTCGCCGTGCGCCATGTTGATGACGCCCATCAGGCCGAAAGTGATGGCGAGTCCGAGCGCCAGCACGAGCAGGATGCTCCCGAGACTGAGCCCACGGAAAATCGTGCCGAAAAAATCGACGTATGACCGGTGCTCCTCGACCGCGCGCGCCGCGGCCTTGGCGGCGGCAATCACCGGCGCGTTCCTGGCGGTCTCCGCTTCCTGCAGGGTCTTCTTGATAAAGTCGGCGCTGGAAAGCGTGTGCAGCGCCTTCAGCTCGGCCAGAGCGGCCAGTTTCTCCTCATCCTTGGCGTCCTTCAGCCGGATCAGGGCGATCGCTTCGCGCAAGGCCCGGATTATCAGTGGGTCGGTTTCCACGCGGACGCGGGACTCAAGAACCGGCAGCTTGGCCGCATCCTGCGCCTGCCCGATCGTCTGGACTGCCTGCAGGCGCTTGGCCGGGTTAACGGACGCGAGATCGACCAAATCGAGAACCGCCTTCATGGCGCGACGCAACGCGCTCGTGTGGTCGGCTGTCTTGAAATCACTCCCAACCAGCCGCAGGGGCTGGCCCTTCGCGTCCTGCAAAGGACGGCCGTCGTCGACCCGGACAGCCGCTTGCGCACCAGCCGCGTCCTTGTCGCCGACCAATTGCACCGGCACGACCCCGCTGTCGTTGGTGTAGAGGAAAATCGCATCGCTGCGCCATGCGGCCAGCAATTCGGGAATGATTTCATCCCCCTGCCCGGCGAGCGACGCGATCAAGTCGCGCTTGGTG
>DATCRM010000272.1:0-3492 GCA_036568985.1 Lacunisphaera sp. | reverse complement strand
GCGCCATTCTCGACGGAGATCTTGGCCACAATGCCGTCGGCATCGGCCCCGAGCGTCACGCCCTCGACGGGCGCAAGCGTGCCGATTGACTCAATCTGCGAACGCCATTCGACGGACTCCGCGTTGGCAGTGGTGACGGCCGTCGGCGGCGGCACATGGGAAATCGAACTCATTTCCTTGATCTGGGCGACCTTGACGGCGCCGAGCATCAGAACGACGACAATGAACCCGGCGATAACGATGAGGAATTTCTTAATCATGGGAGACGTGGTTTGAATGTAGGTTAAAAATCAGGCCGAGGCGGCAACGCTTGGCGGGTTGGAGCGCAATGCGGCGGCATGCTGCTGGATCTTGACCAAGAGCCGGACCAAGGTTTTGCGCTCGGTCTCGCTCAGCGTGTTCATGACCGAGGCGACGATGCGAAAGTGCCCCGGCAGGAATTCTTGCAGGAACTGCTCACCCTTGGCGGTCAGCCGGACAGACAGCATGCGGCGGTCCGAAGGATCCGGCTCACGGACAACATAGCCGTCGCGCTCCAAGGTATCGATGAGCCCGGTCATGGTGGCACGAGTGACACCCGCCGCCTCGGCAAGTTCGGCTGGCGTCCGCGGGCCACAGGCGCAGTCATTGGCCCCCATCAGCTTGGCGGCGCGAGGCTGGGAGCTGCGCCAGAGAAGCATCAACACGCCAAAACGGCCTTGGGAAATATGAAAGGAGCTTAGATGCGACTCCGTCACCCCAAACGCCTCGTCACCCGTGCGGAGCAGATGCAGGAAGGCCTCAGCCGCCGAGGGATCGAGGTCGGGAAATTCCTTCGCCGCCTCGAGCAGGCATTCGTAGCGCGGCAGATCTTTGAGCAGTAGGTGAGGCATGATTAGGCCGGAAATTCGGATATCAGGAGGCTTACCATTAGCCTCCTAATCAATTCCGCAAGCAGAGTTTTCAATAAATAGTAACAGTACCCCTGCCTAAAAAGCAAAACAGCCGGCCCCGAGAGACCGGCTGTTCGACTATCGCTAAATTCTGGCTTATAGCGACTTGGCTGCCGCGACGACGGCCTCGGTGGTGATACCGAGTTCCTTCATGGCGATGTTGCCCGGGGCGCTCAGACCGAAGCGATCGATGCCGACGACCTTGCCGTCGAGACCGACATACTTGCTCCAAAGACCGGTGACGCCGGCCTCGATGGCCACCCGCTTGCGGCACGACAACGGGAGGATGGACTCGCGGTACTCCTTGGATTGGGCGTCAAACCGCAGGAATGACGGCACCGAAACGACACGCACGCCCGCGCCGAGCTGCTTGGCGGCGGCGATGGCCCACTGCAGTTCCGAGCCGGCGGACAACAATATGTGGGTGAGCTCGGCAGTTTCCTTCACGGCAATGTAGGCGCCTTTGAGCACGCCTTCACGACGGGTCTGGACCGGGATCTCATTGAGCATCGGCACAGCCTGACGGGTGAGCGAAAGGAGCGTGGGACCGTCGTTGCGCTCGAGGGCCGCGGCAAACGCACCCGCGGTTTCCTCGGGGTCGGCCGGACGAATGACGTCGAGGTTCGGAATCACGCGCAAACCGGTCACCGTTTCGACCGGTTGATGGGTCGGACCGTCCTCACCGACGCCGATGGAGTCGTGCGTGTAGATATAGACCACCGGAAGCTTCGAGAGCGCGGCGAGGCGCATGGAGGGACGCGAGTAGTCGGCGAAGACGAGGAAGGTCGCGCACGAAGTGCGGAAGATGCCGTCATACGCGACGCCGTTGTTGATGGCGGCCATGCCATGCTCGCGAATGCCGTAACGCAGGTTGCGGCCGGCGCGGTTGGTCTTGTCGAAATCCTTGTCAGCGGCGATGTAGTTGAGGGTCGAACCGTGGAGATCGGCCGAGCCGGAAATGAGCAGCGGAACGGCGGCGGCGACAGGTTGCAGCACGTCCTTGCCGGCGGCGCGGGTCGCGAGCTTGGCGTCGGCCGCGAAGGCCGGGATCTTGGCCATCAGGTCGGTCGCGGTGATCTTGTCATTACGCGAGTCGAGCAGCGCTGCCTTGTCCGGGTTGGCGGCGCGCCAAGCCTCGTAGGTTTTGCGCCATTTGCCGTAGACGCGCTTCAGGCGCTTCTTGTGCGCGGCGAAGTACTCGCGCACCTCTGCGCTGACGTAGAAATGTTCCTCCGGAAGACCGAGACCCTTGCGGGCGGCATCAGCGAATTTCGCGCCGCCTTCTCCGTGACCCTTGGACGTGCCTTGCACCTCGGGAATGCCTTTGCCGATGATCGTCTTGGCAATGATGAGCTGCGGTTTGCCGGTCTTGGTCTTCTTGGCCTTGTTGACCGCCTTGAGGATGGCGGCGAGGTCGTGTCCGTCAGCGAGGGTCTGGACGTCCCACCCGATCGCCTTGAAGCGCGCGGCGGCGTTTTCGCCCTGGGTCTTGTCGGCCATCGCGTCGAGCGTGACGTCGTTCGAGTCGTAGATCAGGATCAGGTTGTCGAGACCCTGGTGACCCGCGAAGGCCACCGCCTCCATCGCCACGCCCTCCTGCATGCAACCGTCGCCGGCGAGACAGATGACATGGTGATCGAAAACCGTGTGCTCGGCGGTGTTGAAACGTGCCTCGGCCATCTTGCCGGAGAGCGCGAGACCGACGGCGTTGCCGATGCCCTGGCCGAGCGGGCCCGTGGTGCACTCGACGCCGGGCGTCTCGTGAAACTCGGGATGGCCCGGAGTCTTGCTGTGCAGCACGCGGAAGTTTTTCACCTCTTCGAGCGACAGATCGTAGCCGCTGAGATGGAGCCAGCTATAGAGGAACATTGAGCCGTGACCGGCGGAGAGGACGAAACGGTCGCGGTTCAGCCAGCGCGGCTCATCAGGATTGTGCACCAGCGCGTGACCGTAGAGCACGGCGCCAATCTCGGCGGCGCCGAGCGGGAGACCGAGGTGGCCGGAAGAGCATTTGTGCACGGCGTCGATGGCGAGGCCGCGGGCTTGGGCAGAGGCTTGGGCGAGAATCTCAGTATGAAGCTTCATGAAGGAAATGAAAATGGATTGGAAAGAGTGCGCCACGCAAGGTGGCACTGCAAAGCCGATTTTTTGACATAAAAAAAGCGAACCTTCCGGTTCGCTTTTGTTCGATCAGTAGACACGGGAGGCACTCAAGCCTTCGCAGCGGCTTCCTCGTAACGCTTTTCCTTCACGGCCATGGCGGCCTTGCCGGTGCGATCGCGCAGGTAGAAGAGGCGGGCGCGGCCCGGCTCGGCATCCTTCTCGATCTCGATCTTCTCGATGTTGGGCGAGTTCACGGGGAACACGCGCTCGACGCCCTCGCCGTAGCTGATGCGGCGGACGGTGAAGGTCTCGTGGATGCCGCTGCCTTTGTGGGCGATCACGACGCCGGCGAAAATCTGGACGCGCTCCTTGTCACCTTCGCGCACCTTGGTGTGCACACGGACGCCATCGCCCACTTTGAAGGGAGCGGAGGCAGTTTTCACCTGAGCGGCGGTGA
>DATCRM010000271.1:0-9451 GCA_036568985.1 Lacunisphaera sp. | reverse complement strand
GCATTCCAGAAATGGAGGCAGGACTATCAGTCCTGCGAGGCGCAGGCCGCGCTCTTTCCCAAACGCGGGGCTGATAGCCCCGCCTCCAACCAAGTCGGAGCAAGCTCCGGGGTATTAGACCCAAAGGGAATAAAAAACCCGCGCAGTCCATGCGCGGGTTGAAAGTGGAGGGCTCGCGTCCCTGCGAGCCGGGACCGGCTTACTTTTACTCCGGCACTATCTCCGTCGACGATTCCGGATGCTTGCCTTTCTTCTTATGTTTCTTGTGGCCTTTTTTGGCCTGCTTGTGGTGTTTGTGATGCTTCTTCTTACCGTGTTTTCCGGTCTTGGCGGGAGCCGTCTCGGACGAGGTTGACTCATCAGCCACGGGCGCGGTTACGGTTTGAGCTAAAAGTCCGGTGGTCGCGACCGACAGGACGATGGAAATAATGATAAGGAGCTTTTTCATGACTGAGGGAGAGACGCGGCGACGGATCGTTCGTTACATCATCGCCAGAAGTTTTTGAAAACGCGCCAGCACCTTGTCTTTGCCCAGCACGCGGAAGATCGCGGTGATGCTCGGTCCGGCGTTGGTGCCGGTGACAGCGAGGCGGGCCACGGCCTGATAATCGCCGAAGCCGAGTCCCTTGCTCTCGGCGAGCGACTTGATGCCGGCCTCGACCGTGGCATCGCTGGAAAAATCCATCTCGGGCACGGTCGCGATCAACTCGACCAGACGCGCCTTCGGATCGCCCTTGGCCATGACCTTCTCCTTCACCTTGGGATCAATCGGAAAATCGTCGGTGAAGAAATACACGGTGTAGGCGCCGAGCTCGTCGATCGACTTGATCTTGGGCTGGGCCAGCAGCATGACCGTCTTGAAATACTCCACCGGCGCCGCCGTGACCGCGGCGTCGTTTTTCCACCGGAAATAGGTCATCGCGAGTTCGACGAATCGCTCGGCCGGCTGCTCGAGCAGGTAAACCATGTTGAGGTGCGCCAGTTTTTTCCCGTCGAACTTCGCGTTGCTCTGGTTCACTGCCGGCAGATCGAACAGCTTGATGATGTCCGTCACGGACATTTTCTCGCGGTCGTCGCCGGGATTCCAACCGAGGAGCGACAGGTAATTCACCAACGCCTCGGGCAGGAAATAACGCTGCTGATATTCCTCGATCAGGGCGCCCTTGTCGCGCTTTGACATCTTGCCCTGCCCCATCTCGGGCGATTTCAGGATGAGCGGGATATGGGCAAAAACCGGCGCGGTGACGCCGAATCCTTCGTAGAGGCGCACATGCTTGCTGGTGTTGGAAAGGTGGTCCTCGCCGCGAATGATGTGCGAGACCTTCATCTCGATGTCGTCGACGACGTTGACGAAATGGAACACCGGGTTGCCGTCGGAGCGGAAGATCACGAAATCCTCGTCCTCCTGACGTTCCACCATGCCGCGGATCTTATCGTCGATCAGCACGGGCGCGGTCTTCACCTTCTCAACCTCCTTCTTTCGATGATCGTCGAAGACCTTGTAGCGCTCTCCGAGCAGCTTGAACCAGATCGCGCCGTCCTTCTCGTAGGCCCGGCCGCTGTCGAGGAGCTGCTGCTTGTACTTCTGGTAGATCGCACCGCGTTGACTCTGGCGGTAGGGACCGAAGGAGCCGCGTTCGCCCACGCCGTTGGGATTCGGACCCTCGTCCCAGTCCATGCCGAGCCAAGTCAGGCTGTCGTAGATGAGCTTCAGGAACGCCTCGCTGTTGCGCGCTTGGTCCGTATCTTCAATCCGCAGAATGAACGTGCCGCCGGTATGCCGGGCGTAGAGCCAGTTGAACAGGGCCGTGCGGGCGCTGCCGATATGGAAGAACCCGGTGGGACTGGGAGCGAAACGGACGCGGACGTTGGACATGGGAGAAGGGGCAGCTAGAAGAAAGCCGCCGGCAGTGTCAAAGCCGGAGCCGGACCAGACATTTTAACCACGGATGGACTCAGATGCACACAGATGAAGAACCAGTAGCATCCCTATTTGTGTTCATCTATGCCCATCTGTGGTTCCCAAAGCTTCTGCCTCCGACTTGTTATTCGCAGGCTTCCGCACAACCTGCCGGAAATCAATGGTCACGCCACATCCCCTCGATCCCGTCGATTTCTCGCCGCGTTTTGCCGAGGCGGCCCGGGCCGCGGGCTTCCGCTCCCAGCTCCTTGGCGATACCAATGGCCATCCCTTGCTTGCCTACACCAAACGCACCGCCGGCCCGCGCCCCCGGGTTTATCTTTCCTCGGGAATCCACGGCGACGAACCCGCCCCTCCTTGGGCCCTGCTGCGTCTCGCGCAGGAAGGCTTTTTCGATGACCGCTGCAATTGGTTCGTCTGCCCATTGCTCAACCCCACGGGTTTTCTTCGCCGCACGCGTGAAAATCTCGGCGGCATCGATCTCAACCGTGACTATAAATTGCCCCGGTCCCAGGAAATCAAGGCGCACGTTTCCTGGCTGCAGCATCAGCCGAACTTCGATCTCATCATTTGCCTGCACGAAGATTGGGAATCCAAGGGGTTTTATCTCTACGAACTCAATCCCCGCCACCGTCCCACGCTCGCCCACGCCATGATCGGTGCCGCCAGAAGCCACAGTCCGATTGAGATGGACGCAGTGATTGACGGACGCGAATCGGCCGAGCCCGGCATCATCCGTCCGGTCAGCGATCCCCTTCTCCGTGAGTTGTGGCCTGAAGCGATTTACCTTCACGCCCACCACGGTCCGCTCGACTACACGATCGAGACAACCTCAGCACAGCCGCTCGAACAGCGCATCGCGACGCAGTGCGCGGTGATCAAAGCCGCGCTCGAGGAGTTTCTGAGGTGGAACCCAGCCTCCGGACGGGTTTAAAGCGCGTCCGGAGGCCGCGCTCCACCCAAAATCTGTTCCACAAACCGGTCGATCAACGCCTGCGCCTCGTCCGCCGGCAGGTTCATCGCGCGGGCGGCAAAGCGGGCCAGATCCGCCGGCCACGGGGCGCGCAGGAGATAATCCATCCGCGCCGGCCGCAGGTCGATGGCCGCGCAGTGCAATGCCTGGCGCGTGAAGTGCAGCAGCGCCGAATGGCGTTCCGTCCAACCTTTCTCCGCGAACTCCAGATAGAGCCGCGGGTCAGGCCCGTAGAGCTTGTCCCCCACGACCCGGCGACCGAGCCATGCTGCGTGCGCCCTAATCTGATGCTTGCGGCCCGTGAGCAACTCTACTCCCGCCAGTGTAAAGCCGCCTCGCACCACCAGCGGGTGAAAAACCGTGCGGGCCTCCTGCGCGCCCTCGGTGCCGGCAGGAACGACCTGCTGTTTCACGGTGACCCCTGCGCTCAAGTCCGGCCCGAGCCACTGATCTACGGCAACGGGTCCGGCCAGTTCGCCTTCGAGCAAGGTCACGTAGATCTTGCCGATCTGACGCTTGAGTACGGCCTTCCCCAACCGGCTGCCCGTCGCCTCGTCTTTGGCCAAAATCACCACTCCAGAAGTCTCCCGGTCGAGCCGATAAATAAAGCGGATGGTCTCCAACCCCAAGCCCTCCCGTACGGCGCCGGCCAGGCTCGACCATGGGCCGTTTTTGGAAGGATGCACGACCAGCCAGCCCGGCTTGTCCAGCACCAGCAACCGCTCGTCGCTCAGGATAACCCACTTGGGCAGCTCCGCCGGATCGACCAGAGGCGGCACAGCGGGAGGCAGAGGTTCGTCGGCATGAGTCATGCTGCTTCCGTTCAATATTTTTTCCGCGTCATGAAGCCGAGAAGATTTGCAAACCCAGTCCGGCCGCGTAGAGCTTTTCTTAGTCGAATGAAGCGCTTCCTCCCAGTGACGCTCGGCCCGGTTTTTAAAACGGCCCGCACTATCGGGAAAAACGTCAGGAACCAAGGGAACGTCCTCCCGTTCCACGCTCTTTTTGTCCGTCAACCGAAAGGAATAACCATGAACAAAACCAACAACTCCCACGAAGTCATCGTGACCGGCATTCACCTCGATCTCACCCCTTCACTGAAAACCTATGTGCAGGAGAAGATGGAGCGACTTTTCCGTCACGACACGCACATCGTGAGGATCCGTGTCGAACTGGAGTGCGACCGCAAGCATGACGTGGCACACAAGTTCGTCGCGAAGGCCCGGCTGGAAGTCCGCGGCCCCGACGTCAACTGCTCGGCTGAGTCCGAGGAGATGCACAAGTCCGTGGATCTCCTGATCGACAAGCTCGATCACGTCCTCCACAAGCGCCACGGCCAGCACAAGGACAAGCGCAACCACCCGCGCTCCGTCGAGTTTGACGGCGTCGAGCTGCCCAAGGCTATCTGACGGATAGCTGAACCGTTCTCTTTCCCGGCCCGCGACAACGCGGGCCTTTTTTGTGCCCGGCACCTGTTGCTTATTCGAGCGTTACCCAAAGTAGTGACGTCTGCGTGAGTGGAGCCAGTCTCCGACTGGCCTCGCCTTTTCGTGCGAAAACGGCCGGTCACAGACAGGCCCTACGACGAAGGGCGGCGTCACTCCATTGGTAATCCTCAATAAGTTTCCTGCGCCCTTGCGCCGGGGGACAAAAGCACCAAGCCCAACAACCAAGCTTCAGTGAAGCCGCAAACGAAGCGGAAATTTCCAGGCCAGCCCCAAAGCGATTTTTGCTGAGAAGAGACTGGAAAGTCACTGGAGTTTGGAGATTGGCGCTTAACTCCATGCCTCTCCACATTCGTAACGCCCGCATCCTCACCCTCGTCCCTCCAGCCGGCTCGGGACAAACGGCGTTCGCCGGCCCGCGCCGGGGCAAGGAGCTCGGCGAACTCGGCGTCATCCCCACGGGCGAGGTGCTCGTGTCCGACGGAAAAATCTCCGCCGTCGGTCCGAAAGTCGGGGCTCCGGCCGGGTCAGAGGTCATCGATGCCGCCGGCCGGGTGTTGATGCCCGGATTCGTGGACTGCCACACGCACGCCTGCTGGGCCGGCGACCGGCTCGCCGAGTGGGAGATGAAACTCGATGGGGTCCCGTATCCCGAAATCCTCAAGCGAGGCGGCGGCATCCGCTCAACCATCACAGCGGTCCGCGAAGCCACGCAGAAGCAGCTCGCGGCCGGTTTGCGGGAGCGGCTGGGCCCGATGCTCCGCGAAGGCACAACCACCGTGGAGGTGAAAAGCGGTTACGGTCTCACCACCGAGGCTGAACTGAAAATGCTCCGCGCCATCCGCCGCGCCGCCGGCGAGTGGCCCGGCACCGTCGTGCCGACCGCCCTGCTGGGCCATGCTTTCGAGGGCAGGCTGGAAGACTACGCCCGCATGGTCGTGAAGGACATGCTGCCCGAGGTGGTGAAGGAATTTCCCGACATCGCGGTCGACGCCTGCTGCGAGCAGGACGCTTGGAACGTCGAGGCCTGCGTGAAACTTTTCGAGAAGGCCGGCAAGTATCACCCGATCCGCGTCCACGCGGACCAGTTCGCCCCGCTCGGCATGATCCCCGAGGCCATCCGTCTGCATGCGCGCAGCGTGGATCATCTGGAGGTGGCGAAGAAGGACCACCTCATCCTGCTGGCGAAATCCCCGACCATCGGCGTCATCCTCCCCGGCACGGGCCTGCACACCGACCAGCGATTCGCGCGGGCCGGTTTCTTCGTACACCAGGGCGGAGCCGTCGCCTTGGCGAGTAATTACAACCCCAGCGCGCCGACGCACTCGATGCCCTTGGTTATCGCGCTGGCCGTGCGTTTTTGCGGGCTGACTCCTGCCGAAGCCATCGTGGCCGCCACGGTCAACGCCGCCGCCGTGCTCGGCCTCGCCGACCGCGGCACGATTGAGCCTGGCAAACGCGCGGATCTCATCCTGCTCCGGCACCGGGACGAGCGCGCCCTCGCCCACGAGCTCGGCGGCAATCCCGTGGATCTGGTCATCTGCGGCGGAGCGCGGGTTTAGCGTGGATATTGGGTCACTCTATGAAGCCGGAACAATGCAGTCGGCGCGGGTGGTCGGGCACGTCCCTGTGCCCGTTTCGGAGGGTATCGAGCCACGCGCACGGGGACGTGCGCGTCCACCTTTCGGTATCGCAACTTTCAGAGCCAATTTGCGCGCCAATTGCATAGTTCCGGATGAAGAAGGGTGGCGTTCTGCTGGCCAGCAGAACGACGGGATGTGTAGGCCGACATTGAAGAGTGTGAAACAAGCGAATGAGCGCACGCATTCGAGGGGACGGGAGGAACTTCATGCCCCTGCACTCCGTCTACGAGAGGCATTCGGGATCCGGCGGCATCGACCGCCGCTCAGGAAACAAACGCATAGATCCCTTTCCGTTTGCGAATCGGTTCCCGGCGAACATCTGTTCCGCCATGCGCCCCCTACCCCTTCGGCTCGCCCTGTCCGCCCTTTGTGTCGCCTCCGCCGTCCTCGCCGCCGAGGTTGAGGAAGGCTTCACCGCCCTCATGGACGGGAAAACTTTCGCCGGCTGGAAACCCGCCACCGAAAACACTGCCACGTGGAAGATCGAGGACGGCTGCTTTGTCAGCCGCGGGGCACGCTGCCATCTTTTCTACGTGGGCGACGGGCAACCTTTCAAAAACTTTGAACTCAAGATCGAGGTCATGTCCGAGCCGGGCGCCAACGGCGGCATTTACTTCCACACCCTTTATCAGGAAAGCGGCTGGCCCAAGGCCGGTTTTGAAACGCAGGTCAACAACACCCAGAAGGACTGGAAGAAAACCGGCAGTATCTACGATGTCGCCAACGTCGCCTACGCGGCCGCCGAAGACAACAAATGGTGGACCCAGCACATCATCGTCGAGGGCAACACCGTCACGGTGAAGGTCGATGACAAGATCGTCGTCCAATACAAGGAGCCGCCAGGCGCGCAACCCGGCGCCGATTTCGAGCGCAAGCTGGGCTCCGGCACCTTCGCCCTGCAGGCCCACGATCCCAAGAGCATCGTCCGCTACCGCAACATCCGCGTGAAACGCCTGCCGGATTGAACCGTTTTTCCCTGGGACGCGGCTGTCACAAACCCCATCATCCCCGTCACCCTGCCGAGTCCGCCGAAGTCTTGCGAAGGTGGAAGCCGCACGAAGGCTCCAAGGGAAATGACGGTCTCGTAATGCCGATGCCGCAAAATTTCTGCTTGCTGTCGCTCCGGGAACCACGCTTATTCACCCCTCCTTCGCGCAGCTGTAGCTCAATTGGATAGAGCATCTGACTACGGATCAGAAGGTTTGGGGTTCGACTCCCTACAGCTGCGCCACTTTCAAAACGCCGACCACCCCGGTCGGCGTTTTGCTTTGGCCCGGGCGGATCACCATCCATGGACGAAAACGCCGAAACGCGTCGATGCGATCCCGGGAGATCGCCGTCACAGGCCAACGCCTAACCGGCTCCGACAACATCCGTGCGCGAGCAAGCTCGCTGCCCACAACGAATGCACGGGATCTCGACCCTCCAACAAGCCGGGCGGTCGCGGCCTAACTCAGTCGTCCCACTTCGTGCGGGCGTCGCGGATTTTGCGCACCACGAGCGTCACGACGACAATCAGGATGACGCCCCCGAGCAACATCGAATAGGTTTTGGTGCGCGACAGCGCATGTTCGAACTGGACGATGTCGTCCTTGAACTTCGCCCACAACCAATAGCCAAGCCAAACAAAGAACGGCACGCTCAGCAGCGCAGCCAAACCGTCAAACAGGAAAAACTTCCAAAACTTCACCCGCGTCGAGCCCGCGGTGAAGAAAACCGGGGCCCGCAAACCGGGAAGAAACCGGCCCACAAACAGCACCCACGTGTGATAGCGGTGAAACAGGTCCTCGACCTTCGCCTGCTTCTTCTCGGAAAAATAGCGCTGAAACCAGCGGGAGCCCCTCAGCCGGGAACCGTAATATCGCCCGGCCAGAAAGATCGTGGAATCGCCCACCATGACGCCCGCATACATGAGAAGACTCACCTTCTGCCAGCCGCGTCCGTCGATCTGGCCCAGCGCCCCCGCCACGACCAGCACCACGTCCTCAGGCACGGGCAGACCCAACCCGCACAGGACCAGCACCAAGAACGGTCCCCACAACGAGAGGGGCGAGTCCTGAAAGTAGCTGAGCAGAGCTTTGAACATGGATGAGACGCTGAAAGCGCTACGTTCCGACCGGTCGCCAATCGAGCAACTCCATTTGGAGGGAACGGCGGCCGTTGTAGTGGTTCCAGTTCAATTGCACGGCGAGTTCCAGCGCCAAGCCCACCGGCGGCAGGCGGTCCGCCATCTTCCAGGCTACGCCGCTGATCCGCCGGCCGGTCGCGTCTTCCCCGGCAAAACGGAAATGCAGCTCCTTGAACACATCGGGGCGGTTCCGGAGGCGGATCCCGCGCACGCCGAAGATCGGCTCCGGGTTGCCCATGCCAAAAGGATGCAGCTGTTCCAGCTCGGTCATCAGCCGGTCGTTGATCTGCGTGGCATCGAGCCAGCCGGAGAGCTCCAGCCCGGGCGCCAGGTCGCCGTTGGGCTGACAACTACGGATGGCCTGCTCGAACTTCTCACGAAATTCCTCCAGTCGAAGTTTGTTCAACGCGACTCCGACCGCCATTGGATGGCCGCCCCAACTATCGAGGCACCCGGCACAGGAACCCAGGATCTCAACGAGGTTGAATCCGTTGATCCCGCGGCCCGACCCCTTGGCCAGTTCGCCTTCGTTGCCGAGCACGATGGCCGGGCGGTTGTATTTGCGCGAAATCCGGCCGGCCACGATGCCAACCACACCGGGATGCCAGTCCTCGTCGAACAGCACGAGCCCGCTGGCCGTCAGGAAATGTTCCTCGACGTAACGTTCGGCCCGTTCGGTGATCAGGCGCTCGATGTCCTGTCTTTCACGATTCAGCTCGTCGAGTTTTCGGGCGGCCTTGTCGCAGAACCCGGGATCGTCGCTGAGCAAGAGGTCCACCGACAGCGCTGCATCCGCGAGCCGCCCGCTGGCGTTGATGCGCGGCCCGAGGCGGAACGAGATATCCGTCGGCACGAGCCCTTGCTCGGACTTGAGCCCGGAAACCTGCATGAGGGCGAGCAAGCCGGGACGGCGGGTTTCGGCCAGCACGCGGAGGCCATGGCGGGCAAAAATGCGATTTTCCCCGTGCAGCGGCACCAAATCGGCGATGGTGCCCATCGCGACCAAATCCAGGTAATCCTTCAGCACGATGGAAAGGGCCACCGGGTGATTCTCGGCCCGGAGCTTTTTGAGCAAGCCGTGGGCCAGCTTGAAGACCAGCCCCACCGTGCACAGGTACCGCCAGGCCTCGTCGCCCGGGGCGGGATGCACGTGCGGGTTGATGAGAATGGCGTCGGTTGCCGGAGCCTCCGTGGAGCGATGGTGGTCGACGATGATCACTTCAACCCCCCGGCTTCGCAGCATTGCGACCTCAGCACCGGAATTGGTGCCGCAGTCCAGGGCGATGAACAGGTCGGGGCGTCCGCCCTCCAGCGCGCGCTCAATGGCGGTCGCAGTAAGGC
>DATCRM010000270.1:0-5585 GCA_036568985.1 Lacunisphaera sp. | reverse complement strand
GCCATAGACCATGCGGGTGAGGGAATCGGCCGTGGTTTTGTCGAGCGTCTTGGTGAACAGGCCGCGCAGAATGTAGATCAGGGCGAGGAAGCCCGCGAGGAACGTGGCGGAGTAGCCGATCGTTATGACGACCACATGGGTTGCCAGCCAGAAGTTGGAATCGAGCACGGCGCGCATCATCTCCAGCGTATCGCCGCCCAGCGAGAGGTGATGGGCGATGAGCAAGGTCGCGAAGCCGATGACGCCGCCGGCGACGCTGCCGATGCCGTTGCGGAAAAATCTTTCCAGAATCAGACAGAGCAGCACCGCGCCCCAGCCAACGAACAGAGCCGAGGAATAGAGGTTGGTCACGGGCGGACGACCCTCGAGCCACATGCGGGTGAAGATGCCTATGCTGGTGGAAACAAACGCGAGGGTCACCAGCCAGAAGGCGGCGCGACCGAGTTCCTGCGGCCACTTGAGCCAGGAAATGATCGCGAGCAGGAAGGCCCAGACATAGAGGGTCATGCTGCTGTAGAACGGGCCGGCGGCGTTGAAGCGCGACTCGATGTCGCTCTTGCGCATGGCCTCGGGGTAGCGCGGTTCGAGGTCGTTGTGCAGGGTGCCGACGAGGCGGTTGAAGGCGGCGGCATCGCCTTTGCGCCAGGCTTGGCCTAGTTTGGCGTAATCGAGAACGGTGGGATCGATTTTGCCGGTGCCGAAGGATTCCAAGAGCGTGCTGCCGGTCAGGCGCCAGTTGGTCGGGTCCGCGTCGCCCGCGGGCGGCGGCACGAGGCGCAGATGGCCCATTTGCTCCATGTAGGAAAAGCGGTCGGCCATTTCCTTCATGACGGCCAAGGCTTCGGCGTTGTGCGGTTCGCCCCGCTGTTTGGCCAGCACGGCGGCGACGCCAGACGGGAGGGCCTTTTCGAAGAGCTCGAGTTCGGTCAGAAAGTCCTTGGACTCGGGCATCTGGACGGAGAGGCGGAGCTGGAGATAGAGGATGACGCGATTGCGGACCGCGAGAACCTGTTTCTGAAACGAGGTGCGCAGTTGGGATTCGACGGGCTCGGCGAGGCGGCCCTGGCGGTCGAGTTCGGGCAATTTGGCTTTGAGCTGGTTGTACGAGAAGCGGGACTTGTAGGAGGGCAGAAAGCCGAGGACGGCCATCGTGCGTTTGGCGGCGCTGTCGTAATTGATCTTGGTGTCGGCTTCCGTGAGGCCGAGGAGCGAGAGCACTTCGGGGGAATCGATCTTGATGATCGGGAAGGTGTCGGCCTTGGCGGCGTCGAAGAAGACGGTGGCCAGCCACTCCGACGGCGTGGCGACGAAGGGTTCGCTGATCTCGGGCGTGCTGACGCGCTGGCGGCCCTGCAGGGAGAGCAGGGAAGTGCGGGCGACGGTGTCGAGGGGCTTGATGCGGCCGTTGACGAGCACGGGCACGCGACCGAAAGCGGTGAGGTCGAAGTCGGTCTTGTTCTTCTCCGGCCGAAGAGTCGAGGCGAGATAGGCGACACCGAGCAGGAGGATGAGGAGGGGGAGAAACTTTTTCATTTTACAGAGAGGCAGCGAAGGAAGCCAAGCATCAGGGATTCGGGGCGCCCGGCAGGATCAGGCGGGTGATGCCGTCCTTGAGCAAGGGTTCGTGATAATTGATGAGTAGGCCAACCGGCATATCGAGCAGCTTCATGTAGGAGAGAAGCTGGGCCTTGTGGATGGGAAGGACTTTCTCGACGACTTTGTTTTCCACAATGACGCAATCGTCCACCAGCACGTCGAGACGCAGGGGCTCCTCGAACACCAGTCCCTTGTATTCGATCGGAACGATTCTCTGGTTTGTTGCGGGAATGGAGAGCAAGCCCAACTCATGCATCAGGCACCGTTCATAGATGCTCTCGATTAAGCCTGGTCCTTTGCTTCGATGTACCTCGATGGCAGCCCCGATAATTCTGGCTGAAAGGGCATCGGCCTTTAGGTACTTGGGATGCATGTGCTTGGTTTCCTTCGTTTCCTCTCTGTGAGTCAATTTGGAGTGGCGGCCGTGCGCTTCTTGATGAAACCCAGCAGCGAGTAGCCGAATTGCCAGATGAGGCCGAAGCCCATCATGATGCAAGCGATGTAGGGCAGGAGCCAGCCGGGGTTGTGGACGACCTGGAAGGCCGACATCTTGCCCGCGGCGTTCATCTGGTATTGATAGAAGGTCAGGCCGCCGTGACGCAGCGGGTTGTTCATGAAGATCACGACTTCGCGGTCTTCGTGACCGGCCTCGTCCTTGAGGCGGACGCGGCTGGCAAAATTTTTCGGGATTTCCGTACCTGGATATTTCTCGTGGGTCACCTGAAGCAGGCTGATCGAGAATGGTTGGTAATGCCGCTTCAGACGCATCACGAGCTCCCAAGTGTGGCCTTCGAAGCCGAAGATCTGCGGCATGCCGACGAGGGGCGAAAGGACCCAGGTGCCGAGCGAACCGGAAGGGCCGACGATCTCGACGAAAGCGGCCGGGGTGTTGATCTCGTCGGGCTTGTAGGTGAGGGGCAGGGGAATGACCTGCACGCGGGCGCCGATGCCTTGCGTGGCCACGGGTGCACCGGCGCGCGCAGTCGGCTCGCCCATCTGCATCTGGGCATTGGCATAGAAAGCTTTCACGCGGACCTGAAAGGGCAGCTTCGGATGCTGGATCATGCCTTCATCGGCGAGAACGGCCTCGGGCACGGCGACCACCTCGTCGAAGGCGGGATCGGTCTTGTCGAGGAGAGCCAACTCGTGTTCGCGGAAGCTTTCGGTGTAGGACTTCGTCTGCCCTTCCTCGAGCCGCATGGAGCTGTCCATCTGCATGAGGCCGGTGATCAGTTCGCCCAGCAGCAGCAGGATCAGGCCGGCATGGGCAAGCTGGATGCCGAGTTTCCGCCACGTGAGGGAGAAACGATAGATGTGCGCGGCGATGAGGTTCAGGAGGAGCAGTCCGCCGATGAAATAGCCGCCGGGAAAGACGGGTAGCGCGACGTTGGAGTCGGGCAGCCGCCACATGACGAAAAAGCTGCGGAAATATTTTTCCTGCACGGCCCAGATGCCGAGGTTGACCTGGTCGAGCGTCGCCACAAAGACGATCAACAGCGACAGGATCAGCAGCACCACGGTGAGTTGGAGGGAGACGAAGAAATCGCGGAATTGGCGGAGCGCGTTGTTCATGAGATCAGGGCGCCTTCACGGTTTGGAGGAACTGGAGGAAGGCCGGTTTTTCGGCCGCGACGACGGGGTCGGGTCCCAGGAGTTTGAAGAACCAACTGTTGCCATTGTAGGTCGCAATCGCGCCGATGAGACGGGTCGGTGGATTGCCCGCGGTGCCGACGAGGTCGATGATCTCGAAGTGCAGACCTTGGCCATCCACATGCTGGAGCGCGGCGTCGAGTTCGCCCGGACTGGCCGGCGACAGGCCGACCTGACCGCGCCACCGGTTGAGGTTGGCGTGGAGTCCGCCGGTGTCGCCCGGAAAAGCGGTGATCGCGAGATCCGCCTCGGCGCCGTCGCGTTTGACGGCATAGCTGCCCTTGCGCATGGATGAGCCGGACTTGGGTGTCCAGGTCTCGGGCGCAGTCCATTTGAGATCCGATCCGCCTGCGGTCGGCACCGCGGTGTTGGCCATGGCGCCTCCCGGAGCCGCGCCACCGCCCCCGGGAATGGGAGGATGATCCGCGGGCAAGCCGGACGGACTGCCCGAGGCGGCGGGCATGGCCGCCGGCGCCGGATCTTTGGGGGCGCGATAGGCGGTGATCTGCCGGTCCTTGCAACCGTACAAGAATAACATACCGAGCAGCAGGGCGGAGGCGAAGGGACGTGGGGACATGCTGGTCTCCAGCATAGCCATCCAGAGAAGACGGCAACCCAAACAAGAATGTATGAGGAGCGCCCGTCGCGCGGATTAGGAGTGAGATTTTGGCTGCGAATCACACAACAAAGCGTAAGTCACAGGCATGCAGATCACGCCGCTGGGCGACAGTGCGTTGCTGGTGGAATTTGGGGATTCGATCAATGAGTCCACGCACCGGCGTGTTCAGTCTGCGTGGCATGCGCTCGCGGCCGAGCCATTGCCCGGGGTAAGCGAAACCGTGCCGGCCTATACCACGGTGACGGTGTTTTACGATCCGTGGCAGGTCGTGCAGGCGGGGGCGCCGGAAGATCAGATCGTGCCGTGGCTGTCGGGCGTCGTGCGCGACCGAATCAAGAATCCGCCCAAAACCACGAAGACGAAGCCTCGTTTGGTGGAGATTCCCGTGTGTTACGGCGGCGAATTCGGACCCGACCTGCTCCGGGTGGCGGCGCAGGCCAAGCTCTCACCCGAGGCCGTGATCAAAAAACACAGCGCCGCGAAATATCTGGTTTATCTGATCGGGTTCGCCCCCGGATTTCCCTATCTCGGCGGACTGCCGAAGGAACTCGTCACGCCGCGCCACGCCAAACCGCGCATGGCGGTGCCGGCCGGTTCGGTGGCCATCGGCGGCGAACAGACCGGCATTTATCCCCAATCAACACCAGGCGGCTGGAACCTCATTGGTCGCACGCCGCTCCGGTTGTTCCAACCCGACGCGAATCCGCCTGCGACTCTACAGGCCGGGGACGAGGTGCGATTCAAGGCAATCACGCCGGAGGAATTTGCTCGGTTCAGGGACAAGTAGGCTAGGTCATGATTCGCGTGCTCAAGCCGGGATTGCTGACGACGGTGCAGGATCTGGGGCGGCCGGGTTACCAGCAGTACGGCGTCGTGGTCGGCGGCGCGCTCGATACTTTTGCCGCGCGGGTGGCCAACCTGATTGTGGCGAACGACGAGAACGCTGCGCTGCTGGAGATGGCGCAGACGGGTCCGGACCTGCAGTTCGAGCAGGACGCGTTGATCGCGTGGAATGGCGGAAGCTTCGACGCGACGCTCGGCGGCCAGCCGTTGCCGCGCGACCGGGCCGTGTGGGTGAAGGCGGGGGAAACGGTCAGCTTCGGCGTGGCCCGACAGGGTCTGCGCGCCTGGCTCGCGATTGCGGGCGGGATCGACGTGCCGCTCGTGCTGGGCAGCCGCACCACCTATCGCCGCGGCGGGTTCGGCGGACATCAGGGACGTCCGCTCGCGGTCGGCGACGTGCTGAAAACCTTTGCGGCCAATGAACGGGCGGAATCAATCCGGGTCAGCCTGTCATCGACGAAAAAGCGCGCCACGGCCTGGACGGTGCGACCCGAGACCGTGGGCAAGCCGGCGCCGAAGGGTGCGGTGCGTGCGATGTGCGGGCCGGAATGGGACTGGTTCACCGACGAGGCCCAGCGGGATTTCTTCTCGGCCGACTGGCAGGCGACGCAGGAAGCGGATCGCATGGGGGTGCGGTTGCAGGGGCCGGCCCTGACGCTGGTGAAGCCGCGCGAGATGATCTCGGCGGCGGTGAACACCGGCGTCGTGCAGGTGCCATCCTCGGGCCACCCGATCGTATTGTTGCCCAGCCGGCAGTCGGTCGGCGGCTACCCGCGCCTCGCCGCCGTGGCGGGGGTCGATATCGGCCGGTTTACGCAATTGCGTCCCGGAGAAAACGTGCGCTTTGAAAAAATCACCCTGCAGGCCGCGCAAGAAC
>DATCRM010000269.1:0-7050 GCA_036568985.1 Lacunisphaera sp. | reverse complement strand
GCGTGGAGCGAGGCGCCGGGCCGAAAGCTCTTTGTTTCGGGCAACGTCCAGATACCCGATGCCGAAAAAGCCATCGCCGCCACCTTTGCCGCAAGCACCCAAGTACCGGTCGCCCCCTCGGAAAAAATCGCGGACGCGGTCTTCGCGTACACCGATTTCGGACCGGCCGGCGAAATTGCCTCCCGCACCGCTGTGGCCGACCTCGGTGCCACGCTCCTCCAGTTTAAAAACGGCGTCCGTCTCAACCTCAAGCCCACCGACTTCGAGGCCGGTCGCGTCCGCGTGTCCGTGCGTCTCGGCGGCGGCACCCTCACCATGCCGATGGACCAACCGGGACTTTCGCTGCTCGCCAACGTCGCCTTCGCCACCGGTGGCCTCGGCAAACACAGCGCCGACGATCTGCAGCGCATCCTCGCGGGCAAGACGCTCGGGCTCAGCTTCGGCGCGCAAGCCGACGCGTTCGCTTTCGGCGGCAACACCAACCGCTCCGATCTGCTCCTGCAACTCCAGCTCTTCTGCGCGTTCCTGACCGACCCCGGGTACCGCCCCGAGTCCATCCGCCAGGTGCAGAAAGCCGCCGAACAACTTTACCTGCGCCTCGCCCACACTGCTGACGGCCCACTCCAACTTGAGGTCGCCCGTCTCCTCGCCGGTGGCGACCCGCGTTTCGGCCTTCCGCCCAAGGACGTTTTGCTCACGCGCAATCTCGACGAACTGAAGGCCTGGCTCGCGCCGCAATTCGCGTCCGGTCCCATTGAAATCGCCATTGTCGGTGATTTCGACCCGGACGCCGCTATCGCGGCCGTCGCCCGCACTTTCGGCGCCCTGCCCGCGCGTAACCCGAAGCCCAGCTACGCCGACGCTCGCAAGCTCTCACCGCCGACCACGCCGCTCGCCAAGGAGTACAAGATCGACAGCGAAATCCCCAAGGCGCTGGTGCGCCTCTACTGGCCCGCCACCGACAACCGCGACGTGAAGCTCGCGCGCCGCCTGCGGCTGTTGAGCGATGTTTTCTCCGATCGCCTGCGCGTCGAAATCCGCGAGAAACTCGGCGGCACCTACAGTCCCAACGCCGGCGCCGACCTCAGCGATGCCTATCCCGGCTATGGCTGGCTCATCGCCGACGCCACCGTCGCTCCGGCCGACGCCCGCATGATCGCAGACGCCATCAAGAAGGTCGCCGCAACTTTGCACGACGGCGGCGTAACCGGCGAGGAACTCGAACGTGCCCGTCAGCCCGTGCTCACCGCCCTGCGCGAATCCGCCCGCACCAACGGCTACTGGCTCGGCACCGTGCTCGCCGCCGGCCAGGAATTCCCCGAGCGGCTCGACTGGAGTCGCACGCGTTACAGCGACAACGAAAGCGTCACGGCGGCCGAGCTCACCGCGCTCGCCAAGCAATACTACGACCCCGCCAAAGTCAGCGAATTCATCATCATCCCCGCCCTGAGCCCGTCGAATGGGCCTGTTCCGGCCGCCAAGCCTTAAGGTGGAGCCCGCACTCCGCGCGGGCTTGGCTCGAAACTGTAGGAGGGGCTTTACGCCCCGATCACTCTACGGCCGCGACAACAAGGTAGGGGGCGACTGCCAGGCGCGCCGTTAGAAGCCCACCCCTCAATCATCATCCATGCCCTCGATCCGCCCTGCTCGCAGCGAAGATTTCGCGGTCATCGCGCAGATTTTCCACGAAGACATCCGCCACTCGTCGGTCCGATAGTCCGCGAGCGTGGGAATAAAGCACGGGCGCCCCTCTCTTATTGGGGAAATCGCGACGCGGTCGTAAAAGGCCGGCCGCGAATTCAAAAGGAACTCCAACCCATGAAGAACAAATATGCCTTGGTTATTGCTACTGCGGCGGCCCTTTTCTCGGCTGCCTTTGTTTTCGCCGGTGAGATCGGTAAGTCGGTCGTCTTGACGAGCGCCGATCTCAAGTGGACCGCCATGGGAAACTCGGGCGTCGCAGCCGCTCCCGTTTCCGGAGATATGAGCAAGGGACCATGCCGGTTCTTCCTCAAGTACCCCGTCGGTTTGGTCACGCCGATGCATCATCACTCCGCAGATCACCATGTCACTTTGATCTCCGGATCGATCACCTTGACGGTCGCCGGCAAGGAGCACCGTCTCGGCCCCGGCGCCTATTTCATGCTCGCCGACCGCGCCGAACACGTAGCCAAGGTCGAGGGCAAGGAAGACGCGGTGTTTTTCATCGAGGCGGAAGGTCCGTGGGATGTCGTGATGGAGAAATAACGTCCTGCTTTTCGGCAAATGGGCCGGAGGTTTACTCCCCGGCCCAGCAACCCGTCCAGGCTCACTTCCCCGCCTTGAGCTTGAGCTCCGCGACCACCGGGCGGTGATCGCTCGCCTCGGTCACGCCGGGGCCGTCATAGATCTTCGCGCGGCCGTCCACCGCCAACGGTTTCAGGCGGGGTGAAACCATGATGTAATCGATCCGGCTGTAAAGATCCTCGCGGCGAAAATAGTGCGTCCACGTCTCGCCGCGCGAGTCGGCGGCGGGAAGCAATTCGCCGATGACCGTCTCGCCGCGCTTTTGCAGCGCCCGCACGCCGCGCGTGCCGGGCGTATCGTTCCAATCGCCGCACACGACGAACTTCGCCGCCGCCGGATCGGGAAAGCGCGTCATGAGCAGACCGCGTATGGTCTCGGCTTCCAGCGCCCGTTGCAGTGCCGCCTCCGGATCGTCATTCCGTTCGGTGTATTTGCTCTTCAGGTGGAGCACGAACACCGACACGTCGCCTTGGTCGGTCGCGAAGACCACTTCGAGCGCGCCGCGCTTCACGCGCTCGGGTTTGCCGAAATACGTGTAAGGCAGATCGGCGTGCCGCCTCACTTCCTTGAACGGCACCTTGGACAACACAGCCACATGGCGGTCGGCATCGGCCGCGTCGAGCAGGACCGCGTGCGGATAATTCAGTCCGGCCTGTTTCAGCTCCCGCTGAAATTCGTCGAGGAACGGCTGCGGCCCCATCTCGCACACTGCGAGCACATCTGGCGCGATAGCCCCGATCACCTGACGCAGGGCCACGCGCTCCTTCTCCGGCTTCGGGTAGGCCTCGCGATAGACCCCGTCCACCATCCGGTTGGCGAGGGTGTAGTTCTCGACATTGTAAGTCGCCACCGTGAGCGCCTGGGCGACAACGGCCAATCCAAGCAGTCCGAATCCAAACAAACCACGAATGAACACCAATGAGAACAAATGGAACCTGGGCCACGATCTCGTCGCATCCGGAGATTCGTGTCTATTCGTGTCTATTCGTGTCCATTCGTGGTTAATGTCCTACCCCTGCAGCGCCCGTTCGCGTTCAACCAAAGTCGGGTGCGAATAATACACGGCGCTGTAAAGCGGATGCGGCGTGAGATTCGACAGATTCTTCTGGGAAAGTTTGCGCAACGCGCCCGAGAGCGGCGCCGCTCCGCCCATGGCATCGCGCGCGAACGCGTCCGCCTCATACTCGTGCTTCCGCGAGACCCAGTTGCCGATCGGCGAAAACCAGAACGTCGCCAGCCCGCCCAGCAAACCAAACAGCAGAAACGTCGGCGCCGTCGCCCCCGCGGGCAACCCGAAGGCCGGATTGAACCAAGGTGCCTGCGCCAGCCACGCAATGGCGGCGAACGCGGCGAACTGCAGCAGCGCCATCGTCACGAGTCTCTGCGGAATGTGTCCGCGCCGGTAGTGCCCGATCTCGTGGGCCAGCACCGCCTCCAGTTCCTCCTGCGAAAGCTGAGTCATGAGTGTATCGAACAGCACGATGCGACGGAACCGGCCGAAGCCGGTGAAGAAAGCATTGGAATGCGCCGAGCGCTTCGAGCCGTCCATCACTTCGATGGTCTTGGCGCGGAAGCCCGTGCGGTCGGACAGCGCGAGCAACCGCGCCCGGGCATCGCCCTCGGGCAGCGGCGTGAGCTTGTTGAAGAGCGGCAGGATCAGCTTGGGGTAAAGCACGAGCATCAGGAGCTGAAAACCAAACAGCAGTCCGAAGCCCCACACCCACCACAGCGAGCCCATGCGGCTGACCAGCGCCAGCAACGCCCACGCCAGCGGAAAGCCGATCACGAGGCCCAACAGCGTGGACTTGATCTGGTCGGTGATCCACAGCCCGAGCGTGCTCTGGTTGAAACCGTATTTCGCCTCCAGGCGGAACTGCGACCACCACGCCAGCGGTAGACTCGGCAGGCCGAGCAAAATCATCGTTGCCACCAGAAAAAGCGCACCGGTCCAGGCTGCGCCCGGCGCCAACCCATCAAATCGCGCCCAGAGCCAGGGCAACAGACCGCTGAAAACAATCCCCGCGAGCACGATCGCCTCGTAGATCATTTCCCACGAACCGAATCGACTCTTCGCCAACGTGTAGTCGGCGGCCTTGGCGAAAGTGGCCTCGTCCATCACTCCCGTGAGGGCGGAAGGCACGGCTCCGGCGCGCCGTCGGACTTCCGCGCGGTTGAGGCCCTCGAGCCCAAGCTGGGCCCCGAGGCGCGCGATCATAAGGCCGATAACCGTGAGAGACAGCCAATGCATGCTACGAGGAGAAAGACCTTTACCTTCCCTCGCCAGCCCCGAGTTGCCAATATCCTATCTGGAGGGCCCAGCTCCAGCTGGGCCGCGGCTCAGCTGGAGCTGGGCCCTCCACCAATCTCCCCCCGGCCCGCAGGGACGCGGGCCCTCCATGGCCGATCCCACCCGTTCTAAATCCCTCTTCCTCAGCGCCCGCCAATGTTTGATTGAAAAGCCCCGCTCCCACCGCACAGTGGCGCCGTGGATTCTGACAAGACCCCCAAACTCAGTTTCGAGGCCGCCCTCGCCAAACTCGAAACCATCGTCGACTCGATGGAATCGGGCGAGGTGCCGCTGGCCGAGCTCCTCGCCAAATACGAGGAGGGGACCAAGCTGCTGAAGGTCTGCGAAAGCCGCCTGAAGGACGCCGAGCTGAAGATCGAGAAACTGAAGAAGACGAAGGACGGCGCCGCCTTCGAGCCGTTCGAATCCACCCGCGCGGAATAACCGCCGGTCCCTTACCTGAATGAGCCATTCCACGTCCGTTCCCGCCCTCCTGCCCCGCATCGCCGGCCCCGCCGACGTCAAAGCCCTCGACTCCGCCCAACTGCCCCAGCTGGCGCAGGAAATCCGCGACGAACTCATCGAAGTCACGTCGCGCAACGGCGGACACATCGGCCCCAATCTCGGCGTCGTCGAACTCACCATTGCGCTGCACCGCGTCTTCAGCACGCCGGAGGACCAGTTTGTCTTCGACGTCGCCCACCAAGGTTACGTGCACAAGCTCCTCACGGGCCGCGGCGGCGAATTCTTCGCCAAGCTCCGCAAGACCGGCGGCGCCTCGGGCTTCCTGTACCGCAGCGAGAGCGCCCACGACGCCTTTGGGGCGGGCCACGCGGGCACCGCCCTCTCCGCCGCACTCGGCATGGCCACCGCGCGCGATCTGCGCAACTCGCCGGAACATGTCGTCGCCGTCTGCGGTGACGCCGCCTTCACCTGCGGCATCACGCTGGAGGCGCTCAACAACGTCGTGAGTTCGACCAAGCGCCTGATCGTCATCCTCAACGACAACGAGTGGTCCATCGCCAAGAACGTCGGCGCCATCGCAGGCTACCTGAACCGCCTCAGCACCAACCGGACTTACAACAAACTGCACCACGACGTGGAGGCCTTTTTCCGCAGCTTCCCGACCGGTGTCGAGATGAACCGGGTTTACCACAAGTGGAAACGCGAGACGAAGGACTTCTTCGTCGAGTCCTCCCTCTTCGAGAAATTCGGCCTGCGCTACCTCGGTCCCGTCGACGGCCACAACATCGACGCCCTGGTCAAGAACCTAGAGTTCGCCAAGCATTGCGACGTCCCCGTGCTCGTCCACGTCCTGACGAAAAAGGGCAAGGGCCTCGACGCCGCCGTCGCTCATCCCGAAAAATTTCACGGCGCGAGTCCATATGACCCCGAGACAGGCGAAAGCGCCAAGCCGATCCCCGGCACGCCTCCCAATTACCAGGACGTTTTCGGCGGAGCCATCACGCGCTTCGCCCGCCAGAACCCCAAGGTGCTTGGCATCACGGGCGCCATGCCCGCCGGCACCGGCCTGTCCGTGCTCGCCAAGGAATTGCCCGCGCAATTTTTCGACGTGGGCATCGCCGAGGAACACGCGGTGCTCTTCGCCGCCGGCCTCGCGACCAAGGGCTTCCGGCCGGTCTGCGCGATCTACTCGACCTTCCTGCAGCGCGCGTACGACCAGGTGATCCACGACGTTTGCCTGCAGCAACTCCCGGTGACCTTCTGCATGGACCGCGCCGGACTTTCGGCGAATGATGGTCCGACCCACCACGGGCTGTTCGATATTTCCTACCTGCGTTGCGTGCCGCACGCCACCGTCATGCAGCCCAAGGACGAGGATGAGCTCGTCGACATGCTGCACACCAGCCTCAACCTGCCCGGCCCCGGCTTCATCCGCTACCCACGTGGCGCGGGCACCGGCGCAGCCATCAAGGCCGAGCCAGCCCTGTTACCGCTTGGCCAGGCCGAGGTGCTGAAGGTCGGCACCAATATCATCATCTGGGCGATCGGCAACATGGTGCAGGATGCGCTCAAGCTCGCCGCGCGCCTCGAGCGTGAGGAGCACGTCTCCGTCGGCGTCGTCAACGCCCGCTTCATCAAACCGCTCGATCGCACCTTGCTCCTCAGCCAGGCCGCGGTCGTCCCGCTGATCGTTACGATGGAAGACCACGTCCTCGCGGGCGGCTTCGGCAGCGCGGTCATCGAGGCGTTGCAGGAGGGCCATTGCCCCACGCCGGTCGAACGCATCGGCTGGCCCGACACCTTCGTCGAGCACGGCAGCAGCGTGGACATTCTCCGCGCCGCGCACGGCCTGGCTCCCGACGAGATTTTCCGCAAAGTCAGCGCCCGCTGGCGCGGGTTGCAGTCCGAAAAACCTGCAGTCGACGTGCGGTAAAGGTAGGGCGCGACCGCCGGGCGCGCCGTTGAGTCAAATTGGAGGCGGGACTATCAGTCCCGTGAGGTATGCGCTACGA
>DATCRM010000268.1:0-14256 GCA_036568985.1 Lacunisphaera sp. | reverse complement strand
CGCCGTCATCCTCGATTTCCTGCTCGATGAGAGCACCGCCGGCGCCAACACCGCTCGGCACACTCAAGCCCGCGACATGGCGGTGCAGACGCTCCGCGCCCTCGCCGGCGGCGCCCTGCACGATCCGCTCGGCGGCGGTTTTCACCGCTACTCGGTCGATGCCGCTTGGCGCGTGCCGCACTTCGAGAAGATGCTCTACGACCAGGCGCTGATCACCAACGCGCTGCTCACCGCGTGGCAGATCACCGCCGACCCGCAGCTCCGCGACGCCGCCACCGACACGCTCGCCTACGTGCAACGCGACCTGACCGATATTGACGGCGGGTTTTATTCAGCGGAGGACGCGGATTCGTTTCCGCCGGCAACACTGGAGGCGGGAGACCGGATAAAACAGGAGGGCGCTTTCTACGTCTGGACGGCGGCGGAGATTGAGACGGTGCTCGGACCCAAGGACGCCCCGCTCTTCGGCTACGCGTTTGGCGTGCGCCCTGAAGGCAACGTCGCCCGCGAACACGGGGCGGAGCTGGTGGGAAAGAATGTGCTCTACCGCGCCCACACCGCGGTCGAGTGCGCGCAGAAGTTCGGCCTCGACGAAGCCACGGTGCACACGGCGCTGGCTGCGTCGGCCGCCAAGCTGTCCGCCGTTCGCGCCCAGCGCCCGCGTCCGGCCCGCGACGACAAGGTCCTCACCGCGTGGAACGGCCTGATGATTTCCGCCTATGCCCGCGCTGCGCAGGTGCTCGGCGAACCGGCGTACGCGACCACCGCCGAACGCGCCGCGGCCTTCCTCCGCGAGAAGCTGCGCGATCCCACCACCGGCCGGCTCGCCCACAGTTACCGCGCCAGCATCCGCGACGACCACGGTTTCGCGGAGGACTACGCCTTTCTCGTCCAGGGCCTGCTCGATCTCTATGAAGCGACGTTTGACGTGCGCCACCTCGACTGGGCGGTGGAATTGCAGGAGCGGCAGAACGAGCTCTTCTGGGACGACGCGGCGGGCGGCTACTTCGCCAGCGCGGGCGGCGACCCGGGCGTGTTGCTCCGCCTGAAGGTCGCTAGCGACGGCGCGGAGCCCTCGCCCAACTCCGTCGCCGTGCGCAACCTCGCCCGCCTGGCGGCGATGCTGCATCGCGACGAGTGGCGCGAACTCGCCCTCCGCACCGCCCGCGCCTTCGGACCTAAGCTGGAGCAATCCCCCTTCGATCTGCCGCAGATGATTGCAGCTCTCGGCTGGCTCGATCGCCCGCCGCAGCAGATCCTCATCCAAGGCGAGCCCGACGACCCGCATACCGCGCGCCTGGTCGCCGAGGTCTGGCGGCGGCACCTGCCGCGTCATGTGCTGCTGCGCATCGACCGCGCCAGCCGGCCTGCGCTCGAGCAGAAGGTGGAGTTCATTCGCGCTCTGCCCGCCGAGGCTGACGCGCCGCCCACGGCGTACGTCTGCGAGAATTTCGCGTGCCAGCTCCCGACCGGCGATCCTGCGGTGCTGGCGCAACAGCTGACGCCTGCGCTGAGGAAATAGCTGCTACGACTTAAGTGTAGGAGGCCGGTGAAGGCTGGTAGGGACGGACCGCTGGGCCGTCCGTTCTGTGGCAGCAGAATCCGGACGGCGCGCCCAGCGGTCGCGCCCTACCTTCAGAAAATATTTCTCCCGCACCCAAGTCCGCGACCATCGCGCTTTCCGAGTGAGCGCGGGGGCGAACCGCCTCCGTTCCGGGGTGAGTCGCCCTCAAGGGCTGCTCGCTCCCGACCAAATTCTGCGCAGCCGCCTCGCGCGCGTGTTGGCTACACTCGTGCGCGCCTTCACCCCGGCGACGCGCCGGCATGTCCGGCGAAACCCCCGACTCCATGAAACCAATGATCCCCTGCCTTCGCCCCGCGTTGCTCGCGGCGGCCTGCACGCTGCTGATCCCGATCCAGGCCGCGCCCACCCTCTCGTCCAAACCCTTCGCCCCGAAGAGCGGCGCGTTGGAGAAGATGGGTTTCACCGCGATCCCTGCAACCGAGTCGGGCCTCGTGAACGAGAACCCCTACGACGATCCCGCGATGTGGAGCTCGCGCTACCTCGAGTTCTCGACGGGTTCGATCGGTTCCGGCATTGCCGTCGGCGACGTCGACGGTGACGGACTTGCCGACATCTTCGTGGCGAACAAGACGCGTCCCTCGCAACTCTTCCGCCAGGTCTCGCCGTTCAAGTTCATGGACATTACGACCGCCGCCGGCGTCGCGGGCCCGGCCGCGGCCAACGGCACCGGCTGGAAAACCGGCGCGACGATGGCCGACGTGAACGGCGACGGCGCGCTCGATCTCTACGTCTGCCGCTTCAACGCCCCGAATCTCCTCTACCTCAACGACGGCAAAGGTCATTTCAAGGAAACCGCCCACGCGGCCGGCGTGGATCTCGTGTCGGGCAGCGTGGTCGGCGCCTTCGAGGACTACGACCGCGACGGCCGTCTCGACTTGTTCGTGCTCGCCAACATCTCCGATGCCGCGCGCTCGCCCGATGGCGAGACCGCCCGCCTCTACCACAACCGCGGCGACGGCACCTTTGAGGAAGTCGCCGCCAAGGCCGGGATCTCGCGCGAGCCCGCCCACGGCCACTCCGCCACCTGGCTCGACTACAACGCCGACGGCTGGCCCGACCTCTACGTCGCGAACGACTTCGCCGCGCCGGACTTCTTCTACCGCAACAACGGCGACGGCACGTTCACCGACATCCTCGCCGTCGCGGCGCCCCACACGACGTGGTTCTCGATGGGCTCCGACTCCGGCGACATCAACAACGACGGCCTGCCCGACCTCCTGGTCTCGGAAATGGCCGGCACCACGCACTTCAAGTCCAAGGTCGCGATGGGCGACATGGGCGGCCTCGTGAACCTGATGGATACCCTCGTCACGCCGCAGTACATGAAGAACGCCGTGTTCCTGAACTCCGGCACCGACCGTTTCCTCGAGGTGGCCAAGATGACCGGCCTGGGCAGCACCGACTGGAGCTGGTCGCCGCGCTTCGAGGATCTCGACAACGACGGCTGGGTGGACCTGCACGTGACCAACGGCATGGTGCGCCCGTTCATCGACTCCGACCTGCTCAACCAAATCAAGAAGCTGCAGTCCCCGTCGGAGATCATCGCGCTCATGAAGCGCCAGCCGCCGCAGAGGGAGACGCACCTCGCGTTCCGCAACGACCACAACCTCCGCTTCGCCAAGGTGCAAAAGGACTGGGGCCTCGACCACACCGGCGTGAGCTTCGGCTCGGCACTCGCCGACTTCGACCACGACGGCGATCTCGACCTCGTCTATGTGAATTACGAGGACGGCCTCAGCCTCTACCGCAACGACTGCCCCAAAGGGAACAGCATCACGCTTCGCCTGCAGGGTCCCGCCGGCAACCGCTACGGCGTCGGCGCCCTCGTGCTCGCGAAGACCGAACAGGGCACGCAGATGCGCCGCCTCACCGTCGCGCGCGGCGCGCTCTCGTCGTCCGATCCGATTCTCCATTTCGGACTCGGTGACAGCAAAGCGGTCGCCGAGCTGGAAATCCGCTGGCCCGACGGCCAGGTGCAGAAATTCCCCAATCTCCCCGCCAACCAGCACTACGTCGTCACCCAACCCGTCGGCAAAGCCACCCGTCCGGCCCCCGCCGTCGCCAGCCGGCCCGTGGACCGCGGCCTGTTGCGCGACCAAGCCCGTGAGATCGGACTCGATTTCGCGAACACCGAGCGCGCGTTCGACGACATGCGACGCCAGTCCCTCCTGCCCAACCGCATGAACACCCTCGGCGGCGGTCTCGCTTGGGGCGATGCCAATGCGGACGGTCACCCCGACCTCTTTTTCCCGGGCGGCGCCGGTCGTGGCTGCGCGCTCTACCTCAACGACGGCACGGGCCACTTTGCCCGCTCCCGCCAGCAGCAGCCTTGGGACGACACCATCGAGCGCGAAGCGATGTCCGCCCTCTTCACGGACGTAAACCGCGACGGTGCGATGGACCTGCTCGTCGTCGCCGGCGGCGTCGAGGCCGACAAGGGCAGCGACCTGCTTCGCAGCCATCTTTATCTCAACAACGGCCACGGGAAGTTCACCGAGGCTCCCGCCACCCAGTTCAGCGTGCCGGCGTCATCATCCGCGGCCGCCTGCGCCGCCGACTGGCGTCACACCGGAGCGCTCGGATTCTTCATCGGCGGACGCGTCGTGCCCGGCGAATACCCGACGGCACCGGAGTCCGTGCTGCTTGAGAACCGCGATGGCACCTTCGTGGACGTCACCGACACCGCCATGCCCGGCCTGCGCCGCGGTGGCATGGTGACCGCCGCCCTCTGGACCGACGCGGACGCCGACGGCTGGGTGGACCTGCTCGTCACCGGCGAGTGGATGCCGCTGCGCCTGTTCCACAACAACCACGACGGCACCTTCACCGAGACCACCGAGGCGGCCGGTCTCGCCGCGCAGACCGGCTGGTGGAATTCGCTCACGTCCGCGGACGTCAACCGCGACGGTTTTACCGACTACATTGCCGGCAACGTCGGCCTGAACACGAAATACCACGCCAACGCCGAGCACCCGACCGGCATCTACTACGTGGACATCGAAGGCGACGGCCGGCCGCAGATCATCGAGAGCGAATACGAAGGCGACAAACTCTATCCCGTCCGCGGCCGCAGCTGCTCCTCGCGCGCGATGCCGAGCCTGAAGGGAAAATTCCCGACCTTCCACGATTTCGGCGCCGCCCTGCTCCCCGAGATCTATAGTGACGAGAAGCTCGCCGGCGCGCTGCACCTCACGGCCACCGAGCTGGCGTCGGGCGTCTTCCTCAACGACGGCCACGGCAAGTTCACGTTCCGGGCCTTCCCGCGCCTCGCGCAGACCTCGCCGATCTTCGGCACCGCCGCCGCTGACTTCAATGGCGACGGCCTTGTGGACATCGTCGCCGTCCAAAACTTCGCCGGCCCGCAGGTCGAAACCGGCCGCTTCGATGGCGGCCTTAGTCTGCTCCTACTCGGCGACGGCCAGGGCGGCTTCACGCCCGCCACGGCGCAACAAAGCGGCCTCGCCATCCCGGGCGACGCCCGCGCCGTCGCCGTCTGCGACTGGAACCGTGACGGACGCCCAGACCTGGTCGTGACGCGCATCAACGAGCCCGTCCTCGCCTACACGCAGCGCTCCGAGCCCGCCGCCCCCGGTTTCGCCGTCGCGCTCAAAGGTCAACGCGGCAACCCGGATGCCATCGGCGCGCGGATCACCGTGCGCTTCAAGGACGGCACCGCCCAGACGGCAGAGCTCCAAGCCGGCGCCAGCTACCTCGCCCAGTCCGAGCCCCTCTCCTTCTTCAGCTACGCCACGACCAACGTCCCCACCGGTATCGAAGTCACCTGGCCCGACGGCTCGCGCACGACGCACCCTTTCCAACTTAACGCCCCCCGCCTCACGCTCACCAAGTAGTCAATCAGTCAATCGTAAGGAGCTAGGACCACTGGGCTGCCGCTGGGATTCTGTCCGCGCGTGGCTGCCTATTGTCTGCGTCGTCGATTCGTGCAATGGCGATCAAGAATCTGCGGGTACGAGGGTCGCGTTTTGGCCGCCATCCATTATGGAATCCGACTGAAAAGGAACCTCGGTTTAGCAAGGCCCTACTTCACCCCATATGCGGGTGACCAAGCCGGATTTTCAGCGACTTTTTTTGCCGCCTTATGGAAAAATAACGCGTCCTGTTAAATTACTTTAATCGCTATTATTTAATAGCTTGCGAGCAAGTTGAGCCGTCCTAGCCAATGCGACCGTTAACGATGCCAGCGATAACAATACTGGACAACAGCACGTGTGATTGTGTACGAATTTACTATGAATTTACTCAAACATGCCAAAAGTTTGCTTTTACTGGGGCTCTTATTAGCTCTCGGGAACGCACGTGCGGCAGATTATGATCTGGTCGTCTATGGAAATACTGCGGCAGGCGTTATGGCGGCGGTACAAGCCAAGCGAATGGGCAAAAGCGTCATGATCGTAGGGCCGGATAAGCATCTCGGTGGCCTTTCGAGCGGCGGCCTCGGGTTCACAGACACGGGTGACAAGGCGGTGATCGGCGGCTTGGCGCGAGAGTTCTACCATCGCATCTGGAAATACTATGACGGTGATGCGGCATGGCGTTGGCAGAAAAAATCCGAGTATGGCGGCAAGGGTCAGGGGACCGAGGCAGTGGATGGGGCGAACCGTACCATGTGGATTTTCGAACCCAGCGTGGCAGAAAAAGTGTTCGAAGACTTTGTGCGGGAGCACCAAATCGAGGTCGCGCGTGACGAATGGCTGGATCGCGCGCATGGCGTGGCCAAAAACGGCCCACATATCACGGCCATCACGATGCTGAGCGGAAAAACCTACACGGCAAAAATGTTCATCGATGCAACCTATGAGGGGGATTTGATGGCGGCGGCAGGCGTCAGTTACAGCGTCGGGCGCGAGGCAAACTCTGTCTATGGCGAGGAACACAATGGTGTCCAAGTGGGCGTGCTGAACCACCAACATCACTTTGGCGTGCTGTCAGAAAAAATCAGCCCCTACGTGATTCCGGGCGACCCGCGGAGCGGCGTACTGCCGCGAATAAACCCAGCGAGCCCCGGCAGGTTTGGCGATGGCGACAACAAAGTGCAGGCCTATTGCTACCGGATGTGTCTGACCGACGTGCCGGAGAATCGCATTCCGTTTACGAAACCGGAAGGATACGACCCAAAACAATACGAACTGCTGGCATTAGTTTACGCTGCCGGCTGGAAAGACACCTTTAAGAAGTTCGACCCCATTCCGAATCACAAGACGGATGCAAATAATCATGGACCTTTTTCGACCGACAACATCGGGATGAACTACGATTATCCGGAAGCGAGTTACGAACGCCGAGCGCAAATACTGAAGGAACACGAGCTGTATCAGAAAGGTTGGCTCTATTTCATCATGACGGATTCACGCGTGCCCGCGAATGTCCGGGAGACTATGAGCAAGTGGGGGCTGCCGAAGGATGAGTTTAAAGACACCGGTGGCTGGCCGCACCAGATTTACGTCCGTGAGGCGCGCCGAATGATCGGAGCGTATGTAATGACGGAAAACGAACTGAGGAAAAAGCGACCGACACCGCAATCGGTGGGCATGGGCAGCTATACGATCGATTCGCATAACGCCCAACGCTACATCACGCCCGAAGGTTTTGTGCAGAACGAGGGCGATATCGGAGTGCCGACCAACGGTCCCTATGAGATCGCCTATGGTTCACTTATCCCGAAACGCGGTGAAGTGGACAATCTCTTCGTGCCGGTCTGCGTCTCAAGTTCACATATCGCTTTTGGTTCCATTCGCATGGAACCGGTTTTCATGATTCTCGGTCAATCAGCCGCGACAGCCGCGGTTTTGGCCATGGACGCGAAAATAGCCGTGCAGGACGTGCCTTATGCAAAACTGCGCGACCAACTTCTGAGTGACGGACAAATTCTGAACAGCGTAACGCTAGCGCAGGAAAAAAGCAGAGCTTCTTGGCAGAGTTTCTTCGTACGGTAAACTCGAACGCTGACAATGGATGAACAGATTTGGCGGCATCGGACGTCGCGCCACCAAATCGGGCGATACTGAGCGGTGAGGCGAGGCAGGTTGACCACAGCCTGCACGGATCCTCACGGTGATGGAGGGTCCGCGCCCCTGCGGACCGTGCCTTGGTGATGTCTGATTCCGCCAATCTCGGCTCGCAGGGACGCGAGCCCTCCAAGGCATACGTCCATCGAAAAGTTTGTTGTTCCAGAACGAATTAAGGAGCGCGTCGGTGGGAACGGACCGCCGGGCCGTCCGTTCTGCTGGCCAGCAGAATCCTTACGACGCGCCCAGCGGTCGCGCCCTACCCTTGCCTGCTCACCCGGCCGGCTGCGGCTTGATGCAGATTTCCTGTAACCGGACGCCGCGCGCCCAGTTATCCCTTCTGCACACCGCCATGATCCCTCGCCATGTTTCTCGCTCCCGTCACCCAATTCCGAGTTTCCTCCGCCGACGCATCGGTTAGCCTGCCTGCCACCGTGGACGCCGATTCCGACCATGAACTCATGATTGCCGTGCGCGGAGGCGAGGTCCGCCGCCTCGGCGAGCTCTTCGAGCGCTACCACAAGCCGCTTTACGGCTTCTTCGTGCGCCTCACCAACCAGCCTTCCGCCAGCGAGGATCTCGTCCAGATCGTCTTCTATCGCATCCTCAAATACCGCCACACCTACCGCGACGAAGGCAAGTTTTCCGCCTGGATCTACCACCTTGCCCGCAAGGTCGCCGCCGATCACTTCCGCAAGCATGCCCGCACGCCCACCCCGGCTGATCCGATCGACTTCCAGGATCATCCCGACCAAGAGCCCGCCCCCGATGCCCAAGCCGGCACGTCCGACGACCTCGCGCTGATGCGTCGCGCCCTGGCCCGCGTCAGCCATGAACACCGCGAGGTCCTCGTCCTCGCCCGCCTCCAGCATCTCAACCACCAGGAAATCGCCCGCTTGCTCGACTGTTCCGTCGGCGCCGTGAAGGTCCGCGCCCACCGGGCCCTCAAGGAGCTCCGCGAAATCTATTTCAAGATACGCAAAGAGGCCGCGGCATAGCCGGGGCCAAGTAACAAGGGCCAAGGATCAAGTAACAAGACCCCAAGCCCGCCTCTCACTTCAGTCTCCACTCCAATCCGCCATGAACTGCCAACGCGTCCAGGACAACTTCATCGACCATCAGGACGGCACGCTGCCGGCCGCCGAGTCGGCCGAGCTCCGCGCGCACCTTGCATCGTGCCCTGCCTGCCAGCGCGAATGGTCTGCCCTCCAGGAAATTACCCGCAAGCTCGACGCCATGCCCGCCACCGAGGAGCCCAGCCCGCGCCTCCGCGAGCAGTTCTACGCCATGCTCGAGACGCATCAGCGTGACGTCGACAGTGTCAGCCCCTTCGCCCTCGCCAAGAGCCGGATCGACCGCTTTTTCGCCGCTCTCCTGCCCTCCAGGCCCTCCCTGCAATTCGCCGGCGCACTCGCCGTGCTCGCGATCGGCGTCTTCATGGGCGCGCGCTACCTCCGCCAACCCGCCACCGCACCGGTCGCGGTCGTGGATCAGGCCGCACAAAAGAAGATCGCCGATCTCGAAGCCCAGGTGAAAGACATGGGCAGCCTTGTCGCCGCCTCGCTCCTCCAGCAGAAATCCACCAGCGAGCGCCTCTCGACCGTCCTCGCTACCATGGACCTGAAGTCGCCCGATCGTCGGGTCCTCACCGACCTCGTCGGCGCTCTCGCACTCGACCCCTCGGTCAACGTCCGCCTTTCCGCCATCGAGGCGCTCACACCGCATGCCAATCAGGAAGTCGTCCGCCAGGGCCTGCTCGCGAATCTCTCGCGCGAATCCTCGCCGCTCGTCCAGGTCGCCATGATCGAGCTGCTCACCTCCGTGCGCGAGCCCAACGCCGCCCCGCTCTTCGAACGCCTCAGCCGCGACGAAGCCGCCGACAAGACCGTGCGCGAGTCCGCCCGCCGCGGCCTGGCCGTCCTCCGCTCCCCTTCACCCACTGACATTCTCAAAAACAACAACCCGTCCAATCCCGTCATCTCATGAACCTCTCCTTCCGAACTCCTCCCCGTCTGCTGCTTGTGCTTGCCGCCGCGGCCCTGCTGGCCCCCGCCCTGCGCGCCGCGGACGACGAATCCGATGGCTCTACCGCCCGCGTCACATTCTCCGATGCCACCAAGCCCGGAACCCTCAAGTGCTCTCTCCCCTGGGCTGAGGTCCACGTCATCGGCACTGACGGCCATGAGGTCGTCGTCACCTCGTCGCTCGACCAGAAGGGCAAAGCCGAGGTCGACCACGAGGGCTTTCGCCGCCTCGACACCGACGTGACTTTCGAATTGGTCGAAAAGGACAACGTCGCCGTCATCACTGTCGCTGGCGACAACCTCTGGGCGACCCAAGGTTCCGAATTCGAAATCAAGGTTCCGCGCAACACCAACCTCGTCCTTCGCACCGAAATGGGCGGCGAGGTGGAGGTGAACGGCGTGGAAGGCGACCTCGACATCAATAGCATGAATGGCGAGGTCACGCTGCGTGACATTGCCAGCTCCGCCGTGGTCAACACCCTCAACGGCGAGATCAGCGCCAGCTTCAAGCGCGCCCCGGTCAAACCGGTGTCGTTTTCCACGATGAACGGCGAGATCGATGTCCGCCTGCCATCCGACACCAAGGCCAACCTGAAGATGCGGACCCACAACGGCTCCATCCGCACCAATTTCCCCGACGGCGTGCTCCAGGCCAAAACCGAGAAGACCAGCTCCCGCGTTCCGGGAGCTCCCTCCGCCGACACCCGCGAGGCCCAGCGCGAAATGCAGCGTGACCTCGCCCGGGCCGAACGCGAGCAAGCCAGGGCCATCAAGGAGGCCGCCAAGGCCGCCGCCGAAGCCGCTCGGGCCGCCGTCGACGTTGCAGCCGACGTAAATGTAAACGTGGACGCGGTCGCGCCCGTCCCGCCGGTTCCGCCCGTGCCCCCGATACCGCCGATGCCGAGTTTTGGCGGCAAATCGATCGTCGGCACGCTCAACGGGGGCGGCATCGACATCAAACTGACCTCGATGAACGGGACCATCACCGTCCGGGAATCCAAGTAAACGAATCCGTCTTTCGCTTCCTGACCCCGGGCGGATGATTCCCGCCCGGTTCTTGTCAGGGATCCACCGACAAGGCGGCCTGCGATAGCCGGCCGTCAGAGTATTTCAGCACCAGCATCCGCTCGTGTTCCGGCGACCGGGCCCGAAGCTCGCCGCTCGAAAGCGTGATCCACGCCAGGCCGTCAAATTGCAGGGGCCACCCAGCATCATGGGACGGACCTTGGGGATTCCCGGCGGAATTAAGGGGCTGCACAACAATCCGGGTGTTGCTTGCATCAAGCACCACGCGTTCACCCGTCGGATCGTCGGGATCGGAAATCTCCACCGCCTCGACGGGCCCGCCAGATCCAATGAGACATACTTGCAGCGCATGGTCGCCCGCAGACCGCAGCGTGCCGATCGGGGCGATGGTGCGGCCGGCTTTCACCCACAAATCCAGCCCATGCAACGAAAAGGCCGGCCGGAAATTGGCGAGCAGATGGGCATAGAGCGGTCCCTTGGGCGGCGCCCCGCTCGTCTGCAAGATGGAGATCAGGGTACGATCCACCACGAGCATTGGCCGCCGCGCCTTTTCCAGCGCTCGGATGATCGCGATCTGCTCCGGTTCGGAAAGTAGTGCGTACCACAGCGTGGTGTTCCTCAAGGTGGGCGTTGGCAAATCGCTCCACAGGTTGAAACTGAACATGCCCGGCAGCGAAAAGAGCATGTCCGCGTGGGCCACGCTGTTGGTTACCATGATCTGGTAGGTGGCGCTTTCCCGCCGGCTCAGCCGCATGCCAGCGGTTCCCGGAAGCTGCAGGTCCTCCCCCAACAGGTAATGTTGGCGGTATTCGACGGCTGTCAGCACGCCTTTGCCCCCCGTCACCAGCAGCAGCAGTCCGCACAGCCACACCCCGGGTCCCCGCCGGACTCCTGCCCTCTGCTCCAACCATGCTCCCGTTTCCGGTACCGCCATACCGATCAGGGCGAACAACGGAAAACTGCCCCAGCAAATCTGAATCCCGCCCACCGGATACGCATGCAGTGTCTGCATGATCAGGACGCAAGCCACCAAGCCACGGGCATCCTGACCGGCCTCATCGCGAGCCACGTCCGGCAACGGCATCAGCCAAAGCCAGAGCCAGGGAATGGAGTAGCTGAACAGAACGCCGATCACCCGAAAATGCCCGAGCAGCGCCACGATGATCAGAATTCCAAAAATATGCGCCAACCTCAAACCAACGAGCAGCCGGGCCGCGGCGTCGCTTCGCCCGCGGTTTACCAACTGTCGATGCCCTGCCAAGGCCAGCATTGCGACCAGTGCCAGCACGAGAGAACCCGGCCGCCAGTCCACGGCATAAGAGTAAGCGTCCGCATGCCGCAGGGGTCCGAAGATCACGCCTTCCAGCAGCGCCTGCATCGATGTGCCGTGATACATCACCACCCCGGCAACAATGGCGATCACCGCCACCGCGCCGGCGGCGAAGACCACCATCGTTCCAGCGCCAAACGCGCGACGCCCAAGGGGGATGGTGGCTCCCAAACCGGCCAGGCCGGCGGTCAACAGTCCGAGGAATATTCCCACCCACGCCGTGCCCAGCAATCCGTGCATCAAGGCGGCGGCAAACAGTACGCCAGCCAACACGCCCCACCACCCCGGTCCACGGCCCAGCCAGCGTTTGCCCGAGACGAAGACCAGCCACAGTGCGCACCCGGCCGCGAAAATAACCCCCACGTTGACTTTCAGCAGCCCCAGGATCGCCGTTCCGGATCCAGCCACAAACATCGCCCAACTGGCCAAGCCCCGTCGGATCAGCTCGAGCATCGTCCAAAGGGATCCCGCCAACACAAAGCAACAGACGACGCCGGGATGGAAGGCCTCTTCGCTGAATTGATGGAGGTAGAGAAACGTCGTCACCCAAACGAACCATGCACCAGCCCGCGATCCCGTGGCGCGCTTAGTCACAACTCCCATCACCCACGCTGTGCCGAGCCACAGCACCAGGGTGAACCAGCGGGCAAACGCATGATCGATGGTTACCCCGAGCACCGATTGCACACCTTCCAGCAGCACATAAAAGCCCGGCCCATATTGGGTATATACGCCGTTGTAGAGGTTACCGTGCTCCAAATAGGCCCGCACGGTGTATAAAATATAGCCCTCGTCATCATAGCCCGGGAAATGCCCGAACATGCGCCAAAACCCGGTTAGCGAGAGCAACACTCCCGTCATCACCAGAACCCCGATCCCGGCCCCGCGTACTTTCTTCAAATCCGATGGCATGAGGTATTGTCATGGCTTGCTGCAATTTCAGGGACTTTGGACAGAGGAGCCCATAGCCGCAGGATGCACCCGACCATAACGGGAGCTGAACACGATCAATAGCGAATAGTCGAGCGGACATCGGACGCCGACGCCCCCTCCGCCATCGCGCGCGGATTTGTTCCCGACAGCCAAGAGGCGGGCCGCCGTATTTGCAGTTGCATGGCGGGATGCCCGTCCCCACCGTCCGCGGAACCGGGCCACGTCCGCCCTGACATGGTTTTCGGTTAAAAACTGATGCCGGTCCCTCTCGCCCAAATTATTCCCCTCGTTTTCCTGGTCCTCGCAGGCGGCCTGCTGCACTTCCTTCTTCGTCGGGTCGGTCTGGGCTGGCAACTACAACTCGCATCTGGACCCTCGGCCGATGAGCTGCGTTCATGTCTGAAACCGCCCGGTGCGACCATGGGGGGCACCACCCGGCCGGCCAGTGCCACGCCTTTCCCGCCGCGAGCCCACGGTGAACTGATCCTGTTGGTCGAGGACGAAGCGAGCGTCCGCAACATGTTGAGCACGGTGTTGCTCAACCACGGTTACGAAGTGGTGACCGCTCGCGATGGCGTCGAGGGCCTCAACCTTTTCCGAAAACACTTGGACAAGATCGCCCTCGTCATCACCGACATCAATATGCCGAAGAGCAACGGCCGGAACTTTGTCGAACTGCTCCGCGCCGTCCGTCCCGCCATGCCCGTCCTCTTCATGAGCGGACTCGAATCCAACGGTTCGGGCCGCGATCCCGGCCCGAAGCGCTCCAAGGATCCGTTTCTACTCAAGCCTTTCAAGCCCGCCTCACTGTTGAATTCCATTCACGGGCTGCTCCACTGCGGCACGCCGCAAGCCTGAGGTCTTTGTGCCCATCCCGTGTGCGGGTCTTTGTGCCCATCCCGTGTGCGGCGGGTTGCCCGTCGAATCCGGGGTGATGGCGCTGAACGGTGGAGCCAACGGAAAATCGGATACTCCCCATTGATATTCTTTTCGCGCGTTCCGTGTATTTCGCGGCCCCCTCTGAACGCAGGGTTGGAGCGATTCAAATTGAGGTTTAGCCTCTCAGCTTCCGAGCAGGAACCAAATCCCCGCTACCGTTCCTGAGCCGGTTTAAATACGGAGACCGCAAAGGACGCAGAGAACTGAACAAACTCGTTTCAACGCGATCCCAATTTCGGGGTGACACCTGACTTCATCCTACCGCCACAGCCGGGCTTCAAGGACTGTCGCCATTTCCTGCAAATCGCGATCCGACACCGGGCGGCTCGCCGACAGCGTCGGCAGCGCTTCCAGCACGAGCCGGACCTTCGCCTCCTCGGTGATCCCCTCCTC
>DATCRM010000267.1:0-7056 GCA_036568985.1 Lacunisphaera sp. | reverse complement strand
CCCCCGCCCCTGCTCCCCGTGCGAAACCGCCGTTACACCGCCGGCGAGTTCGATCTCGGCGACGGCCGGCAACTTTACATTAATCGGGGCGTGGGCCATCTCCTGCATGTGCGCTTCAACGTCCGTCCCGAAGTGACCGTGTTCCGTCTGAGCGCCGCCTGAATCGTTCTCGTTCTCCACCTCCCAGTCCTTCTCAAACAGCTTTCGATTATGAGACCGATTTGGAAAACGCCAAGGCCTCGCCCCTGACATGTCGTTTTCACGCCCCAGACTTTTCCTGCTGGCCGGTCTCTTCGGCGCTTACGCCGTGTTTCTGGCTTGGTACCACTGTCCTTACGCGGGAGGAAGCGACTCATCGGGTTACCTGAACAGTGCCCGGCTGCTGCTGGAAGGCCGGCTGTCCGTCCCCCTGCGCACGCCTGAGGGGCTGACCGCGGCAGTGCTGCCCCGGCGGTATCTCTTTCCCTTGGGCTTCCGGCTCGATGCCACTCAGGAAAATCTCCTGCCCACCTACCCGGTCGGGCTCCCGTTGCACTTTGCCGCCTTGGGCTGGCTGATCGGGCTCGAGCCCGCCGCGACCGTGGTCGGTGTTTTTTCCGCGCTCGCCTTTGCTCTCCTGCTTTATTTCACCGGCCTTGAATGTGGTGTCAGACCGGGCTGGAGCCTGGCTATGACCGCCGTGGGCGCGCTTTCTCCCCTGACGCTGACCTATGCGCTTCAGGCCATGAGCGATCTTGTCGCCACCTGCTGGGCGCTCGCCTTGATTTTCTGCGCCTTGCGTTCCGTCCGTCACGCCGGTTGGGCTGCGGGCGCCGGAGCCTCCCTCGCCGTCGCCGTGTTGGTACGACCCACCAATGCGTTGCTGCTGCTCCCGGCCGCCCTCGCCCTGCATCCCTCGGTGCGCACTTGGATCGCATTCGTGCTGGGCGGTCTGCCGGGTGCCCTTTTTCTCGCGGGCTATAACCATGCCCTCTACGGAACCTATGTTACCAGCGGCTATGGCGACGTGAGCAGCCTGTTCGCCGCCCGACACATTCCCCCGACCCTGTGGCATTACGCGCGTTGGTTACCGGTCGTGGCGACCCCGCTCGTCCTCGCCTCGTTCGCGTTACCCTGGCTGGAGACCGACCGGCGGAAAAAATTCATGCTCCTTGCCTGGGCCGGCGGAGTGCTGCTCTTCTACTCCACCTACGAATGCACGCAGGAAACGTGGTGGTATCTCCGCTTTGTCCTGCCCGCCCTGCCCGCCCTTGGCATCGCCGCGGCACTCGGGCTGCAACGGATCAATTATCCTTCATGGATCCTGATGTACCGCTTCCTGCCTGCTGGCGCCAGCCCCGCTTCGGTCTCCGGTGGCTCCGTCCTGCGGCTGCCACTCGCATTCCTGTTGCTCGTGACTGCGATCAGCTGGTTGTTTTATTGGGATCGCGAGTTGCGCGTCACCAAGACCGAACTCGACGACCGCACCTACCCGGAAGTCGGCCGATGGGTCGCCAGGCAGCTGCCGGAACGGGCGATGGTTGCCGTCTATCAGGTCTCAGGCGCCGTCTTGTACTACTCCGACCGGCCGTTCGTAAACCCTTTCGGGTTCCTGCCGGACGACTATGCCCGCTTCAGTGCCTGGCTCGACCAGCAACACCGCCCGCTTTACGCCGTGCTATACCCTTTCGAGGAGGAAGCTGTCATGCAACGCATGCCCGGACGATGGGAGGTCGTAACCCACATTCGTCAGGCCACAATCTGGCGCCGGCTCGCCCCCGGAGAAACCACCAGCGTCTCAATATCTCGATCAACCCCATGAAAATCCTCCTGCTGTCTTTCGCCCTGGCTGCCCTGACGGTTGGCGCAACGGCTGGGCCGGGTATCCGGATTGTTACGGACCTGGGTGAGATCCACGCCGAGCTCGACGCCATTAAGGCGCCGGCCACCGTCGCCAACTTCCTGAAATACGTGGAGGCCGGTCGCTACACCGGCGGTGTCTTTCATCGGACGGTGAAGCTCCACCCTGACAACCAACCCAACAACGCCGTGAAGATCGAAGTCATCCAAGGCGGCGCCAATCCGAAATTCGACGAGCAGGCCTGGCCGGCCATCGCGCTCGAGCGCACGCGTGACACCGGTCTCAAGCACCGCGACGGCACGCTCTCCATGGCCCGCGCCGGCCCGGACACGGCCACCTCGGATTTCTTCATCTGCATCGGCGATCAGCCCGAGCTCGACTTCGGCGGCAAACGCAACCCCGACGGCCAGGGCTTCGCCGCCTTCGGCCGCGTGACCAAGGGCTTCGATATCGTGAAGAAAATCCAAACCGCCCCCGCCGACGGCCAGAAGCTCACGCCGCCTGTCCGAATTGTGAAGATCGAACGCATGCCCTAAATGCCCACGCGCCGTGACCGCTCTTGTTTCAGTTCTTCGTAGGAGCCTGCTTGCAGGCGATAGGGCGTTTGTCTTCGCGCTCTCCGCGTTTCAACCGCGTTTTCCAGGATGAACCCCACCCTGCTCTTTCGCTACCGCCTCAGCCTCGGCCTGTTCATCGTCGGGCTCCTCCTCAGCGGCGTCACCGCCTTCCCTCTACTTACCGAACTCCGTCTGCTCGCGTCTTGGCTGGGCATCGCCAACCCGGCCGACTACGCCCAACTCACCGGCCTGCAACACTGGATCGCGCGCGTGCTGTTCGCCCTCGAATACAACCAAGCCCACTTCCCCTTCCTCGCCTACGGCACAGACTGGCTGGCCTTCGGCCATCTCTGCATCGCGGTGTTCTTCGTCCGGCCGTGGCTCAAGCCGCTCGAATCCGACTGGGCACTAAAATGCGGCCTGGTCTGCTGCGCCGCCGTCATCCCCACCGCTTTCATCGCCGGCGAAGTCCGCAGCATCCCTGTCTATTGGCGGCTGATCGACTGCTCTTTCGGCGTCATTGGTGCAGTGCCGCTCCTATACTGCCTGCGCCAAGCGACGCGAATGAGAACCGCCTAACCCCTCTTTCCATTCATCCAACCCGGGCCGCACGCCCGATGCGACACCGGGCCCACATATGAAGAAGAGCTAGTCCCGCAACGAGTAGCAGCAGCAGCGTGCTGCTGCCATCCGGCACCGTGTGGGGCACGGTCTTGGGATCCACCGCCTGCAAGCCGGCGGCGTCATATTGTTGCTTGGTTTCGAGCACCACCGCGCCGCTCAGCGCGGTGACCAATTGCATTTTAACCGCAAGCGCGACCGCGGCTTCGCGATTGCCCTGCCCGCCGGCCAGCATCCGGGCCACCTCGCCTGCCGCCCACAGCCGGGCAAGGTGCGACGACGCCTCGGCCTCCGCTTGCTCGCCCACAGGTTGAACCTGCCTCTGCGCCACAAAGGATCCATTTTGCAGACGATCCAGCGTGCGCGTCAGGTCCTCCTTGAAATATCCCAGGCGGGGCGCGACGACGAGGTCCGGCGACTCCCCGAGTTTCTCCAAGAGAAGATTGGGCCCGGTTATCGCCGACAGTGAAAACAGCCGGACGCGCCCTGCCCGCCGGGCCAGGTTTTGCTCCAAAACGCCCGTGTCCAACCACGACACCGGCTGCGCTCCGTGAATCCAGAGGACTGTACCGCCCTGCGTCCCCAGTCCGTCCAAGGCCGCCTGCAGCGCCGCCGAGGCGTCCTGCCCGCCCGCAAATTCCCCGTCCCGCAACCAAAGCGCCACCGCGCGCGGATCCGACGCCGGGCAAATTTGCACCCGATCGCCCGCAATGCCGAGCCGCACCGGAAAATTTTCCGGCAGCCGGTCAAGCGCATCCGCCAGCACGGGAGCGACTGGCCCGAGGTCGTTCGATCCGTCGAGCACGATGAAAAGCGGACCGGCCGGCGCCGGCTGGCGCGTAATCTTTTGAGTGACGATGCTCCGGTCATCCAGGGGATTCCTGGTCCAGGAGTTTGTCACGGACGGATTACGGTGGACCGCGATGCCGGATGAAAACGAACCGAACTGCGCCGGACTGAGTTCCCCCCGGAGGGCGTGCCTGGCACCGCGCGAAATCTCGTGGCGATAGTCCGTCAGTTCCGAAGTCAACGCTTGGGACGACTCGATCCACACCGTGTGCGACAAACCGGCCGCAGCGGAAAAATTCTGTTCCACCACGCGAGGCAAAGTGAAGCGGGCCGAGTCCAACCCGTCGAGGATCAGCGGCGTCGTGATGCCCAGGCGGATCTTCATTTCCTTGCCCTTCGGCTCAACGGGAAAGCACTGCACCAGCACCCGGTCGGGCCCTTTGGCCGTCACGAGGACCGGATCGCGCCGCCGGTTCACCACCGCCTGATAGGCTTGGCGCACCTGGCTGCGTCCGCCGAACGCCGCTTCGCGCTCCTCGCCGTCGATCCACAGCGTGAGCCGGGAAACCACCGCTCCCGCCGGCAACTGCACCACCGCCCGCGCTTCACGCTGCTGGAATTCGTGGTCGTTGCGAAAAACCATTGTCCATTCGAGATAGCCCAAAGCCGCATCGCCATCGACGGTCCCGTCCAGGCGCGACTGCGTCAGTGTGAGCGCCTTCAGCCGCTGTCCCACCCCATCGCCCCCCTGCCCGCTGTCCCATACCCACTCCTCGGTATCACGCGCCGCGCCCCGGCCCGGAAATGACCAACCCCGCTCCGGAGGCGGCCGGTGATTGAACTGCCGGCCCGTCACCCGGTAATAAATGCGTTGTCGGTTCTCCAAGGTCACGCGTCCGAAAAACCAACTGTGCACGGTGTCGCGCTCCTCGTCCGTGCGGTAGTAACAACCGCGCAAAAGCTGTTCTTCACTGAGCGCCCGTCGCAACACCCACAAGCCGCGAGCCTGTTCCTCGCTCCCGCCGCGGTCCACGGCCTGAACCGCCCAGGCCTGCACGAAGCCCGGTATTTCCATGGCCACCAGCAAGCCAAATGCCGCGAAAAAAGCCGGCCATACCCGCGGCAGGGTCAATCCTGCTCCTTCCGCCTGACGCCGCAGCCGGCCCCGCAGGAACCACGCGATTGCCAGCGAAAGCAGTGGCGACAGCGGCAGGAATCCGATCCCAAAGAAGATCACGGCGATGGCCGCAAATGGAGTCAGCCAGGCGAACCAGAGACTGTAGAAAAACCCGATGCCCATCGCCAGGGCGTTGAGCTGCGCCATACGCGTGAGATTTTTTCCCGTCACCGGACGAAGCAGCAGGATCCTCAGGGCGCAGAGATTGGCGACGCCGACCAGGGCGATAGCCGCCCCATGGACTGGAGTCGGGATTGGGTCGAAGAACTCCGCACACATGTGGGTGAAAAATTCCACCCCGAGGGTGATCAGCGGCAGCAGTCCGCCAAATATTCCGCAGAGCAATTGACCGACCCTGCCGAGAACAGGCCGGGGCGATGGGGCCGGATGAGTGGCTGGCTGATCGAAGGAGGTCATGCGGGAAGGATTCGCGTTTCGATGGTCAATGGGGCTCTGCCGGTGAAACCACCCGGGACCGGACGTGCTTTTGCAGAACACGCCGACCCCGGGGGTCGCACAACCTCCCGACCCAAACGCGGGTCGCGGGAGGAACTCAGCTCAGGCGCGCGCCTCCCGGCCCGCTTCCTGCGCGAACCAATCCACGTGGCGGGTGAAGAACATCACCGCCGCCAGCACAACGAAGAGCGAGGCCGTGCCGGCCAGCAGCGCATAATCCTCCATGCGCAACACGACGTAGAGCACGCTGTGCTCGGCGGCCAGCAGGGCCGCGATGCTGCCGGCGCGGACATAACTGTGCAAAATCGAGATGCTGTAACACACGATGAGCAGCGATGACGCCACTGCTGCGCCGACATAGGCCTGGCCCGGCGGCAACACCTCGCCGAGAGCGAGCAAGGCCAGGTAGAACAAGCACAACGCCACGCCGACCAAACCGTAATGGACCGCATGCAACCGCAGCCCAGCCAGCGTTTCGAACAGGAAAAATGCCGCGAAGACCAGCGTCAGCACCAGCACGCTGTGCTTGAGCGAGCGCTCGACCATCCGGTAGCCTTCGGCCGCAGCCTTGGCGGGCGAGTAAACCGGCTGCTCGGCCGGCGAGACGTGCAGGTCCGATTGGCGCGCGTGGGCCGCCTCGCGGTTGCCGCTGCGCTCCTGGCGGAGACCGTTGATCAGCCCGAGCGGCAGCTGGAGTACCAACACCAGGACGGCGATGAAGAGAAGTTTAACCGTGACGGTATGACGGCGGCGGGGAGCCGGCGGAGTGATGAGAGGAGGTTGTGCAGAGTCCATGCCCCACTGTGCCCGGCCCATGTGAAGCTTGTATGAAGGGACGATGAAATCGGGCGGAAAACGGTAGGGCGCACCGGCCCGGCCTGCCGGCCGTAGCCTTGGCGGAGGCTGGTGCGCCGGGAGCATGATATCGTCATCGCGGCGGATCGGGCCGATCCGCCCTACCTTCCTTCAGGCACCCACAGCGTCGCGCGCGCTCCGCCTTCCGGCCGGTTGGCCAGTCCTACTTCCCCGCCGTGGAGGTGGGCGATCTCCCGCACCAGTGCGAGCCCGAGTCCGGTGCTCTTCTTCTCCGTGCCAGGACGTGGAAGTGAATAGAACCGCTCGAACACCCGCGGCAGTGCGTAGTCCGGCACCCCGGGCCCCTGATCGTCGACCTGAAAGACGATCCGGGAACCGTCCGTCGACCAGCGAAGCGTGATTTCCGCACCCGCCGGAGAGAAATCGAGCGCATTCTGCAACAGGTTGACCAGCGCCTCGCGCAACAGGACAGCCTCGCCGTGCACCATCGCGTTCCGGCCGTCGTGGATCGTCAGGTTGACGCTTCGCGCCGCGCAGGCCGGCCGCACCACCTCCGCCGCCTCTGTCGCAATCCGCGCCGCCGGCAAGGCTTCGATCTGACGCAGCTGTTTCCTTGCCTCCAGTGAAGACAGCTCCAGCAGGCGTTCGATGATGCGCTGGATGCGGGCCGACTCGTTCCGGATGTTCGCCAGAAATTTCTGCCGCTGCTCCGGCGGCATGGTTTCGTCCAGCAACTCCGCCGCGCCACGGATGGCCGCGAGCGGCGCCTTCACCTCATGCGCCAGCGTCTGTGTGTAGCG
>DATCRM010000266.1:0-8833 GCA_036568985.1 Lacunisphaera sp. | reverse complement strand
CCCGCCGTGATTTTCGCTGCGCCATCCTTCATTTCGTTCAGGATGACGCAGCGGGGGTTTTAAGGGAAACGGTGCTGGACGCCCGTGGCGGCGGTTCAAGGCGCTGCCTTTTGGGGACGCGATCGGACCTCCTGTTTCCGGGCCGGCAAAATTTGCCTGAAAAAATCAGCAATTTTTCGCTCAAGATTCAGGCGAAATGGCCGCCTGATACTAAATTTTCTAGTCGTTGGCTTACAGTAGGTAACGGGCTGTTAAGAATCCTTGGCATCCGCGTTGCTCTTTGGGTGTCGCTCACAATGTCCGACACCGACCAAGACCAAAAAACAGAAAAGCCCACAGGCAAGCGCCTCAGTGAGGCCGCGGACAAAGGTCAGTTCGCCAAGAGCCCGGAGCTTTCGGTTTTGTTCAGTCTTGCCGCAGCCCTCGGTGTGCTCGGTTTCACGGCCAGCACCACGGCTCGCAGCGTGGCGGAGTATTCGGTCGGCATTTTTTCGCACTTTGCCCGGAGTCCGGTCGAACTCGCAACCGTTCCGGGCTACATGCGCGGAGTTTTCGAGACGGTGGGCGCGGGCTTGCTGCCTGTATTGCTGGCGTGTGCCGTCGCAGCACTCCTGGTCGGCGCCCTGCAGAGCGGATTTCAACTCTCGCCCAAGGCCGCGGGTTTCAAGCCCGAGAATCTGAATCCCGTGGCGGGCTTCACCCGTATTTTTTCCAAGAGCACGCTGATTCGCGCCGGTATCGACCTGCTCAAGCTCGTTGCGATCGGCTTCACGCTTTACCTCGGTGCCCGCGCGTTGCTCGCCGATCCGCTGTTCTCCGCGCCGGTCGAGGCCGCCTACCTCGGCACTTTCCTCAACAACGCGGCGCTCACCTTTTTCAGCCGCCTGCTCCTCTCGCTCGGGATCATCGCCGCGCTCAGTTACGCCTGGGAAAAATACAAGACGAACCAGGACCTCATGATGACCAAGCAGGAGGTCAAGGATGAGCACAAGAACGCGGAAGGCGACCAGCACGTGAAGGGCGCCATGCGCCGCATGGCCCGCCGCATGATTCAGAAACAGATGCTCGCTTCCGTTGCGACCGCCGACGTCGTCGTCACCAACCCGACCCACTATGCCGTCGTGCTCAAATACGAGCGCGGAAAGGACAAGGCGCCCGTCGTTCTCGCCAAGGGCGAGAACCGTTTTGCGCAGCGCATCAAGGCCCTGGCCGCCGAGCACGGCGTGCCGACGGTCGAGAACAAGCCCGTCGCCCGGTTGCTCTTCGCCATGGGCGAAGTGGGGGAGGCGATTCCGCCCGGGCTCTACCAAGCCGTCGCCGAGATCCTCGCCGTGGTTTACCGCACGCACCGCTACTACTTCCACCAGTTGAAGAGCCGCCGCCTGGAGGCCGCCGCCTGAAGCCATTTATGATTTACGATCTACGATTTCCGATTGGGCGGGAAGCCAGCCAAAGCAGCGTGAATGAACTTCGCCTTGGCGTGGCGGCACATCCCGCGAACGGATCCGGAAAATCAGAAATCAGAAATCGTAAATCGTAAGTTCCGCCATGCCCGTTTCCAGCTCCAGTTCGATCACCCGCCTGCTCCAGCGCGCCGACCTGCTGTTCGCCTTTGGTCTCTTTGGCACGGTGCTCCTGCTGGTGCTGCCGGTGCCGCCGTTCCTCATCGATGTGCTGCTGGCGCTCAACATCGGCATGTCGCTGCTCGTGCTGCTGGCCATCGTTTACGTGAAGGATCCGCCGGAGTTCTCGGGTTTCCCGGTGATGCTGCTCGGTCTGACCCTCTTCCGCCTGGCGCTGAACATCAGTTCCACGCGTCAGATCCTTTCCACCGGTTACGCCGGTGAGATCATCGAGTCCTTCGGTCACTTCGTCATCCAGGGCAACTACGTGGTCGGCGCCGTGGTGTTCATCATCCTCGTCTTGATCAACTTTGTCGTGATCACGAAGGGCGCGGGCCGCATCGCCGAGGTGAGCGCGCGTTTCACCTTGGACGCCCTCCCCGGCAAGCAGATGGCCATCGATGCCGAGCTCAACGCTGGCATCATCGATGAGGTCACGGCCACCAGCCGCCGCCTCAAGGTGCAAAAGGAGGCTGACTTCTACGGTGCGATGGACGGTGCCTCGAAGTTCGTGCGCGGTGACGCCGTCGCTGGCATCCTCATTACCCTGGTCAACGTCCTCGGTGGTTTCGCCATCGGCGTGCTCCAGATGGACCTCTCGCTCGGCGAGTCGCTGCAGAAGTTTACCCTGCTCTCCATCGGTGACGGTCTCGTCTCGCAGATTCCCGCGCTGATCATCTCCATCGGCGCCGGTCTGCTGGTGACCCGCGCTTCCGACAACAACAACATCGGCCAGCAGGTCACCGGCCAGCTCGTGCGCTACCCGCGCGCCCTCAAACTCGCGGCCGGCTGCATGGCGGTGTTCGGCCTGATGCCCGGTATGCCGCTGATTCCTTTTCTGGGTCTCGCTGGTCTCGCCGCTTTCATGGCGCGGACCTTCAAGGACACCGAGGGTGGGGAGGCTGCGCTCGCCGCGACTCCCGCCAAGGCTGGAACCAAGGGCGCCGCTCCGGCGACCGCCGGCAAACCCGGCGAAGCGGCTCCGGCCGGTCCCGTCGCACCCGCCGCCGAGGATGTGCGCAAGCTTACCGAAGTGGACACTTTCTCCATCGAGATCGGCTACGGCCTGCTGCCGCTCGCCGAGGCCCGCAATGGCGGCGATCTCCTGGCCCGCGTCACCGGCGTGCGCAAGACCCTCGCTCGCGAGAAGGGGATCGTCGTTCCTCCGGTCTCGGTGCGTGACAACCTCGAACTCGAGGCCAACGACTATCGTTTCCTCCTTCGCGGCAAGCCCGTTGCGCGCGGCACGATTCTCCCGGGACGCCTGCTGGCCATGAACGTCGCCGGCAGCACCATCCGTCTGCGTGGCCAGCCCACCCGCGAGCCCGTTTTCAATCTCGACGCCACCTGGATCGACGAGGGCGAGCGCAAGACCGCCGAGCTCAACAATTACACCGTCGTGGATCCGTCGTCCGTGCTCATCACGCACCTGTCGGAAACGCTGAAGAGCAATTCCCATCTTCTGCTCGGTCGCCAGGACGTGCAGATGCTGGTCGATCACATCAAGGGTTCGCACACCGCGCTGGTCGCCGAGCTGCTGCCGGACCTCGTCAATCTGGGTATCATTCAACGCGTGTTGCAGAACCTGCTCCGCGAGGGCATCGCGATCCTCAATCTGCCGGTCATCCTCGAAGGCATCGCCGACTTCGCCTCGCTGTCGAAGAACCCCGACGACCTCAGCGAACTTGTCCGCCGCCGCCTCGGCCTCTATTTCGTGCCCGAACTGGAAAGCCGCCCCGGCGCCCTGCGGGCCATCACGCTCGACCCGCGCCTGGAGCAGGCCCTCGGCACCAAGGTCCACCGGTCCGCGACGGATGTCGGCCTCTCGCTGGATCCCGCCACCGCCCGGCACCTGATCGAACAGCTTAACCGTCATATCGCCCAGCTCACCGGTTCCGGGGCTCCCGCGGTGCTCGTGGTCTCCACCGAAAACCGTCTCCCGGTACGGCGCTTCCTCGAGCCGTCCTTCCCGCGCCTCACAGTGCTGGCTTACCAGGAGCTGCCGTCGGCCACCGAGATCGAGAACGCCGGCATCATCCCCATTCCCGCCCATCTGCTCCGTCAGGAACCTGCGCCCGTGAAGGCCGCCGCCTGATTTTTCCGCCATGTCCGCCCCCACACTCAACGCTGCTCCCGGCACCTGCTACAAGTTCACTGTCGCCAACGCGCACGAGGCCGCCTCGATCATCCGCGAACGCCTCGGCGAGCACGCCCGCGTGCTGTCCGTCCGCACGGTCGAGCCCTCGGGACTCCGCGGCCTGTGGGCTTCGCCCAAGCTCGAGGTCATCGCATCGCTGGACCTGCCTGAGGCCGCTCCCGCGCCGGTGCCCGCCCCTGCGCCGCAGCTTCTCGCCACGTCGAGCGAGGAAGCGGTTCCGGTCGCGATCGCGAAAACACCCACCGTGCTCCGCGCCGAGCCTCACCATCGCCGTCGCACCGCCTCGCTTTCCTCCAATGCCCGTCCCGAACTGGCCCCGCTGCTGCGCCGCTCCGGCTTCTCCGAGGCGATCATGACCCGGCTCGAGAGCTCGCCCACCTGGGCCTCCCTGCAGCAGATGCCGCTTCACCGCGCGCTCGTTGAAACAGGCCGTTACCTGCATCGCGTCGCTGGTGCCCGCCCGCAACCCGCGCCGCTCACCCGCGCCGCGTTCATCGGACTCGCCGGCACCGGTCGCACCACGGCACTTTGCAAATGGATCGCCAGCGAGGTGTCGCGTCGGGCCCGCACCGGTCACGTCGTGACGGCTGAGTTTGACTCGCCGATGTCGCGCGGTCCGCTCCCGGTTTTCTGCGAGGCGATGGGCGTGCCCATGGCGCACTATCCGGCCTCGACCCAACCGGCCACGCCCGGCGGCTTCGTGTACTTCGACCTGCCCGGGCTGTCACTGCGCGACCCGGCGGCCAACGTGCCGCTGGCCGACTTCCTCAACCGCGAGCAGATCACCGAGCGGGTGTTGGTGCTCAATGCCGCTTACGGCCACACCGCACTTCGCGCCGGTTACGCGCGCGGTCGCGAGCTGGGAGCCACCCACGTGGTCTTTACCCATCTCGACGAACTGGCCCAGTGGGGCAGCCTGTGGGACTACCTGATCGACGGCGGACTCGAACCCCTCTTCCTGGCCACGGGTCCGTCCCTCACCGGCGAGTGCGAAGACAATGTGTTCGATGCGCTCACCCGTCGCACGCTGCCCATCGGTTCCGACCTGGAAGAAGCGACGGACGAGGAAACCACGGAGGACGCCGCATGAAATTCGTTTTCCTCAGCGGCGGTTTGTTCGGCTTCAGCGTCGGTCTCATCACGAGCTGGCTGCTCGATCACGCGCCCGATCGCGTGTTTCTCGACGCCTCGGTCGGCTGCCTCGTCGGTGCCGTACTCTTCCGCTGGTTTTGGACCATCGTGCTCGCCGGTTTGCGCGACACGGTCGTCGCCCGCTATCGCGCCTCGCTTTCCACCCCCGTCACCGCCCCGGCCGCTCCCGCCGCCGCCAAGGCCAAGTAAAACTGTCACCTCAACCCACACCCTGAATCATGAAAACCGCTGCAGTCCTCAAAGAAACCGACCGCGGCACGGATGCGAAGCCCTCGACCGCCGCCTGGCGCGTCTATCAGGGCGTAACCTCGGGCGCTATCGATGAAAAGGATTTGATCGTGCGCTTCCTCCCCCTGGTCCGCAACGTCGTGGACCGCATCAAGCTCACGCTGCCGCCGCACATCGATGCGGACGATCTCTACAGCGTGGGCGTCACGGGGCTCATCGCGGCCGTGCGCAAATACAATCCCGAACAGGGCAACACTTTCGCCGGCTATGCGGCGACGCGCATCCGCGGGGCGGTGCTCGACGAGCTCCGCCGGCTGGACTGGTGCCCGCGCCGCGCTCGCGCCCGTGCCCGCAAGCTCAAGGAGTCCATCAACGACCTGGAGCAGCGGATTGGCCGCACGGCGACCGAAGACGAAATTTGCGAGGAGATGGGTGTGAGTCAGGCGGAATACCGCAAATGGCTCGACGAATCCCGTCCCGTGACCTTTGTCGCCCTCGATTCCCACGCCGCCGGCGAGGAGTCGGAAGGCGCTTCGCTCCACGAGTTTCTGGCCGACGACAACGATGTGACCGGGCGCGAGAACCTCGAGAAGGACGAACTGTTAAAACTTCTGACTCAAAGGATGGCCGAACTGCCCGATATACCCCGGAAGATACTTGCCATGTATTACTTTGAAAAAATGCGTCTCGCCGAAATCGCCGAGGTCTTCGGCCTGACGGAGTCCCGCATTTGCCAGATCCATTCACAAACCATCCTCGGTTTGCGGTCCTACCTCGGTCGCGCCCGCAACAAGTGAGGCACTGCGCGCCTCACTGACTACAAGACCACCGACTGCAGATCACCAGACCACAGACCAAATGACCACCGATCAGAATTCCATTGGGTTTCTGCCCCTAGGCCTTTTCCGGGGTCTCTCGTCCCCGGTCTCTTGGTCCTTTAGTCTCTCATCCCTCCCATGCTGATTCTCGTCGGAGGAGCCATTGTCTTTGCCGCCACGCTCGGCGGCTTCATGATGGCCGGGGGCCACCCCGGGGTGCTGCTGCATATCTCCGAATTCGTGGTGATCCTCGGCATCGCCCTCGGCGTGTTGATCATCGCCACGCCGATGCACGTCATCAAGGAGATCATCCACAAGACGAAGGATGCATTGGCCGGAAAGACCGCGCAGAAAAAGGATTTTTTCGAGCTGCTGAAGTTGCTCTACGAGCTGTTCATGACCGGACGGCGCAACGGGCTCATCGCGCTCGAAGAGCATGTGATGGACCCGTCCAAAAGCGCGCTCTTCAAGCGCTATCCCAGCGTGCTCAACCACGAGGAGCGCCGCAAATTTCTCATCAACGGCCTCAAGCCCGTGATCGATGGCAAGATCAAGCCGGACCAGCTCGAAGATCTTATGACCGCCGAATTGAAGGCCAAGGAGCTCGAGATGGACCACCCGGTGCACGCCATGCAGATGATCGGGGATTCCCTGCCGGCCATCGGCATTGTCGCGGCCGTGTTGGGCATCATCAATACCATGTCCGCCATTGCGGAGGGTCCCGAGGCGGTCGGTGAAAAGGTGGCTGCCGCGCTCACCGGTACTCTGTTGGGCATTTTTGTGGCCTACGGATTTGTGAACCCGCTCGCCGGTCGCATCCGCTCCAACAACGCCTCCGACATGCTGTGCCTCAACTGCATCATGCACGCGGTCGCGGGCTTCGCCAAGGGCCTCGCCCCGCTGACGGCCATCGAGGTCGCGCGCCGTTCGCTCGACGGCAACGTCCAGCCCGGAGCCGAGGAGCTCGAGGTCGCCGTCAAAGGCCTCGGCACTGGCAACAACAAATAAGGACACCGCGCCATGGCCGGACACGGAGGAGCATGGAAGGTGGCCTTCGCGGACTTCATGACCGCGTTGATGGCGCTTTTCCTCGTGCTGTGGATTTCGGCCCAAGACAAAAAAATCCTCATTGCCACCTCCAAGTATTTTCAGAGTCCGTTCAGTTCCCCGATGAAGGATCACTCGGGCGTCATGCCGTTCAACAAGCAGAGCGACAGCAGCAACTCGGCTCCGTCACGAACCCAGGACACCGGCACCGGGCAGCCCAACAACAAGGATAAGCAAATCGAGCTTAGCTTCCTCAACTCCGTCGCGGCCGATTTCTATCGTCTGTTGCACCTCGACGAATCGCTCGACAAGAAACCCATCGACATCCAGGTGACGTCCGACGGACTGCGCATCACCCTGTTCGACCGATCGAACCAGCCGCTGTTCAAGGACGACAGCGCGGAATTCACCGATTGGGGCATTCACCTTGTCCAGTCCATGGCATGGCTCATCGATCGTCACCGGTTTCGCGTCACTATCGACGGCCACACCCGGCAAGGGCTCGTGTTGCCCCGGGAGGATTACTCGGCCTGGGAACTCTCTTCCGACCGGGCCAACGCCGCGCGACGCAAGCTGGTGCTGTATGCGGTCGAGCCCGAGCTGATCGATCGCGTTACGGGCTACGCCGACACCAAGCCGCTGCCCAAGGAGGATCCGAAGTCTGAATCCAATCAACGCATCACCCTCAGCCTGGCCCTGAGCACCGGTGGCAAGGACAAGGCCAATGCCAAGCCGGTCGCTCTGCCCGCGTCGAAGCCCGTGGCTGAGCCTGGATTGAAACCTGTCGCTTCGGCTTCCAACTGAATTCATTCTTCAACTTCCCCATGAAACCCTTTCTTTCCGGCAAACGCTCCCATGACGCCGCGCTCATGCGCCCCCCTCACGTCCACAAGGCCGTTCCGGCCCGTGGCGGCGGTGTTCGGCCGGCCGCGGAAGGCCCGACCGTCGACGTGGTGAAGGAAGGCGACAAGATCGTGCGGATCGTCGTCACCTGTACCTGTGGCGAGAAGGTCGAGGTCGAGTGCCTGTATCCCGCCGGTTCCTAAGCTGTGGCAAGCATGGAGCCCGGACGCATCGGGGCACCGAAGGCTTGACGAAGGGAGTCTTCATTGGAGGCGGGGGGAGGGTGGCTTGTGCGAGCGCTTCCTTCAATGGGGCAACGGAACAGGCCGTGTATCACCCGCAAACCTCCTCCAGTGATGGTGAACGGCGAGGTTCGAGCCCAAACTTTTCAACACGAAGGACGCAGAGATCGCGGAGCACGGGCAGAATACCGTGGCAAAGTCAGGATTGGGGTTCTGCTCTCGATGCACCTCCGCGTTCTCCGCGCCCTCCGCGTTTAAACTCCGTCTTTCCACACCAAACACGCACGTTCCCGGTGGTCCGGCGAGCTCGCTCGCGCCTTCACGTCCGTTTTTCTCATCTTGAGGGCCCGCGTCCCTGCGGGCCGGATTCATCGGGGTCAATCGGCATCGAGCGGGCTCCGCACGCCGAGCCCCGGCTTGTTCATCACATGCGGATAAATCCGGGTCATGCGAATGTCCGCATGTCCCATGGGATGGAGGCGGGACTATCAGTCCCGCGGCATGAGTGAAGACGCGGGTTGTTCCAGTTGGTTTGAATTCTGCGACCCAAGTCGACGCCTTTCCCGATCAAACCACCGCAGCGCAACTGCTTGGCCCTTCCGGAGCGAAGCTCGCTCATCCCAACTCCGGGGCTCCGCCCAGTCGTGTCAGACCTCAACTCGTTAGCGGAGAAAGAGCGCTTGCGGCCATTTACCGTCCCACTTACCGTTCCAGCATGAGCAT
>DATCRM010000265.1:0-6619 GCA_036568985.1 Lacunisphaera sp. | reverse complement strand
GTCGTAGCCTCAAAGAGGCGAAGACTGGTGCGGGCGGCGGGAGTCGAACCCGCCTCTCATGCTTGGGAAGCACACATAATACCGATATACTACGCCCGCAAAAAGAACGCCGGGACTAAAACCGGCTGACCCGCGCTTCGCAAGTAAAGATCGACATGCTTGGAACTGTAGGAGGGGCTTTACGCCCCGATTTCAGTCGGCATGACGCTCCTGTCGGAGCGTAAAGCCCCTCCTACATTTCAATCCCCGACCCGAAACGAATGCCCCTCTTGAGGTCCCGCAGAGTCATTCCGACAATTCAGGCACACGCCTTGGCCTTCACGAATAACTCCGCCGGCCCTCAAGCGCGCTCTTGAGCGTGACGGCATCGGCGTAGAGCACCCCGCCGCCGCTCGGCAGGCCAAAACCGATGCGCGAGACCGTCACGCCCGATTTCGGCAGGCGTTCGGTGAGGTAATGGCAGGTGGCCTCGCCCTCGACGTCATTGGAGAGCGCAAGAATCAGCTCGGTCGCCTCGCCCGACTCGATCCGCTGCAGCAGCGCGGCCAGGTTCAAATCCTCCGGCGCGACGCCGCGAATGGGAGAAAGTTTTCCGTGCAAAACATGATAACGTCCGCGGTAGGCACCCGAGCGCTCGATGGCGGCAAGATCCTGCACGTTTTCCACGACGCAGACCTGGCCGGTCCGGCGTTTCTCGTCCGCGCAAATCGGGCAGTGTTCCTCCTCCGACAAATTCCCGCACACTGCACACCGCCGGACGTTCTTCGCCGCCGCCTCCAGCGCGGCGATCAGTTCCGGCAACCGCGCCGGTTTCTCGACCAGCAGATGCAGCGCGATCCGCTCCGCCGAGCGATAGCCGATTCCCGGCAGCTGCTTCAGCAGCTTCTGCAATTGTTCGAGGGCAGGAGTCATGGTCGGAGAAAATTTATGATTTACGATTTATGATTGTTCGAGCCAATCCGAACCCGGTCACAAATCATCAATCATAAATCGTAAATCACAAATACCTCAGAACATTCCCGGCATCTGGAAGCCCGATGAGATGCGCTGCATCTCGGAATCGTTCAGCTCCTTGGCCTTGGTGGCGGCCTCGCGGACGGCGTTGAGGATCGTTTCCTCGACGAGCTTGGCGTCCTCCTTGAGGAACTCGGGGTCGAGCTTCAGAGCGACAAACTTGCCGGAGCCGGTGATCTTCACCTGCACGGCGCCGCCGCCGCTGGAAATGTCGAGTTCGCGCGCTTCGAGGGATTTTTGCATCTCCTCGATCTTCGTCTGCATCTTCTTCGCCTGTTTGAGTAATGTGCCTACGCCAGCCATGGGATTTGTGGGGTTAAAGAATGAACCACTAATGGACACTAATGCATCCGAATCACGCTCAAACTGCCAAAGTTTTCACCACGGATTGCACGAATTGACACGGATTAAAATTCAGCCACCGCAACCCGTCATGCTGAGCGGAGCGAAGCATCCAAGCGGTAGTAGGCGCAATCGACGTCCTTTCCTTGGATTCGCTGCGCTCGGAATGACACACTGCGAGAGTTCAAATCTCATCCGTGCCCATCCGTGTAATCCGTGGTCACCCTGCCTTGGTCCGGATTAGTGCCCAATTAGTCTGGATTAGCGGTGTCCAAAATCTCACCGAAACCCGCCTGGTAGTCCGGATACTTGGGCTTCCACCCCAGTTCCCGCTGGATCTTCGTACTGGAAATAATCCGATCCGGCATCGGGGCTCCCGCCCGCCGGCTCGTCGCGGTGCCGTCGAATGGCGGCGCGGAAATCTGGAGCTGACCCGCCAGCCATTCCACCACCTCGGCCCGCCGCGCCGGCGCCCTGTCGGCCACGTTGAAAATCCCGCTACCAATCGTCGCCGGCGCCTGCAGGCAGGCCAGAATCGCCGACACGATGTCATCGCGATGGACGAGGTTGAGCCGATGTGCCCCCGACCCATTCAACTCCGTCACGCCCTCGCGCAATTGGTCCAGCAGGTGATGCCGGCTCGGACCGTAGATGCCGGCCAGCCGCAGCACGAACCAGCGGGCCCGTGCCGCCACCGAGGCGTTTTGGAGCAGCATCTCCGACTCCCGAATGATCGTCCCGTTGGGCGTGGCCCCCGGCGCCTCGGCGGTTTCATCGACCACCGCTCCCCCGCCCTGCGGATAAACCGCCGTGCTGCTGGTGTACACCAGCGTGCCAATCGGCGTCCGGCCGGCCGCCGCCCATGTCAGGATCGATCGCATGCCCCCGACATACGACTGCCGATAGTTTTCCGGCCCGCCCGAGCTGACTGCATTCAAAACAAAATCAGGCCCCGGCTCGATTTGTCCGTGCCACGCGCTGGTCGCAAGATCCGCCACCACCACCTTGGCCAGGCCAGCCGCGCGCAACGCGAGAGCTTTTTCCGGATTGCGCGTCAACGCCTCGACTCGCGCACCTCCCGCCAACGCCGCTTGCGCGACCGCCGACCCCACATAGCCGCAGCCAAAAATGACGAGACGTTTGCCCGCGATGGAGGTCATCGCGGAAGTATTAAGTAACAAGGACCAAGTAACAAGGAGGGATGCCGTCAGCGGCCCGGATTCCCCTTCTTGATACTTGCTCCTTGTTACCTGATACTTCCCTCATCATGCCCACCGTGCTTGTTCCACTCGCCGAGGGTTTCGAGGAGATCGAAGCCTTCGCCCCTATCGACCTGCTGCGCCGCGCCGGCGTCGAGGTCGTCACGGCCGCTCTCGCCGAAGGCATTCACGTCACCGGACGCAGCGGCATCACCGCGCACGCCGACACCACGCTCGCCGCCGTCCTCGGCCGGGATTTTGACCTGTTGTTCCTTCCCGGCGGCGCCGGGGTGAAGCACCTGCGCGCCGATCCGCGCGTGCGCGAGCTCGTGCTAAGGCAACACGCCGCCGGACGCTGGCTCGCCGCCATCTGCGCCGCGCCCGCGGTGCTGCACGACTGCCGCCTTCTGGCCGGACGCCGCTACACGGCGCATTTCTCCGTGGCCAACGAACTACCCGCCATTCTCGCCAACGAGCGCGTCGTGACCGATGGCCGGATCACAACCTCACGCGGTGCGGGCACAGCCTTGGATTTCGGTTTGCATTTGGTGGGCTTGCTAACCGATCCACAGAAAGCGACCGAGATAAGCAAAGCCATTTGCTTCTAAGGCTTTGCGTTAAAACGGCATTGCTACCACCGGGCCTTCCTGTTGGTTTGGCCCGGCCTACCCCGGCCCTTATTTGCGAGTGGATGCACCCAAAATCTCAACTCGCCGCCTCCCCTTTCCGGGAAGCGACGCGGCGAAGCTGTCCCGAGGCAGAGCAACGCGGCTGCCCACGAATCACACGAAAGGACACGAAGACTGATCAACATCTGCAGCCTGACCCTTTTCTGTCACCCATGAAGATGTCTTCGCCAAGACTCCCCATCGTTTTTCTCGTCCTCTCGCTGATCTTTGTCCTGCTGGCGGTACTTTTTGCTATCCGGATTTCCGCGCCACCTCCAGAAGAACGCGCGCTCCGGCAGATTGTTCGTGCGTCCGATGACAAAGAATCGGTCGCGAGCCTGCGCGAAATCGCGGCTAAGGCACTAGAGGCTTCGGCTGAGCGCAAGCGCACAAGCGCAGAAAGACCGAATTGGGCGCTCAGGTTCTTCTCTGCCGCCGTGCTCCTTGAGGTTTCGGCGCTGCTTCTTGTCGTTTTCAGAAAGAATGAGGCGAACCAAGTACCCGAGCCCACGTCCAGGCTGACGCCCGGCCGTGGCACATCGTAATCGTTCGGCGAGGGGATAAGGGTCAGGTCGGGAAAATCGATACTCGAGCAAGCCCTCAGGTCGTAGTTCTCTGTGAACGTGCCTCCTTTTGCGCTTCTTGTGCTTTTTGTGGCCATCTTTTCTCCGGTCCAGTCCGGCTCAATCCGTGCCCATCCGTGATATCCGTGGTCAGAACCTCATGTGCGGCATAGCTGAAATTTACTCCGCGACACTCCCGCAGGCTGACCGGAAGGCGAGCGTCGGATGAGGCAAAGGCACCGTCTGAATTCCATTATGAAACTGAACAACCTGAAATCCTGGTGGCGCAGTCTGCCGCCCAAGACGCGCGTGAAGTGGATCGCCTCGATGCTGCTGCTCTTCACCGGGACCGAAATACTGGTCCTGGCACCGGCAATTATCGAACTTGCGGTGCTGATTGATGCATTCGGTCTGCTCTTCGTGGTGACCGCCGTGCGAGCTTCTCTGGCCGCGTCGCTCATGCATCTGTGGACCTGCAGGCGAATGGCCCTGCAGCCCTTTCAAACCGTCTTCCGGGCAGCCGACGTTGTTGCGGACTTTGGCCACAAGCTGCCAGACGCTTGGCTGGCTGGATACGTAGCCTTCGATGTACAAGCTGCCAGAATGGTCCGCTCAGCTGGCCTTGCTGTGCTCTGCTTCGCTCTGGTCCGAACTGCGGTGAGGACTTCGGCTTGAAAGTCACATGGGAGGGTCAGATCGCGGAAATTGGTATTCGAGCAAGCCCTCCGGTTTCAGTCCTCTGTGAACAACGCCCCTTTTGCGCTTCTTGTGCCTCCTGTGGCCAGCCCTTCCGCAAGCCCAGTGTCCGTCCGTGCGATCCGTGATATCCGTGGTTAGAACCTCATGTGCGGCATAGCCGGTATTTATTCGGCCAAGCTGTCACCCGCTGAGCGCGAAGCGGCGGTCGGGCGCATGGTGCAGCGCCAGGGACACCGTGGACCGGATGACCGGGGATTCTTCTCCGCTGGCGACCTGACGTTCGGCATGTGCCGGCTGGCGATCTTCGATCCGGCCAACGGACACCAGCCGATGACGACGCCCGACGGGCGGTTCACGATCGTCTTCAACGGCGCAATCTACAACCACCGCGAGCTGCGCACGGAACTGGAGGCGGCCGGCTGGATGTTCCGCACGCATTGCGACACCGAGGTCCTGCTCGCCGCCTACGCGCAGCACGGCGCCGGTTGCCTGCCGCACTTGCGCGGCATGTTTGCCTTTGCCGTCTGGGACGCCCGTGAACGCACCTTCTTCGCCGCGCGCGATCCGCTCGGCATCAAACCCCTCTACTACGCGCGGTTGCCCGGCGCGGGGCTGGTCTTCGCCTCCGAGTTGAATGCCCTGCTCGCCAGCGGCCAGGTGCCGCGCGAGATCGATCCCGCCTCGGTCGGCGAATACCTCGCCTGGTTCAGCGTGCCCGCCCCTCGCACGATCTACCGTGGCATCGCCAATCTTCCTCCCGGACATTGCCTCGCCATCGATGCCCAAGGTAAATTCCGCTCGCAGGCGTGGTGGCGGATGCCGGCGCCGACGCAACCCGGACGTGCCGCTGCGAACTACCAGGACTTCATCCATGGCCTGCGTCATCAGTTAGAGGACACGATCCGCGCCCACCGCGTGGCCGACGTGCCCGTCGGGGCTTTTTTGTCGGGTGGCATGGACTCCACCGCGGTGGTCGGACTGATGACCCGGCTGGGCGGGCCGAAATTAAAAACCTTTTCCCTGGTGTTCGGCGAGTCGGGTTACTCCGAGCAAGCCAGCGCCCGGCTCGCCGCCCAGACGTTTGGCACCGACCACCACGAGGAGCTGCTCACCGGTGCCCGCGTGGCCACCGACCTGCCGCTCATCCTGGCCAGTTTCGACCAGCCGACTGGCGATGGCATCAACACCTACTATGCAAGCAAACTGGCCCGCGCGGGTGGCGTGACCGTCGCGTTGTCCGGGCTCGGCGGCGACGAACTGTTCGGCGGCTATCCGTCGTTCCGCGACCTGTCTCGACTGGACCGCCTGCTGCCGTGGTGGCGGCGTCTGCCCGGCCGGCTGCGCCGTTCCGTCATCGCCCGGCTGCAGTCCGCCTCGATCACCCGCGCCCGCAAACTGGCCGACTTCCTGGCGCACGCGCGCGATCTGCACGAACTCGCCTCGCTGCAGCGGCGGGTGCTGCCCGAAGCGCAGCGCCTGGCCCTGCTCTCCCCCGATGCCCGTGCGCAGGCCGAGCGGCTCGGTCCCAATCATCCGATGCTCGATGACTTCACCTTCGAGCTGCTGGGTGCCGATCCGTTCCAAGTTGTCAGCGGCTGGGAATTGCGCACCTACATGGCCGACACGCTCCTGCGCGACAGCGACGTCTTCAGCATGGCTCATTCGCTGGAACTCCGCGTGCCCTTCGTGGACCGCGTGCTGTTGGAATGGCTCTGGCCCCAGCCGGCCTGGTTCAAATACGATCCGCGCCGCCTCAAGCGCGCGCTCGCCGACGCCACCGCCGATCTCGTTCCCGCCGCCGTGCGCAACCGTCCGAAGCAAGGCTTTGCCCTGCCCTTCGCGAAGTGGATGCTCAGCGAACTGCGTCCGTTCCTCGGGGAAACCTTCTCGCCGTCCTCGCTCGCCGCATGTCCTTGGCTCAATGCCGGCGAGGCCTCACGCCTCTGGCAAAACTACACCACACAGAAAGACCCGCGGGCGTGGTCGCGAGTGTGGACGGTAGCGATGCTGGTCGCTTTTGCCAATCGGAGGACCGATTGAAACTCCAAATCACAAACTCCAAACGCCAAGTAAAGATCCTCGGGGCAAGCCCCGAGGCATTTCAGAAATGGAGGCAGGACTATCAGTCCTGCGA
>DATCRM010000264.1:0-19317 GCA_036568985.1 Lacunisphaera sp. | reverse complement strand
CCGTTCGCGTCGAGCCGTACCCGCAGGCCGGAGAGGTTGCGCAAGGGGCCGGACGGTTGGGCGGGGGCGCGTTCACCCGGGGTGGGCAAAGCGCGCAGCCACGCGGCGAGACCCGGTGCGAGGGTTGTTTCTCCGATCGGTGCGGACGTCACGGCCGGTGCAGCGACGGCAGGAACCGAGGTGGGCGTTGCGCTGCGCTCGGCGGGCAGGAGAGGAATGGTGGGACGGCGGCCGTCGAGTTGTCCGGCTTCGACGGCAGCGAGCCAGGCCAGCCCGGCGGCGTAAACGTGTTCGCAGCGATCGAGGACAGGACAGGAACAGCGCGAGGTCCACGCGCCGCGCGTGAGGAAGAGCGTGATCGGCAGCACCTCACTGCCGATGTCGACTTCGGCCTTCACGAGATGATCGGCTTCGGACCACACCTCCTTCACGGCCTTCTTGCGATAGGTGTCGCCTCCAAGCTCGCGGGTTTCCGCGGGAAACGTGCCCAGCCAGCCGCGCAGCGCGGTGAGCGCTTGGGGCGTGCGTACCAGGCGCACGGCGGGCTGGCGGGGATTGGGAGGCATGGATGGGAGAGCGCGCCGGGTGAGGTTTAGCTGGGTCGGGATTTATCCCCGGCAGCCGGGGATAGGACCGTCGGGCGTAAAGTCCGACCTACATTACTTGATCCATCGGCGCGCGTTGCCGTCAACGCGCGCCAACGCCCACTCAATACACGTGCTCTTCGAGCAATGCAAACAGCTCGGCCTCGGTGATTCGTTTCTGGCTCATGCTGTCGCGCTCGCGGAGGGTGAACGTGTCGCCGGGTTTCTCGATCGTGTCGAAGTCGATCGTCACGCACCAGGGCGTGCCGGCCTCGTCCTGGCGGCGGTACCGTTTGCCGATGGCGCCGCCGTCATCGTATTGCACGGCGTAGTTGCGCTTCAGCTTGGCGTAAAGGTCGCGGGCGCGGTTGGTGAGCTGCTCCTTGTTCTTGAGGAGCGGGAGGACGGCGACCTTCACCGGCGCGATGCGCGGCGAGAGGCGGAGTACGGTGCGTTTCTCGGTGTTGCCCTTCTCGTCCTTCACGTCTTCCTCCGCGTAAGCGGCGGTGAGCACGGCGAGGAAGATGCGGTCGGTGCCTACGGCGGGCTCGATGACGTGGGGGACGAATTTCTTCTTCGTGGCCTCGTCGAACATCTCCTGCGGCTTGCCGCTGGCGTTGGCGTGCTGCGTGAGATCGTAGTTGCCGCGCGCGGCGATGCCCCAGAGTTCCTGCACGCCGAAAGGATACTTGAACATGATGTCCACCGTGCCGCGCGAGTAGAATGCGAGTTTTTCCTTCGGGTGGGTGTAGCGGGAGAGATGGCTGTCGGGCAGACCGATGCTGCGGAGCCAGTTTTCGCACCAGACGATCCACTCCTCGTGGGCCTTGGCCCAGTCGGCGTCCTCGTGGATGAAGTACTCCATTTCCATTTGCTCGAACTCGCGGGAACGGAAGATGAAGTTGCGCGGCGTGATCTCGTTGCGGAACGACTTGCCGACCTGCGCGATGCCGAAGGGGAGTTTCACGCGCGTGGTGTCCACGACGTTCTTGAAGTCCACGAACATGCCCTGTGCCGTCTCGGGGCGGAGGTAGGCGACGGACGAGGCGTCGCTCATGGCGCCGACGTTGGTCTGGAACATCATGTTGAACGCGCGCGGGGCGGTCAGCGAGCCCGGCTCGCCGGTGGCGGGCGAAGGAATGAGCGGGATTTCGGCCTCGGCGGCTTCGGTGAAGTCCTTCACCACGACGGGTGCAAGCGCGCCTTGGAGGGCCTTCTTGCGCTTGAACGTTTCGGCGGCGGCTTGGAGTTCCTCGGCGGTCTTCTCGCTTTCCAGCGCGGAGACATAGCCCGCAACTTTGCCGTCAACCACCACGGGAGACCAGAACAGCTGATCCGCGCGGTAACGCTGCTTGCTCACCTTGCAGTCCACGAGCGGGTCGGAAAAACCGGCGACGTGGCCGGAGGCCTCCCAGACCTTCGGGTGCATGATGATGGAGGTCTCGATGCCGACGACGTCGTCGCGGCGGTGGACCATGTCGCGCCACCAGCAGTCGCGGATGTTGCGCTTGAGCTCGACGCCGAGCGGACCGTAGTCGAAGAAGCCGTTGAGCCCGCCGTAGATTTCGGACGATTGGTAGATGAAGCCGCGACGCTTCGCGAGCGAGACGAGGGCTTCCATGAGGTTGGGCGATTCGGCGGAGTCGGGCATGGCGGAGGTGGAAAGTGTGAGTGGCCCGCCTACGCTCACGCGAGCTACGGCGAGGCGGCCTTACGGCCGGAGGAAAGTGGCAGGAGAGTTGGTGTTAAATGAGACCGGATGTAAAAACCGGGTCGGAGAGTGAAAGGTGGGGCGGCGGGGCGGTCAATGCCGGGCTTGGGCGCGGAAAAACTGTAGCGGTGGTCTGTGACCACGGACTTCCGCCCGGCGATCATAGATCGCCGCTACAGCAGGGTCGGAAGACCAAGTATCAGTTTGCCAGCAACCGGCCGGGCGGTCACGTGTCTGGACCTAGTCACCCATGAAGCACCCCCGCAGCATCCTGCTCCTTGTCCTCTTTTCATTCTGCCTGGTGGCCGTCCGGGCCCAGACGCCCCCACCGGCGGTCGCTCCCGGATTCAAGGTCATCGTCGAAATCACGTTCGACGAGCAGGGCAACGCGGAGGATGGCAAGGTTATCACGAGCGATGACCCGACGGGCGCCCACGCGCTCGACCAGATCGCCCTGGCCCTGGCCTCCAAGGTGAAGCAGCCGCCGAAGGTCGACAAGGAAGGCAAGCCCATGAAATTCAAGGCGCGGGCGCCGTTCAGTTTCCCGGTGGAGGGTGACGAAGGTCCGGCCGCCAACAATGCGCCGAAGCCCTCCCTGAAACAGGTGCCGCAGCCGGTTTATCCAGAGGAACTCGCCCAAGCCGGCATTGTGGGTGGTGCGATTCTCGAACTGATCGTCGGCACCGATGGTGCCGTGCGCAACGCGACGGTACTGCGGTCGTCGCATCCCGAGTTTGCCAACGCCGCGTATGCGGCCGTGCGCCAGTGGCATGGGACCCCAGCGCAGAAGGACGGTGTCGCGGTCGAGTCCCGTTGCCGCATCGCCGTGAGTTTTTCCGTGGATGACAAGGAAGTCGACTGGATGTGGCGGGTCGCGCCGCGCCCGAGCCTCGGCAGCTTCACCGTTGTGCGGGCCAAGGTGCCGGAGACTCCGGCACCGGACGCGACGCCGGCCGCCCCGGCGGAAAAGAAGTAAGGCTGCTGCGCCCACCCACTTCGCGCTTGCGGGGCGGGCTGACCGGACAAGGGTGGCGGGCTATGAAAGTCTCGTTCACCGCGAAGGAATACCGCCAGCTCCTCGAGCTGGTGCACTTGGGCATGTGGACCGTCACCGGCTATCAGGGCGAGGAGACCGCCGCGGCCAAGCGTTACTTCGCCATCGACCAGCGGTTGATGGCCATGGCCACCGATTTGGGCTGCGCCGACTTGGTGGAAAAGCGCGACGATGGGACATTGCAGCCTGCACCCAAGCTCGCAGAGGACGAGCGCGTGCGCGAGCTGCAGAGCGAATTTCAGAACGACGTTTTCTGGCATGAGCTGGTGGCCCGGTTGGCGGACCGGGATTTCGCCGGCGACCAGGCCAAGCGGATGATGGAGACGCCCGGCGTCGAACCGCCTCCGTCCCGCGACGAACAGCTCAAGCAGATCGAAGATCGCTACTGGAAGGACTTCGAAAAAAACGATCTCGCGCACGTTGTCGTCTTGCGCGGCGGCCGGGGTTGAGGCATTCACCGGGGCTCCGCTTGGGCCAGCGGACCGACCCCCCATGAATAATGTATCGATTGGTTTCGTGCTGGCCCTGTGTCTCTCGCTGACGGGAGCAGGGGCGGAACGCCTCAAAAAAACAATAATCGCCGAGGAAGACCCGGCCTATTTCGAAAAAAACCGGCCTGCGGTGCTCGTCGAGTGGGTTCACCCAAACTACCCTCCGACCCCCGGGGCGGAGTGGAAACAGCGGGTGGTGAGCGTGGCCTTCGAGGTGGACGCGGAAGGCAGGGTGACCGAGACCCGGGCGCTTTCAGGAGCGGAAGAATTTCAGGCGGCGGCTCTGGCTGCGGTCGCTCAATGGAAATTCAAACCCGAGATCGTGGACGGGCAGCCGGGAGCCGCTTCAAAGAAGGTGCGCATTACTTTTACCCCGGCCGGGACGCCGAAGAAAGCAGCCCGGACTGACGACTGGCCGCCTTACCAGGTGGAGGAAGTCGAGGTGTCGCCGCCGGGCGACCCGGCGAGCACCGATGCGCCTTATCCGCAGTTCCTCGCGGACCGGCGGCTCGCGGGCGAGGTTGAGCTCCTGCTTGGCGTCAACATCGAGGGCCGGATCGACGGGGTCAAAGTCCTGCGTGCGACGCATCCGGATTTTCTCAGTGCGGCGCTCGACACGGTGAGCGGGTGGAAGCTGCGGCCGGCGCACCGGGGCCGCACTCCGATCGAAGCACAAAAGGAAGCGGTGCTGTCCTTCTACGCCGTGGACGAGGCAGGTTTGGAAAACCGCCGCGACTGGCTGGAGAAAAACGGCATCTATCTCCGCAACATGCCGGACCAGAAAACGACGGAATATTTCGACCGACCCCCGGAAGCCATTGCGATGGTTGATCCGGTCTATCCTTACAACCAAGCCATCGCCGGAACCGGCGGCGCGGCGCGCGTGAATTTCAGCGTCGATCCGGAGGGCCGGGTGATGGACGTCAGCGTGGTCGAGGCTACCGCGCCGGAGTTCGGGGAATCCGCGGCGGCGGCCATTGCCGCGTGGCGCTTTCAGCCGCTGCGCCGCAAGGGAGAAGTGTGCGGGGCCGAATTCGTTTTCTTTTGGCAATTCAAACACCCGCGGCCGGAGAGCGTGGAAAAACGACTGACCGAAAGCACCGGGACGGAACAGCAGCCAGCCGGCGCCCGGTCTCTTGACCGGCCGCTGTTTCCGCTGTTCATGCGCTCGCCTCTCTACCCCGCGGCCCGGCTCGATGCGTTGGAGATGGGGGAGGCAGACGTCGAGGTGATCATTGATCGGGACGGGCGCGTCCGGCTGCCGCACATCCGGGCGGCCAGCCAGCCGGAGTTTGGCTGGGCGGCCGCCACGGCGGTGAGCCAGTGGTTGTTCGAAACTCCCTTGAAGGACGGCAAGCCGGTCGATGTGCGGGTGGTCATTCCGGTCAAGTTCAAGCCGCCGCAGACCTGAGCATGGCGCTTGGTGGACGCGCAAGCCGGCGGCACAAAATTGTGCGTTTGCGGTCCGCAGGGTGAGTCCTCATTACGTCCGGACATGAAAAGCCTTCGTCTCCTTTTCGCTTTTGTCCTCCTGCCGCTGACCCTCTGCGCCGTCGAGCGTGCGCTCAAGGTTGACCCGGAACGCTCCTACGTCGACGTCGATGTCAGCGTCACGGTGGACTCCTTCACGGCGCGGCTGGAGAAGTACGACGCGACGCTGCGATTGGACGAGAAAGGCCGCATCAAGCAGGGCGGAACGTTTGCCTTCAAGTTCACCGACCTCAAGACGGGCAAGCCCGATCGCGATCGCGCCATGATTGACTGGCTCGGCGGCGGCGAACCGAGCGGCAAATTCGATCTCGGCATCCTCGCGGTCACGCCGTCGGGGCAGGGACAAGTTACCGGCAACCTGACCTTTCACGGCAAAACCTCGCTGGTGGAGTTCCCGGTAAATGTCACTCAGGCCGACGGCGCCACCACCATTACCGGCGAGGCGACGGTCGATTATCGCCTCTGGGGCCTGAAGGTCATCCGGAAAGGTTTCGTGATCAAGGTGGACCCGTTGGTGAAGGTGCGGTTCAAGCTGACGGGCGTGCCGGTGGACTTGCCCTCGGAGAAATGAGGGCGTCAGTCGGAGCGCCGGTCTCCGACCGGCCGCGGTCCGTCAGGAGACGGACCCTCCACCAAAACGGCTGACGTGGCCGCCCCTACTTCTTCGGCGCGTGGCGCTTCTCGAGCACGGCGATGGCGTCGCCGAGCGACTGTTTCTTCGCGTGCAGGAGCACGATCAGGTGATAGAGCAGATCGGCGGCCTCGCCGGCGAATTCCTTCGAGTCCTTCTGCATCGCCGCGAGTGCGGTCTCGACGCCTTCCTCGCCCACCTTCTGGGCGCAGCGGGCCACGCCCTCCTGCACGAGGCGGACGGTGTAGCTGGAGGTGTCGCCGCTCTTGATGCGCGACGCCACGACCTGGTCGAGGTGGGCGAGAAAGCCCGCGCCGCCGGTCAGGGCACCGTCACCGAAGCAGCTCACGGTGCCGCGGTGGCAGGTCGGACCCTCGGGACGGGCTTTGATGAGGAGCGTGTCATTGTCGCAATCGACCTCGACCGAGACGACGCGAAGGAAATTTTTGGATGACTCGCCCTTGGTCCACAGGCGCTGCTTGGTGCGGCTGAAGAACGTGACCTTCTTGGAAGAAAGGGTCTTCTTCAACGCGGCGGCGTTCATGTAGCCGAGCATGAGCACCTGCTGGGTGCTGGCGTCCTGCACGATGGCGGGGACGAGGCCGTCGGTTTTCTTCCAGTCGATTTTCGGGAATTTCATGAGGAAAAAGATTTTAACCACAGATGGACACAGATTCACACAGATGGGAAAGACCGAACATAGAACCGGTGAACTGGGGATTTATCTGTGACCATCTGTGTTAATCTGTGGTTCAACTTCAGGGACGTACGCAGACACCTTCGGCAACGAGATACTGTTTCAGCTTGGGAATCGGAATCGCCCCGCTGTGGAACACGGAGGCGGCCAGGGCGGCGTCCACGCCCGCTTCGCGGAACACGTCGCGGAAGTGCTCCGGCGCGCCGGCACCGCCGGAGGCGACGAGCGGGATCGTGAGCACGGCGCGGACAAGCTTGAGCTGGGTGAGGTCGTAACCTTTGCGTTCGCCGTCCTGGTTCATGCAGTTGAGCACGACCTCGCCGGCGCCGAGCTTCTGTGCTTCGCGGGCCCAGTCCACGGTGCGCCAGCGCGTGCCGCGGGTCTTGGTCGGATCGCCGGTGAACTGCTTCACGAAGTAGTCGCCGTTTTCCTGGCGGCTGTCGATGCCCACGACCACACATTGCGAGCCGAACTCGGCGGCGAGCTGGCCGAGGAGTGCGGGATTCTCGATGGCGGGGGAATTGAGCGAAACCTTGTCCGCGCCGCTGTGGAGCAGGCGGCGGGCATCGTCGAGCGAGCGAATGCCGCCGGCGACGCAGAACGGGATGTCGATGACCTTGGCGACGCGCGTCACCCAATCGGCGGACACGGTGCGGCCGTCGCTGCTGGCGGTGATGTCGTAGAACACCAGTTCGTCCGCGCCGGAATCGCGGTAGCGCTGTGCGAGTTCGATGATGTCGCCCATGTCCACGTGATTGCGGAACTGGACGCCCTTGACCACGCGACCGTCGCGCACGTCGAGGCAGGGAATGAGGCGGCGGGCTAGCATAAGAAAAAATGCCAAACGCCAAATGCCAAACGCCAAACAGATCCCGGAAGTGGGAGATTCGAAGATTCGAAATTTAGGACTTTAACCATGTTTGTGATTTGGCTTTTGGCGTTTGAATTTTCTTCAACAGGCGAGTGCCTGTTGAAGCGTGAACTTCTTCTCGTACAGCGCCCGTCCGACGATGGCGCCGGCGGAGCCGGTCGTCTTCAGCACGCGCAAATCGTCGAGGGACGAGACGCCGCCCGAGGCTTGGATTTGGAGCGAGGGGAATTTCTTCACGAGCTGCGCATAGAGCGCGGAGTTGGGGCCGGTCAGCTTGCCGTCGCGGCTGATGTCGGTGCAGAGAATATGGACGAGGCCCACCGAGAGATAGCCGGTCAGAAAGTCATCGAGCGCGACGCCGGTTGTCTCCTGCCAGCCGGCGGCGGCGATGCGGGGCACGCCCGCGGCGTCGAGCCGCACATCGGGGGAAAGGATGATCTTCTCGGGGCCAAAGGTTTTGAGCCAGCCGTGCACGAGATCGGGTTGGCGCACAGCGAGGCTGCCGACAATCACGCGTTGCACGCCCGCGGCGAGCAGCGTCGCGACCTGGGCATCGTCCCGGATACCGCCGCCGGTCTGAACCCGCAGACCGCTCTCGCGGGCGAGTTTTTCCACGAGCGGGGTCTGGCGCTTGGCTGGATCCTTGGCGCCGTCGAGATCGACGACATGCAGCCAGGTGGCGCCGGCGGCCTTGAAGCCCCGGGCCACAGCCAGCGGGTCATCGCCATAGGATTTCTCCTGGTCGAATTTCCCCTCGGTGAGGCGCACGACACGGCCGCCGCGCAGGTCGATGGCGGGATAGATGATCATGGGCGATCGGATAATCTGTAATATAATACGTTACACATTTCCGGGGTCAGGCGGGATGGAAAAAAACCTCTCGATCCCGTCATCCCGAGCGAAGCGAAGGATCCACGCAGGGGGAACGTAGCAACGGACCGCTTGGATTCTTCGCTACGCTCAGAATGACGGGCGGGGGGAGTGGAGCCTTGGCTGGTGTAGGTGCTCATGCGGGCATCTCCAGGAAGTTCTTGAGCAGCTGGGCGCCGGCGGCGCCGGAACGCTCGGGGTGGAACTGCACGCCAGAGAAATTACCGCGCTGGACGACCGCAGCGAACGGCGTGCCGTGGTCGCAGCTGGCGAGGGTGAAGGCATTCACCGGGCCGGCGAAGCTGTGGACGAAGTAGAAGCGCGTGGCCGCATTGAAACCTTTCAGCAGCGGTATATCGGGCCGCATCGTGAGCGTGTTCCAGCCCATGTGCGGCACGGTGATGCCGGGCGACTCGGGCAGCAGCGCAACCCGGCCCGGGATGAGTCCAAGCGACGGGGTTTCTCCTTCCTCGGATGACTCGAAGAGCAATTGCATGCCCAGGCAGATGCCGAGCACGGGCTGCTTCAGGCCGCGCACGACCTCGACGAGGCCCTTGGCGTGGAGGCGCTTCATGCCCTCCTGCGCCGAACCGACGCCGGGCAGGATGACGCGGTCCGCCCCGCGGATGATGGCGGGATCAGCCGTGAGTTCACTCCGGATGCCGAGGCGCTCGAGGGCGAAACGCACCGAGGCGATGTTGGCGCCGCCGCTGTCAACTATTGCAAGCATGCACCGGCCTCCCGTTGTTTCAGGCGCGAGTCAGCCTGGTTGGTGGCCAGCGCAAAACGCCAAACTCCAAATTCCAAATTCCAAACAATGTCGAATTGGCGGGTTTCGAACTTTGGTTTGATGGTCTGCATTTGAAATTTCTTTGGGATTTGGACCTTTGGCGTTTGGAATTTTCCCCAACGCATGGGCTTCACAGAACGCCTTTCGTTGAGGGGATCTCGCTTCCCGCTCCCCGCGCGACGGCGGGCCGGAGGGCGCGGCCGAAGCCCTTGAACAGGGCCTCGATCATGTGGTGGGTGTTGTCGCCCTTCACGGACATGTGGAGGGTGGCGCCCAGCGTGGTGGCGAGCGATTGGAAGAAGTGCGGCACGAGCTCGCTCGGCAGCTGGCCGACGTTCTCCCGCGGGAAGTTGCCTTCGAAGACGAAATACGGGCGGCCGCTGAGATCGATTGCGACCTCGGCCTTCGCCTCGTCCATCGGCATGGTGAAACCGTAGCGGCCGATGCCGCGTTTGTCGCCGAGCGCCTGCTTCAACGCCTGGCCCAGGGCGAGGCCGACGTCCTCGACAGTGTGGTGCTCGTCGATGTGCAGGTCGCCGGTGCACTCGATGACGAGGCTGATGCCGGCGTTACGGCCGATCTGATCGAGCATGTGATCGAAAAAGCCGAGACCGGTGGCGAACTTCGCCGGACTGACGGCATCGAGATCAACGGCGACGGATATCTTCGTTTCCTTGGTCTGTCGCGCGATGACGGCGCGGCGTGAGGCGTCGGCGATCTGGCGGGTGATTTCCGTCCAGCCGAAGGTCTTTGGGTTGTAGCGCAGACCGGTCACGCCGAGGGCGGCGGCGAGTTGGATATCCGTCTCGCGGTCGCCGATGACGTAGGAGACTTCGCGCGACCAAGAGGTGTCCTTGAGGTAGTCGAGCAGGAGCCCGACCTTGGGCTTCCGGCAGTCGCAGCGGTCAGCCATGGTGTGCGGGCAAACGCGCACGGCTTCGAAGGTGATGCCCTGGGACTTGAGGATATCGAGCAGCAGATTTTGCAGCGGACGGAATTCCTCCTCGCGGAAGCTCGGGGTGCCGAGGCCGTCCTGGTTGGTGACCATCACGAAGGTCCAGCCGGCATCGCGCAGGCGGCGCAGCGCGGGCACGACCTCGGGTTCGAGCGCGAACTTGTCGAGGCGGTCGATCTGGAAATCGGCGGGCTCGGTGATGAGCGTGCCGTCGCGGTCGATGAAGAGGATTTTTTTCATGGGCGGGCGAAATCAATTCTTTGGAGGCGGGACTATCAGTCCCGCGGGATTGTGCCGGCGGAGCGCATGCCTCGCGGGATTGATAGTCCCGCCTCCAGTGTGAACAAGAGGGGCATCACACACGGGACAAAACCTCCAAGGTTAGGTTGTTCTCCTCGACGGTGCCGACGGTGAGGCGGACGGAGTTCGGCACGTCCTTGCTGCGGTCGCGCCAGATGATGCCGGCGGCGCGGCCGGCGGCCATTACGCGGGCGGAGTCGGCGACCTCGATCAGGATGTAGTTGGCGTCACTCGGCCACACGCGTTTCACGACGGCGAGTTTCGGCAGCGCGTCGAGCAGACGCTGGCGCTCGGCAACGAGCGAGCGAACGGAGTCGCGGGCGGCGGCGATGCCCGCAGGAGTGAGCGCGGACAGCGCGGCTTGCAGCACGGGCGCCGGCACCGGATAGGGCGCAATGACCTTTTGCAGCACGGCAATGACAGCTGGATCGGCGATGGTTGTGCCAACGCGCGCGCCGGCGAGACCGTAGGCCTTGGAGAGCGTGCGCAGGACGACAAGGTTGGGATTCGTGGCGATCTCCGCCGCCAGACTCGGTACGCCCGCGAAATCGACATAAGCTTCGTCGACGGCCACGATGGCCCGGCCGGCGCAGGCGCGCACAACCTTCATCACGGCGGCGCGGTCGAGCAGGCCGGCGGTGGGATTGTTGGGCGAGCAGAGGAAAATGATCTTCACGTCCGGAGTCACCGCCCGGAGCACGGCGTCGGCATCGAGCGCAAAGTTCTGCGTGCGGAGGAGCGGCACCGTGACGACGCGGGCATTTTGGATGCCGGCGGCGACAACATACATGCCGTAAGTCGGCGGCGTGATGAGGATCGCGTCCTGCCCTGCGCGGCAGAAGGTGCGGAGGAGAAGATCGATGCCTTCGTCGGAGCCACGGGTGACCAGTGCTTGGTTCGGGGTAATGCCGTAGAGCGTCGCGAGGGTTGCGACGAGGTCGGCCGGTTGCGGTTCCGGGTACCGGTTCAGCAGCGGCTTGTGCACCGCCGGAGTTTCGGGGTTCTCGTTGGCGTCGAGCCAGACACGGCCGCCCTTCGACTCCTTGCGGGCAGAGCTGTAGGGCGCGAGCGCGAGAATCTCGGGCCGCACGAGGGCGAGGACTTGTTCGACGGGGGTCATGAGGGGGTAGGGCGCACCGGCCCGGTGCGCCGCGGCGGAGCGGGCCGCTCCGCCCTACCCAGGACATCCAGCCGCACGCGCACGGCGCGCTGGTGGGCGGCAAGGTTTTCGGCGAGGGCGAGACGCTCGACCACGGGGCCGAGTTGGCGCAGGCCGCGCGGGCTGGTGGTTTGTACGGTCATAGTGCGCATGAAGTCGGTCAGACCCAGGCCGGAGCAGGCGCGCGCCCAGCCGTAGGTCGGCAGGACGTGGTTGGTGCCGCTGGCGTAGTCGCCGAGGGACTCGGGGGTCCAGGCGCCGAGGAAAACGGAACCGGAAGTCGTGATCTTCGGCAGCAACGCGCGCGGATCGGCGATCTGCAGGATCAGGTGCTCCGGGGCATAGCGGTTGGCGATCTCGACCGCCTCGGCCGGCGACGCGGCGAGGATAAGGCGGCTCTTCTTCAGGGCCTCGGCCGCGATCGCGCCGCGGGGGAGCAAGGCGAGCTGACATTCAAGTTCCGTCTGCACCCGGGCGGCGAATTTCGCGGAAAAGGCGACGAGCATGACCTGCGAATCCGGACCATGCTCGGCTTGCGAGAGCAGATCGGCGGCGACGAAGGCCGGCGTGGCGGCGTTGTCCGCGATGACCATCACCTCCGACGGGCCGGCGGGCAGGTCGATGGCCGCGGCATCGCGGGAGACCTGCAGCTTGGCCTCGGTGACGAACGCGTTGCCCGGGCCGAAGAGCTTGTCGCACTTGGGCACGCTCGCGGTGCCGTACGCCATGGCGGCGATCGCTTGGGCGCCGCCGAGCTTGAAGACCTCGGTGATGCCGCAGAGCTTCGCGGCGAAAAGGATCCACGGGCTGACCTTGCCGTCGCGACCCGGCGGGGTACAGAGCACGCGAACCGAATTCCCCGCGATCTGCGAAGGCACGCCGAGCATGAGCGCGGTCGAAAAGAGCGGCGCGCTGCCCCCGGGCACGTAGAGGCCGACGCGCTCGATGGGACGCGAGACCTTCTCGCAGACGACCCCGGGCATCGTCTCGACGCGGACGGCAGCCGGACGTTGGGCAAGATGGAACTGGCGGAGGTTTCGATACGCGCGGCGCAACGCGGCTTTGTCCGCCGGATTCAGCGCCTTCGCGGCGGCGGCGAACTCCGCGTCGCTCACGCGCAACGAGGCGAGTTTAACCCCATCGAACTTGGCGGTGATCTGCCGCAAGGCTTGGTCGCCCCCGCGTCGGACGAGGGTGAGGATCCCCGCCACGATGACGGCGGTCCGCTTCTGCGCCTTCTGCGCCGGGCGTTGCAGCGCGGCGGCGCGGGCGGAAGCAGAGAGGGATTTCCAGACGAGGGGTTTCATTTCAGAAGGTTGGCCACAAAAAGCACAAAAAACGCAAAAAGAAGAAGGCGCTTTGGGGCGTCATCCTGAGCTGAGCGAAGGATCCAGGGAAATGATCGCGGACGGGCGTGGGCTTGGATTCTTCACTGCGTTCAGAATGACGGGTGGAGAAGGTTTACAGCATCATCTTCTCGATCGGTAGGACGAGGATGCTGCTGGCGCCGGCTTTTTTGAGGGCGTCCATGGTTTCCCAGAAGACGTCTTCCGAGCAGACGGCGTGGAGGGCGACCTTCGAGTCGTCGCCGGCGAGCGGGAGGATCGTGGGATTCTCCGAGCCGGGGAGGAGCTTCCTGATGTCCGCCAGCGCGGACTTCGGGGCGTGGAGCATGATGTATTTCGTGCCGGCGGCCTTCTGCACGCCGTCGAGACGGCGGAGAACGATCTCGAGGGCGTGGGCTTTCTCAGCATTGAGCGGGCGGGCGTTGCGAATGAGGGCGGCCGTGCTCTTGAAGATGGTTTCAACGGCGCGGAGCTTGTTGGCCTCGAGGGTGGAGCCGCTGGAGACGAGGTCGCAGATGATGTCGGCCAGGCCGAGGCGCGGGGCGATCTCGACGGAGCCGCTGAGCGTGACGACCTCGGCCTGCACGCCTTGTTGGGCGAGGTAGCGCTTCGTGAGCTGCGGGTAGGAGGTGGCGATGCGCAGGCCGGCCAGGTCCTTGAGGCCGCTGTAAGGGCGCTCTTCCGGCAGGGCGATGGCGAGGCGGCAGCCGCCGAAATCGAGGGTGCGCTCGACGACGTAGGCGTGGGAAGTGCCGCGTTCGAGGGCGGATTCCTCGAGGACGTTCTGGCCGACGATGCCGAGGTCGCACACGCCGTCCATGACGAGCTGCGGGATGTCGTCATCGCGGACGAAGAGGAGGTCGAGAGGGAAGTTGTCCGCGTGGAGCAGGAGTTTCTCCTTGGGCGACTTGACCTTGATGCCGCAGGCCTTGAGCAGGTCGAGCGAGTCGGTGGAGAGGCGGCCGCTCTTCTGGATGGCGAGGCGGAGGCGGTCTTTGGGGAGATTGGCGGGAGACATGGGAGGGAGGGAGTGAAAAGGCAGGGCGGGTGTGAGCCAAGCGCGGAGGGCCTTATGCCGGGAAAATAAAAACCCCGGCGGGACGTGCCAGCCGGGGTTTGGAAAATCGTTTCATCACCCAGGGAAGGCACATCCAGGCCTTCCCCGCGAGGGAAGGCTAGGCTTCGTGGTGATGATGGTGGTTGCGGATCATTGCGATTGAGGCTGCGAAAAAGCCCGGGAAGCTCGTCAGGGGCAAGTATTTTTTCTATCCGGTTGCGGGTTGCGCCCGGTCAAGCAGCGTAAATCCATCCGCGCCAAGCACCCCGTGAAACCCAACGCCGAACGAGAAAACGAAGCTGGGGAAACGCTATTTCCCTCTATGCGCGCGCTAGCGACGGCGACGATGGCAGTGGCAGCGGTCTACGCTTATTTCCTGATCTTCGCGCAATTTGGTTTTCTGCACGCGCTGTCTGCGGTGCTGGGAGAGGGGCACGCGTTATTGCGGCCGGTCATGGCCATGATGGGGGTGGCGGGCATTGCCGGCAGCGTGGCCACAGCGAAGCTGTGGCGGGAGGGGCGGGGGCGCGGCTGGATGGCCATGGGGTTTGTTATGGCCGGCACGGCGGCCGGGCTGGCATGGATCGCGCGAACGCCATCGGTGTTCTTCGCTGCGGCCGGCCTGACCGGCTTGGGTACGGGCATTGTCACCGTCGGTTTAGCCGCGATGTTGCGCCGTGAAACCGGCGGCAAACGGCTGGGTTTCTGTCTTGGGATCGGCACCGGCTTGGCGTACGCCCTTTGCAACCTGCCGGCGGTCTTCATGGCGACGCCTCACGTCCAGGCGGCATGGGGAATCGCGGCGGCCTGCGTCGGATTGGTCGCCGTACAGGGGTTCGAACAGCGAGCGAGCGTTCCCCCCGTCCGCGGACCGGACTACGAGCCACGCGGCATAACGCGATGGACGCTCGCCCTGTTCGCGCTGGTGACTTTCGACTCGGGCGCATTCTTTCTCATTCAACACACACCTGCACTGAAAGCTGTCTCGTGGGGCGGCAGTCCGCAATTGCTGGTCAACGCCAGTGCGCATCTGGTCGCGGCTGTGTTCGCCGGGCTTGCCCTTGACCGGCGCCGGGTGGCCGGAGCGATCTTGAGTGCTACCGTCCTGCTTTTGGCGGGGAGTGGATTGATTTTTTATGGGCGGGGACCCGCCGGAGCGGCGCTTTACGCGGCGGGAGTCTCGGTTTATTCGACGGTGCTGGTGTTTTACCCGGCGCGCACCGGCCGGGCGACGCTGGCGGCACTGGTATATGCAGTCGCAGGCTGGGTGGGTTCGGCTCTGGGCGTGGGGACGGCGGAGCAGTTCGCGTGGGTCCCCGGAGGAATGTGGATCCTGATCGCGGTGCCGGCGTTGCTGGCGTTTCGTCGTGGCGAACGTTCAATAATATAGTCCGTGACGTGGCTTGCGTGCCGCGGGGGAAAGGTTTTTCAGTGGTATGTCACCCCATTGCCTTGCCCATCCTGTTTTCCCAACTGACTCCCTCTCCCGGTTTGCTTCAACGACTGCTGGCCCGCCGCCACGGGGGCATTGTGTTGTTTTTTGCCGCCTTTGTCGGGATTTCGTTCCTCACCCGCGTGGCGTTGCTGATCAAGGCCGCCCATGACGTCACCTGGACGCTGAGTCTGGTTGCCGCGTTCGGTTGGGGCGTGATTTACGACCTAGGGGCGGCCTGCTTTGCCGCGCTGCCCCTGATCGTGTTGCTCACGTTGCTGCCGTCGGGGGCGTTGCGCCGGGCATGGATGCGGTGGCTGGCGGCCGGGCTCGGGTTTGTGATCCTCTTTGCGCTGCTCTTTGGCGCGGCTGCGGAATGGACCTTCTGGGACGAGTTCGGCGTGCGCTTCAATTTCATCGCGGTGGACTACCTCGTCTACACGACCGAGGTGATGGGCAATATCCGCGAGTCCTATCCGTTGCCGCTCATTATCGGCGGCCTTTTCACCGTAGCGGCATTTTTCGGCTGGTTGCTGTGGCGCAGCCGTCTGCCGCATGCGTGGGTTGACGCCGCGGTGGAACCCTGGCGACTGCGTTACCGCAACGGCGCGCTCTGGTTCGCCGGCGCCCTGCTCCTCGGGCTGGCGCTGCAGGCCGACTGGCTCCCGGCCTTCAAGAACAACTTCAACCGCGAACTCGCCAAGAATGGCCTCTGGTCGCTCTTCGCCGCCTTCCGCAACAACGTCCTCGATTACGACGAGTTCTATCCGACCAAGCCAATCGACCAGGTCTTCGGCCGGCTGCGGGAGGAAATGTCCGAGGACGGCGCGGTCATCCTCCGGCCGGGTGAGTACGACACGCTCCGTTATATCAAAAACCCCGGCGTCGAGCTGCGGCCGAACGTCATCCAGATCACGGTGGAGAGCCTGAGCGCGGACTTTCTGGGCATCTTCAACCGCGCCTCCAACCTCACCCCCAACCTCGTGGAAATCGCGGGCAAGAGCCTGGTGTTCGATAATTTCTACGCCACGGGCACGCGCACCGATCGCGGCATGGAGGCGCTCACACTTTCGCTGCCGCCCACGCCCGGACGTTCGATGATCAAGCGCCCGCGCAATGAGGACATGTTCACGCTCGGCTCCGTGTTCCGCGCGAAGGGCTACGACACCGCCTTCATCTACGGCGGCTTCGGCTACTTCGACAACATGAACTACTTTTTCGGCAACAACGGCTACCGGGTGATCGACCGGACCGGCGTGGCCAAGGAGGACGTCACCTTCGCCAACGTCTGGGGCGCGTGCGACGAGGATCTGTTCCGCTGGACGATGCGCGAAGCCGATGCGAGCGCCGCCTCCGGCAAGCCGTTCCACTACTTCGTCATGACGACGTCGAACCACCGGCCCTACACGTTCCCGGAAGGGCGCATCGATCTGCCATCCAAAATCTCGGGCCGCGCCGGCGCGGTGAAATACACCGACTACGCCATCGGCCAGTTCCTGCGCGATGCCGCGACCAAACCCTGGTTCAAGAACACCGTGTTTGTGATCGTCGCCGACCACTGCGCCTCGAGTGCCGGCAAGAGCGAGTTGCCCGTCGAGAACTACCACATTCCCCTTATGATTTATTCGCCCGGTGGCCACATCCCGCCCGGCCATATCAAGACACTCACGAGCCAGATGGACTACGCGCCGACGCTGCTGGGCTTGCTCAACTGGAGCTACCCGTCGCGCTTCTTCGGTCACGATGTCCGCAAGATCGAGCCTAGCGAAGCGCACGCGCTCATCGGCAACTACCAAAAGCTCGGGCACCTCGAGAAGGGCGAGTTCGTGATCCTGCGTCCGCGCGGCGAATCCACCTACAAATACGAGTTCACGACCAATGCGATGACGCCAATCGCGGAGAGTGCTTATGGCACCCTTGAAGCGATCAGTTTCTACCAAGGGGCCAGCTATCTCTATGAGCACGGGCTTTACCGCGCGCTCAGTGCCGAGGAATTCACCCGTTTCACCCATCTCGGGGAAGAAAAGATATCGGAGAAAAAGGCCGTTGTGGCCGTTCCCTAACCAACCGGACCTTTCCCGTCCGGTTGCCCCTTCATGAAACGTTTCCTCGCGGCCGTCGCCACTTTCGTCGCCCTCTTCCTCGCGCTCGAGGCCACGGATGCCCCGCCCGAAAGTCCGGCGGCCAGCAAGCCGTCCGACGACGACCTGCAGATCAAAGGCGTTTTCAACAGCGTTCTGCCGAAAACCGAACACAAGCATGCCCTCCGGTTTATTGTGCATCCCCACTTGGGTGACCTGACGAAGCGGGACCATATCCGCAGCGCGCTCGGGTTTCGGTACGGCATTTCGAGCCGCTGGGAAGCCTCCGCCGAAGTCGACGCCTATTTCACCCACGGCCTCAAACACGGCGGATTTTTCGAGGAAAGCGGATTTTCCACCGTGCACCTCGGCACGAAATACCTGATCGGCGACCCGTTCGACGTCGGTTGGGATACCTCCGTCGGCATCAACTGGCAGCAGCCCATGGGCAACCCGCCCCTCGATGTGACCGACGGGTTGCGGCACACGGCACCGTTCATCACGGCTTCGCACAAACTCGCCGGCGCCCCGGGGTGGCGGGTTTTCGCGGGCTGCGGCTGGGATGCGGTCACGCAGACGGCGACCCGCGGCGAGTTGGAGAAAAACGAATTGGGCGACGACTCGATCAACGTCAACGGAGGCGTGCTGTACGAGCGAGGACCGATGACCTATGCGCTCGAGGCCACTTACTATACCACGCGGTTCACCGCGTCGGTAAACCGCGACGTCTATGCGCTGCGCCCCAGCATCGTCTGGGTGCTGCCGCCGAAATATACGTTTGGCTCGAAGGGAAAATGGCTGCTCGGCCTGGGTCTGAGGCTGACGCACGGACCGGACGGCAACGACGTCGGACTCAACGCCAAGCTGCGGGTTAACTTTGACTTCAAACGCTTGCTCGGCCGGAAGAAAGAATCAGCCTCGGCGCCATGACGTTCCGCCCAGCCGGTCTTGACCGCACGCTCTGGCCGGCCGTGCTCGTTCTGGGCGCGGTCATTGGGCTGTTCGAGTTCACGAGCCTCGATCTCGGACTGCAGGATTTCTTCTACAATGCCGAGGCCCGGCGCTGGATCGTCGATGCGGACAACGCCGCCGGCCGCCTCGTGTTCTACAACGGGCCGAAGGCGCTCATTATTCTCACGGCGATCGGCGTGCTCACGTTGGCCTTGGGCCCGGCGCGCTGGCGCGAAAAAGCCCGCTTCGCCCGGCGCGATCTCTGGGTGGCGCTGCTCACGCTCGTGACTGTTCCGGCCCTCGCCGGGCTCGGCAAGAACACAACCAACACTTTCTGTCCGTCGGAAATCCGTCGCTACGGCGGCGACGTGCCGTACGTGAAGCTCTGCGAACCCTATCCCTCGAATGATCGCCCGGATCGCAAAGGTCATTGCTTTCCCGCCGGGCACGCCAGTGGCGGCTTCGCACTGCTTGGACTGATGTGGCTGCGGCGCACGCGGGGCTGGAGACTGGGCGGCCTCGCGCTCGGTCTCGGAGTCGGTTGGTGGATGGGCGGCTACCAGATGCTCAAGGGCGCACATTATCTCAGCCACACGGTCACCACGATGATGCTGGCGTGGATCGTGATGTTGGCCTGGCGACGGCTCGTGCGACCGGCGGCGGACGGAGCATAAAGTCCGGAGGGCCGAGCTCCATCCTCCGCCAAGGCTACGGACGGCAGGCCCGCGAGGCTTCCGTTGCGGTTGAATGAGGCTTCGTGGGAGCTCGCTCCGGATCAAAACATTTCCATCTGCATCCCACCGGGGCGGCGGAAATGTGCGGTGGAGAGATGGAACTCGGCGCGGT
>DATCRM010000263.1:0-6027 GCA_036568985.1 Lacunisphaera sp. | reverse complement strand
CATCGTCATGGATAAATTCGTCGAGCCCGGCAGCATTGAGTCCATCAAGGAGCTCGTGAAAAATGGACTCGGCATCGGCGTCGTGGCGCAATGGCCGATTCGCGCCGAGCTGCAAAGCGGAGAACTGGTCACGCGTCCGCTTGGAAACATTCCGCTCGGACGCCAATGGTACGCGGTGCACCTGCGCAACCGCCCGCTCAACGAGACGGAAAACGCGTTTGTCCGGTTTTTCCGGCTGGCCGCCGAAAAGCTGGTCAACAACGGCGCAGCGGTCGTCCCGCAACGCATCCCGGCTGCGCGACGGGAAAGCGGCGCGGTGGTGGTGTGAATTTCCGGCGGGTCCATACGGAGCTTGCTCCGGCTTGGTTGGAGGCGGGACTATCAGTCCCGCGTTTGGGGAAAAGCGCGGCGCACGTCTCGCAGGACTGATTGTCCTGCCTCCATTGCTGCAATGCCTCGGGGCTGGCCCCGAGGATCGTTACTTCCGGCGAACGCGTCCTGCTCCGGGCGGGAAGAAACAAGCTGTAGCAGGGGCTTTACGCCCCGATCTGAACGTCGCACCGCCTGCGTGAGTCCTATGTCGCGGCATAAAGCCGCTCCTACGGTTTCGTGCCGGTCGTCTTAAACCGGAACAATTCAGTTCAACCACAGATAACCACAGATGCACACAGATAGGTAAGGACTTGAGGCACCTGAGACTAAAACCATTCGGTGATCCGATGTTTTCTCACGCTTGTCTGCCCTGTGCGGGTATCTGTGTTCATTTGTGTCCATCTGTGGTTTTTCAACTGCATGAGTCCGGCTTAAAAGGGTGGATCGCGCCGACCCATTGCGCTCCACCTCACTGGCCTGATCCCGGCTTGGCCATGAGTGCTTTCCGTTCCTCGCCGGACCGGCTCCGGTCACGAGGCAACCGGCTCGGCGAGTGGGCCGGGGGCCGGGGTCGGCGCCTTCCGGCGGGAAAGGCCGTGCGTCAGCCGCTCCATGTAGAGGTAGAACACCGGCGTGATGTAGAGCGTCAGCAGTTGCGACACGATCAAGCCGCCCACGACGGCGATGCCCAGCGAGCGGCGAGCTTCGGCTCCCGCGCCCCAGCCGAGCGCGATCGGCATGGTGCCCGCCAGGGCGGCCAGGGTGGTCATCATGATGGGGCGAAAGCGCACCACGCAGGCTTCGTAGATGGCCGACTCGGGGTCCTGGCCGCGGACGCGCCGCGCCTCGAGGGTGAAGTCGATCATCATGATCGCGTTTTTCTTCACGATGCCGATCAGCATGATCAAGCCCACGTAGCCGTAGACATTCAGTTCTTCCTGAAAAGCCAGCAGCGTGACCAAGGCGCCGAAGCTCGCGGAGGGCAGACCGGAGAGAATGGTCAACGGGTGAATGAAGTCCTCATAGAGGACGCCCAGCACCAGGTAGATGACGAGCACCGCCACGATCAGCAAGATGCCGAGGCCGTTCAACGATTTGGTGAAGGCGGCGGCCGTGCCCTGGAAGGAAGCGTTGATCGTCGCCGGCAGTTCGGTGTCGGCGAGCTTGTTGATGGCGTCGGTGGCCTTGCTCAAGGCGGTGCCCGGGGCGAGCTCGAACGACAGCGTGACTGATGGCAGCTGGCCGAGGTGCGTCACGCTCAGGGGACCCACGGTCGTCCGGACGCGCGTGACGGCCTCGAGTGGGATGAGCTTGCCCGTGTTGTTGCGCAGGTAAAGCAGCGCGAGCGAGCTCGGGTCGCGCTGGTACTCGTCCGCCAGCTTGAGGATCACGTAATATTGATTGGTCGCGGTGTAGATGGTCGACACCTGGCGCGAGCCGAAGGCGCTGTAGAGCACGTCCTCGATCTGCTGGGCGGAAACACCGAGGCTCGAGGCGCGGTCGCGGTCGATGTCGATGTAGAGCTGCGGGCTGGTGACCAGCAGATCGGTGTTCACGTCCACGACCATCGGCAGGGCGCGGATTTTTTCCTGAAATTCCGGGACGACCCGGTAAAGCTCCTCCAAGTTGGAACCGTAGAGGGTGAACTGGTAGGTGGACGAGGATTGCCGCCCGCCGATGCGGATGCTCGGAGGCACCTGTGGAAAGGCCCGAATGCCTGGCACGCCGGCGAGTTCCTGCCGGAGCATTTGCGCGATCTTGGCGGCGGACGGCCGTTTCTTATGGTCAATCAGACGCAGATTGAACCGGCCTTGGTTGAAGGTGCCGCCACCCCCGGTGCTCAACGGCCCGATGGACGACGTGTACGCGGCCACATAGGGGTTCCGGCCGATGATCGCCGCCGCCTGCCGCTGGTAGTTTCTCATCGCCTCGAACGAGGTGTCCTGCGCCGCTTCGATCGAGCAGCTCATCATGCCCGTGTCGTCGGTGGGAATAAATCCCTTGGGCACGATCACCAGCAGCCCCACCGTGAGCACCACCATCAGCCCGGCTACGACCATCACCGTTCGCCGGTGACGCAGGGAAACCCGCAGGGTCCGCTCATACAGGCCGAGGGTTTTTTGAAAGGTGCGCTCGGTGAATTCGTAGAGCCGGCCGTGGGCGTTGTCGTGCCCACCCGGTTTCAGGAAGCGGCTGCACAACATCGGCGTCAGCGTGAGTGATACGAATCCGGACACGAGAATCGAGGCGCTGATTGTCACGGCGAATTCGTGCAGCAGCCGGCCGAGCACGCCTTCCATGAAAAGCACGGGGATGAACACGGCCACCAGCGAGATCGTCATCGAGATGATGGTGAATCCGATCTCGCGCGAGCCGACGAGGGCGGCTTCCCGGACGGGTTTGCCGAGCTCGATGTGGCGGATGATGTTTTCGAGCATCACGATCGCGTCGTCGACGACGAAGCCGACGGAAAGCGTGAGCGCGAGCAGGGAAAGGTTGTCGATCGAGAACCCGAAGAAATGCATCACGCCGAACGTCCCGACGATGGCGATCGGCATGGCGATGCTCGGGATGAGCGTGGCGGTGACCGAGCGCAGGAACAGGAAGATCACCAGCACCACGAGGACGATGGCCAGCACGAGCGTGAACTTTACCTCGGAAACCGACTCACGGATGGTGGTGGAGCGGTCGTTGACGATGTCGAGGTTGATGCCGGCCGGCAGTTGCGCGCGGAAAGAGGGGAGGAGCGCCTTGACCGCATCGACGACCTCGATGGTGTTCGTGCCGGGCTGGCGCTTGACCTGGAGGTTGATGGCGCGGATGCCGTTGAACCATCCGGCGGATTTGTCGCTTTGCACGCTGTCCATGACCGTGCCGAGATCGCCGAGGCGGACCGGAGCGCCGTTGCGATACGTGACAATGACCCGGCGAAAAGCGTCCGCGCTTTTCAGCTGTCCGGAAGCCATCAGGGTGACGGCCTTGTTCGCGCCGTCGAGGGTGCCGGAGGGGAGGTTGACATTGCTCGTGTTCAGCGCCGCGCGCACCTCGTCGATGCCGATGCCCCGGGCGGCGAGTGCGCGGGGATCGAGCTGGACGCGGACGGCATATTTCTGCGAGCCCAGGACCTGCACCTGGGCGACGCCGTTGATGGAGGAGATCTGCTGCGCGAGCAGGGTTTCGGCGTACTCGTTGACGAGGGAAAGGGGCAGGGTGGCGGAATTGAGCGAGAGCTGCAGCACCGGATCGTCGGCCGGGTTGGTTTTGCGGAAGGAGGGCGGGTTGGGCATGTCCTGCGGCAGCCGGCGCTGGACGACGGAGATGGCGGCCTGCACGTCCTGCGCCGCGCTGTCGATGGAACGATCCAGGCTGAACTGCATCGTGATCTGCGAGCTTCCGAGCGAGCTCGACGAGGTCATCGAGTCGATGCCCGCGATGGTGGAAAATTCCTGTTCGAGCGGCGTCGCGACGGCGGAGGCCATCGTTTCCGGGCTGGCGCCGGGAAGGTTGGCGGTGACCGTGATGGTGGGAAAATCGACGTTGGGCAGATCGCTTACCGGCAGGACCCGGTAGGCCATCGCGCCGAACAAGGTCAGACCGGCGGTCACGAGCGTGGTCATGACCGGACGACGGATGAAAAATTCCGGTATGCTCATCCTGTTTTCTTTTTGCGTTTCGGAGCCGCCGGCGCGTCGGTGCCGGCGGGATGCTTGATCTCGACCGGATGACCGGCGGTGACGCGGAACTGGCCGTCGATCACCACGGTTTCACCCTCCTTCAGGCCGCTGGTGATGACCGAGTCGTTTTCCACGGTGCGTTCGATGACGACGGGGCGGAGTTCGGCCGTCAGATCTTCCTTCACGACGAAGACGTAAGGTCCATTCTGGCCGTTTTGAATGGCGGCGGAAGGCACGGTGAGCACCTCGGGCGCGGCGAGCGTGATGCGTACGGCGACATATTGCCCGGGCCACAGCCGGTGGGCGGGATTGGTGAAGGTGGCCTTCAATTTCAAGGTGCCCGTGGCGGGATCGACGGCATTGTCCACGAAGGTGAGCTGGCCGTTCTCGGTGGACTGTTCCGCGCCGGGCGGCGTGGCGGCCACGGCGATCGTGCCGGCCGCGCGGTAGCGGGCGAGGACAGCGAGATGCTGCTGGGGCACGCCAAACGTGACGTAGATCGGGCTCAGCTGGTTGATCGTCACCAGCGAGGTGGTGGCGTCGCTCGCGCGCACCAGATCGCCGACGTGGGCGCCGAGGCCGCCGGTGCGGCCCGCGAACGGGGCGCGAATCAAGCAGTAGTCGAGCTGGAGCCGGGCGTTGGCCACGGCGTTTTCCGCCACGACCTCCTGCGTCGCGAGCACCCGCTCAGCGACCTGGATTTGCTGGAACTGCTCCTTGGTCACGATCGAGCCCATGTTGAGGGAGGTGTAGCGCTCGACCTGCATGCGCGCATTCTCCAACTGCGCGCGGATCTGCTCCAGGTTGGCCTCGGCCGAGTTGAGCGCATTTTGAAACGGGCGCGGATCGAGTTCGAAAAGCTGCGCGCCTTCCCCGACATCCTGGCCCTCCTGGAAATCGACTTTAATGATCGTGCCGGTGACCTGCGAACGCAGGGCCGCCGTATGAATGGCTTCGACGACGCCGACCGCATCCAGATTGAGCGGTGCAACCTTGGGCTGCGCCTTCGCGACCAGCACCGGGGCGGCTCCTCCGCCGCGCTGGCCCTTCCGGCCCGAGGCCGCCGGCTCGTCGCGGCAGGCGCCGAGCGCGAGCAGGAGCACAATACTGACCGAGCAGGTGAGAAACTTCACGGTGCGGGAAGAAGGGAACATTGAAGGAACGGATTGCGCGGGCGCGACGGCCGGTCTCCGCCATCCGGGAAAAAACCGCGACGGACCGGCAGACCGGACGAGCGGGGATAAGACGGGGACGGCCATGGGCGATGGAGGTGCTACTTCGGTAAACAGGACGGTTTGGATAATGCGCCCTGAGCACTTGGGGTGCCTGTCCCGTTAATCGCGATTGTTTGATCCATGAATATTATTCGTGGAAAAAAGACGCCGCGGGCGACCTGGGTTTCATGACCTTGCTTGACGTGCCCGCGGAGCTGTTGGAACGTTCGCGCGCACCGCCCGGGCTGCACCATATGTCAGACCACGCTTCATTGAAGACCACCGACGACCCGGCATCGCGGTCGGTCAACAGCTGGGCGCTCGCACTCATCGATTTTGGCGGGCGGTGCGGACGCGTGACTTCCGCCGCCGTGGTGGCGGGGCTGATGGCGTTTATCGGTTGGATCAGTTATATCACGGGAACCCGGTTTTCTCCGTACGTGTTTTATCTGGCCCCGATCATCCTGAGCGTGCTCTGGTTGGGATGGCGCTGGGGTTGTTTCGTTTCCGTGGCGTGCGTCCTGATGCGGGTGGGGATGGATGTGGTCATTGGAGACAAGGACCTGACCCTGGGCGTCTATTGGACGCGGATCGGACATCTCTTGCTCTACCTCGTGCTAGTCGGATTGCTGCATGCGCTGAACTCGCTGCAACGGCAGCTCGAGCAACGCGTGCAACAGCGCACGGCCGCCCTGGCGCAGGCACTGCAGGCGAGGGATGAACTTCAGCGGCAGTTGTTCGATTCGGGCCGGCGGGAGCGCAGCCGG
>DATCRM010000262.1:0-20391 GCA_036568985.1 Lacunisphaera sp. | reverse complement strand
CCCCGCCGCAACTAGGCGCCGCGCCGCTGCCGGAAAGCACCCAGACCGATACGATGGACCAAAAGGAACAGAAGCTGCGCATGGAACAGGTACCGCTCAATGGCTTCGACAAGACCGAGGGCAAATCCGAGGACGGCATCGCCACTAACGTCGCAGAAACCAAGAAGCCGAGTACGCAAGCGGATGAGAACGTGGAAGGCGCGCGCGACGGCAAGGAGGCCGACGGCTCGCTGGTCGCCGTTACCGCCGCCCATAAGGCCCAGCCCAAGGCCCGTCCGCGGCTTACCACGGCGCGGCCGACAATTCTTAGCAACCGTGTCGCCGGCGTCTCCAACATCGGTATCCTCGGCATGGACGCACGCTGGAGCGAATACGGCGAATACCTTAACGAGCTTATCGAGATTATCACAGCTCAGTGGTATCACATCCTGGAGGAGAGCACCGTGACTCCCCCGCGCGGTTCACACGTGGTCATCACCTTCAAAATCAATTCCAAGGGTGAAACCGACATCGTAAAGGTCGAGGACGCCGACGCCGGCAAACAGGGCGTGTTCTCCTGCCAGACCGCCATCCAGAAGCGTCAGCCCTATCGCCACTGGACCGATCAGATGATTGCGGTGCTGGGCGAAGAACAGACCCTGACGTTCGCGTTCTACTACCAGTGACCGTAAGCGCACAGCCGGTCGATTTTTGGGAGACGCTGCCATTGCGGGCGGAAGTGCGCCTGCTGGCCAGGGACGCAAATGGGCTCGCCGCCTTCGACAAACCCGCCGGCGTGCTCTCGCATCCGAACGAGTCCCAGGATGAGCCGCGCTCGCTGCTGACTTGCCGTTACGACAAGGAAGCCCAATGCTTCCACTGGACCGCGGAGGATGGCACCGTGCGCCGGCTTTGGCTGCTCAACCGCCTGGATTCGGCCACCTCCGGCGTGATCCTGACGGCAGCAAGCGATAAGCTCGCGCACGTGATTCGCGAACACTTCGCCAAGAAACAGGTGCGCAAGGTCTACAACGCGCTCGTCTTCGGCCATGCACACACGAAGAAGGAAGTTTGGCGCGACCTGCTGGCCGTGAACAAAAAGGGCGGGCAGGTCCGCACCGCCACGATCGGCAACATCCCGTCCGAAACCCTTTTCGAGGTTCTCCGTCACACGCAACGCACGTTCTCCACCTCGCTGATCCGGCTGGAGCCTCGCACCGGGCGCAGCCATCAACTCCGTGTGCAATGCGCCAAGCGGCATCTGCCCATCATCGGCGACCAGACCTACGGCGACTTCGGCCTCAACCGGGAATTCGCGAAGGCGAACAAGACCAAGCGGCTGTTCCTGCACTCGCTCGAGACCGCGTTCACGTACGAGTACGCCGGGAAGAAATTCGCGTTCAGGGCGAACGCGCCGCTGCCGGCGGAGTTTTTGGCGGGGTATTGAGGGGGCGCGGCATATCGCGGACCCGGGCGGTCGGGAGACCGACCCTCCAGGGATATTGGTGGAGGGCCGGTCTCCTGACCGGCCGTTCTCAATCGTGCCAGCGTAGAATATTTAGTTCTCCCTGAAAGGGCCAGTCGTCACTGCGTTCGACTAATCCGGCCCGCACGGGATTCTGGCGCACATACTCCCATTTCTCATCGTAGCTCTCACGCGAGCGGAGTTGCCGGTCCCAGAAATCGGTCTGCCAGAATGTTCCTTCGGGCGCGCACAGTGCTTTGCACATCGACGCTTTCCAGAAGCGCACCCAATTGGACAGAGGGCGCTCCGGCACCGTGCCCGGACTACAAAACAGATGGATGTGATCGGGCATGACCACATAGCGCCCGACCAGCCAATGGTCCGCTGCAATCACGGCAGTCTGGAAATCTTTATGGACGAAGTGAGTAGCCAGACAGCGGCGGCGATTCTTGGTGCAAACGGTCAGAAAGATGATGATCGCTCGATTGTTGTCAGGGACAGACGGGAAATGCGCAGGCCTGTGGCGTTGCGGCTGGGCGGAAGGGTCCATGGCTTCGTGTGTCCTTTCGGTCGGTCGGGAGACCGACCCTCCAAGATGGCCCGTCAACAATGTGTGGTGTGGCCGGTGGGTTGGCCAGCTGCATTTCACTGGGTTGGGCGGAATCGAAATTCGTTCCGTGCATCGCTGCGGTCGGTGCGGAGACCGACCCTCCATTCGCTATCATGGAATCCAATACTTGGAGGGTTGGTCTCCAGACCAGCCGTTTCCTCACAACAAACTCAACTGCGAGTCATCCGTCGCGCTCACCGTGATCTTCTTCTTCGGCTTGGCCGAGGGCGCGGCGGGCAGGGTGACGCTCACGTCGTCGGATTCCAACTGCGTGAGAATCGTCTTGGCGCGGTCGATCACCGCGAGCGGCAGACCGGCGAGGCGCGCAACCTGAATGCCGTAACTGCGATCGGCGGCGCCGGGGACGACGCGGCGGACGAAGACGATGTCGTCGTTCCACTCCTTCACGGCCACGGACCAGTTTTTGAGCCGCGGCAGATGTTTTTCGAGCTGGGTCAGCTCCTGGTAATGCGTGGCAAACAGGGTGCGCGGCCCGCGGTCGGCGCCGCGGTGGAGGTGTTCGACTACGGCCCAGGCGATGCTCAGGCCGTCATACGTCGAGGTGCCGCGACCGATCTCGTCGAGGATGATGAGCGACCGGTCCGTCGTGTTGTTGAGGATGTTGGCCGTTTCATTCATCTCGACCATGAAGGTCGAGTTGCCGCGGGCGAGATCGTCGCTCGCACCGACGCGCGAGAAGATGCGATCCACCAGTCCGACGCGGCAGGCCTTGGCCGGCACCCAGCAGCCGACCTGCGCCATGAGTGTGATCAGCGCCACTTGGCGGATGTAAGTGGATTTGCCGGCCATGTTGGGGCCGGTGATGAGCTGGATCTGCGCGTCGGTAGCGGAGAGCCCCGTGTCGTTGGGCACAAAGGTGTAACTCCCGGCGAGACCGAGACGCTCAGTTTTCATCATTTGCTCGACGACCGGGTGGCGGCCGTCGGTGATCGTGAGTGCGTCGCCTTCGTCGAGGTCGGGCCGGCAGTAGTCCCATTCCCGCGCCAACACGGCCCAGCCGGCCAAAACGTCGAGCTCGGCCAGGGCGTCGGCCGTCGTGGAAAGCGCGATGGATTCGTCGAGCACGGCGGCGACCAACGCGGTGAACAGCTCCAGCTCGCGAGCGAGGGATTTCTCCTCGGCAGAGAAAATTTCCTTTTCCTTGAGCTTGAGCTCCTCGGTGACGAAGCGTTCGCCGCCGGCGGTCGTTTGCTTGCGCACGTAATCGGCGGGCACGCTGGCGAGGTTGGCCTTGGTAACCTCGATGTAGTAGCCGAAGACGGAAGTGTACCGCACTTTGAGGCTCTTGATGCCGGAACGCTCCTGCTCCTTCCGCTCGAGCTCCGCTAGCCAGGACTTGTTGTCGGTGGTCAGGCCGCGCAGACGATCGAGCTCGGCGTCGTGTCCGGCGCGGATGTAGTTTCCTTCCTGGAGGTCGTTGGGCAGCTCGTCGGCGAGGCCGCGGGCGAGCAGGTCGCGCAGGGCGGGCAGCTCGGTCAAACGCTGGCGGATATGCGAGACGACTCCGCCGTGATGGCCAACGAGGTGCGCGTCGAGGAGATCGAGGGCCGCGGCGATCGGCGGAATCTGCGCGAGGGTGTCGCGCACGCCGCCAAGCTCGCGGGGATTGCGCAGGCGATTCTGCAGCCGGCTGAGGATGCGCGGAATGTCGCGGACCTTGTTGAGCAGCTCGCGCAGGTTGGCGAGGTCACCGGGCTGGGCAACGAACTCGCCGACGGCGGCCTGCCGGCGCTGGATTTCGAGCAGGTCGAGCGCCGGAGCGGCCAGCCAGCGCTCCAGCAAGCGCGAACCGGCGGCGGTCGTGGTGCGGTCGATGGCCCCAAGCAATGACGCCTCGCGCGTGCCGCGGGTGGAGGCGAAGATCTCTAGGTTGCGCAGCGTCGCCGGGTCGAGGAGGAGCGTGCGGGTGCTGCGGTATTCCTGGAGCGAGCGGAGGTTCTCAGGCTTCGCACACAGGTTTTCCGTCGCGTAGTGGACCACTGCGCCCGCGGCACCCAGCGCAGGATGAGAATTGGTCAGCCCGAAGCCTTGCAGATTGAGCACGCCCAACGCCTCCATGACCGTCCGCGCGCCGCCCGTGATCTCGAAATGATAACCGGGCAACTCCGAGCAAAGTCGCGGCGCGCAGAAATGGTGCAGCGCGTGAACCGCGTGCTGCTCGTGCGGGGCGGCCTGCCATTTCTCCAACTGCCCCTCGATCAGCACGAGCTCCGCTGGATCGAGCGCGGTGAGGACGGGCAGGAGATTTTCCGGACGCGCGTCGCTCGCGAGGCGGAACTCGCCCGTGGAAAGGTCGAGCCACGCGGCGTGCAGACCAGCGTCGTTGAGGGTGAGGGCGCAGAGATAGTGGTTTTTCGCCGCATCGAGCTGGCTGGCCGAGAGGGTGGTTCCCGGAGAAAGAATGCGAGTGAGCTGGCGCTTGACGAGCTTGCCGGCCTTGGCGGGTTCGGCTTGGTCGCACAACGCGACCTTGCGACCGGCAGCGAGAAGTTTGCCGACATAGTTTTCGGCCGCATGGTGCGGAATGCCGCACATCGGAGTGTCCTGCCGGCGGGTCAGGGTAATGCCGAGGATGCGCGCGCCGACCTCGGCGTCCTCGAAGAACATTTCGTAGAAATCACCGAGCCGGAAGAGCAGGAGCGTGTTCGCCGGGAGGCCGCGCTTGACCTCGAAATACTGCTGCATCATCGGCGTGAGCTTTTCTCCAGACATGGACGGTCTAATTGAACCACGAAGACACGGAGGGCACGAAGAAAATGCAGGCTTTTGCCGGACTTTCGCCTTGGTCTGAGCCGGACTTCGTGTTCTTCGTGCCTCCGTGGTTAACTTGCATCACATCGACCTGGGCGGAGCGGGGAATCCCCCGATGATCGTCCTCCACGGGCTGCTGGGCTCTTCCCGCAACTGGCTGAGCACCGGACGCGACCTTGCCCGGCATTTTCACGTGCTGGCCCTGGACGCGCGCAATCACGGCAAGTCGCCGCATGCGCCGGAGATGACCTACGAAACGATGGCGGCCGATATCATCGCCTGGATGGACGCCCAAGGTCTGGCGCGGGCGGAGCTGGTCGGACACAGCATGGGCGGGAAGACCGCGATGCTGCTCGCCTGCCGCCATCCGGAGCGGGTCTTACGGCTCGTGGTGGTCGACATTGCGCCGAAGGATTACTCGTGGGCGGCCCACCGGGCGGAGTTTGCCGCGATGCACGAGCTGGATCTGGCCAGCCTGAGCTCGCGCAGCGAGGCGGAACTGCGTTTCGAGGCCCGCGTGCCCCACTTGGGGACAAGGAAATTCCTTACGACCAATCTGACTCAAGGCGACGACGGCGGCTGGCGTTGGCAAATCAATCTTCCCGTGCTGACTGACGCGTTGCCCGTCATGGAAAAGAACTGCCTGCGGCCGGAGGATCGCTTTGAAGGACCGACGTTGTTCGTGCTTGGCGGCCGTTCACGCTACGCGGAAGCCGGTGACCATGCGCTCATGCGCCGGCATTTCCCGGCGGCGCAGATCGAAGTGATCGCGGATTCCGGCCACAACCCGCACATGGACCAGCGGGAGGCGTTCGTGAAGGCGCTGACCAAGGACAGAGATTTATGATTGCCAAAGCGGTAGGCTGTCAGGCTCTCCAATCATCAATCGTGAATCATAAATCGTAAAGCCGCCTCACGTTTCCGTCACCAGCGGGACATTGGTGTTCGCGTGCGCTATGACGGCGGCGCGGCTGCGCTCGGCGTAGGGCAGCCATTTCTTCTTCACCCAGCGGCGATACATGATGACACCGCGCAACCATTCGTCGCAGGTCATCGCGATCCAAATACCGACCAACCCCCAGCCGAGGTACACTCCGAGGAACCAGCAGTTGGGCACCCAGAGCAGCCACATGAGAACTGCACCAATCTGCACCGGAAAGCGGGCATCGCCCGTGGCGCGGAGCGAATTAATGACCACGATATTGAATACCCGGCCGATCTCCAAAAAGAATGAAATCCGCAGCAGCAACGCGCCGCCCGCAATGACGGTGGGATCGTGCGAGAAGAGCCCGATGAGCTGCGGTGCAATCGCGGCGATGATCATCATGCCGCCGGCCGCGAGGATCAGGCAGAGTTTCAAACTGCCGAGCAACTGCCGGTACGCGCCCTCGAAATCGCCGGCCCCGATCAACCGGCCGACGACGATCTCCGTGCCCAGGCCGAGCGACAGGCTGAACAGAATCACGAGCGATTGCACCGTCTGCGAATAGGCCATGATCGACAGACTCTGCGCCCCCATGCTGCCGATCAGGCTGGTGATGGTCAAAAGCGCCACCCAATAGGAGGTATGTTCACCCGCCGCGGGCAGACCGATGTGCAGGATGCGTTTGATGCGGGACCACACCAAGTCGAACGGCGTGCGCCAATGGAGGCGCAGGCCCAGCCGCCGGTCGAGCAGGATGAGCAGCGCGATCGTGGCGACGACGCGACTGAAGGTGCTGGACCACGCCACGCCGGCGACGCCGAGCTTGGGCAGGCCAAAAAATCCGAAGAGCACGAGCGAATTGCCGACGATGTTGATGATATTCTGCCCGACGGTGACGAACATCACGTCGCGCGTGTTGCCGTGCGCGCGCAGGATGGCGCCGACGGCGATGTTGATCGCTTCGAGGAAAATCGTGCCGCCCATCAGCGACAGGAAGGGCAGGGCGTAGACCATCAGTTCCTCCGGCAGCTGCATGAGCCGCAGCAGCGCCGCGTTGCCGAAAAAGATCCCCATACTGACAATCAGTCCGGTCCAGATGTTAACGCCCAAAGCCGTCGAACTGATTCTTTCCGCCCCCTTGCGGTCGCCTGCTCCCAGGTGGTGGGTGATGACCACGCTGGTGCCGATGCCGATGAAATTAAAGCAAATCAGGCAGAACATGACCAACCGGTGCGAGACACCCAGCGCGGCCACGGCGCCGTCGGACACGTGCGCCACCATGAACGTGTCCACCGTGCCGATGAGGATGCGCAAGCTCTGCTCGACAAAGATCGGCCAGGCGATCGAGAGGAGGGTGGGGGTCTTGTTGGTGCTAATAGGCTGGTGGCTCATTTCCCGCAAACGGACCTAAGACAGACACCGGACCGGCGAGTAAAGCTGATTTCCGGGCGCGGAGCTCTAACAGGTGAGCAGGGTTGTGGGGATTGGCGGCGAGCAAAACCCGACACACCCCGCCCTGTCGGGCACCCCTCTCCAAAGGGGAATTAAGAGAACGGCGGGCAGAGATTGGGTCCCCTCTGGAGAGGGGTGGCGCGTAGCGACGGGGTGTGTTGCTTACCGCCGCGCCCAAATCCGCAGCGACGACAACAAGAAATTCTCCAGCGCCACCGACTCGTTGAGATTCAACCGGAGCAGACCGCTGTCGTGTTCGAGCTGGGCGATCGCGGCGACCAGACTGCGGCGGGCGGTCTCGTCGCCGTCGAGCAAGCGCTGCTGGGCGTGGTTGCGCGTGGCGTGCTCGATTTCGGCGAAAAGTTTGCTGCGGATGCCGTTGGCGATGCCGGTCTCGATGGCGGCCTGCTCATCATCGTCGAGGGTGTCGGGGAGTTTTTCCTTCTGCTGCTTCCAGATCTGGTCGGTGGCGGCGGACAGCACGGCGTTGAAGCGGGTGATGAAACCATAGACGGCCATGACCTGATCGGCCACGACCCGCTTGTCCGCCTGACCACCGGCGAGCTGGCCGAGCCAGGTCGCGTAGTCGGCGAGAGTGCTTTGCCAGAGCGAGCGCACCGACTCCTCCGCGTCGGCGAGGGCTTCGTGTCCGGCATCGGTGAAGCGGAAGAGGAGGCAGCGGCTCCGGATGGTCGCCAGCAGCGAATAGGGGCGGGTGGTGAGCAGCAGGATGGTCGTGCTGGCGGTTGGCTCCTCGAGGGTCTTGAGGAAAATGTTGGCCGCAGAGAGATTCATCCGGTCGGCTTCGTAGACGACGAGCACCTTGCGCGGGGAAATCTGGGGCGAAATCTGGATGCGGCCGATGGCCTCGCGGGTCGCCTCGGCGCCGATCTGGCGGGACTTGCCGGCCGGACGCAGGGCAAGGAAGTCGGGGTGCTGTTTGGGCGCGAAATGCTGGGCCTTATGCCGGGGATCGTTCAGCAGGCGGTCGGCGATGGCGTGGGCGACGGTCGCGAGGGTGCTGAGGTTTTCCCCGTGCAGGAGAATGCTGTGGGCCAGACGCTGCCGCTCGATGGCCCGTTCGATCACTGTTATCGTCGGGGTGCCGGTGAGGGCAGCGGGCCAGGGGAGCGGTTCAGGTGCGGCGGCAGACATGGCTCAAACAGGAAAAAACCACGAATGAACACGAAAGGACACGAATCCAAACAAGACTCCGAACCATTCGTGTCTATTCGTGTTCATTCGTGGTCCAAAAATCAGATGGCTCTTATCCGAGTCGCTTCTGCACGATGGCCCAAATCTTTTTCTCGATGGCGTCGGGCGTCAGGGTGCCGTCCAGCACGACCACGCGTTCGGGCCATTCCTTGGCGAGGAGCAGGTAGCCCTCGCGGACTTTTTTGTAGAAATTGATATTCTCGCGCTCCATCCGGTCGGGCAGATCGGAGGCCCGCTGGCGAACACGCTGGAGGCTGACCTCGGTGGGCACATCGATCACGATGGTAAGGTCGGGCATCACGTTGCCCACGGCGAAGCGGTTGATCTCGCTCACGGGGCCGGGTGCGAGATTGCGCGCGATCCCCTGGTACACGGTCGAGGAATCGAGGAAACGGTCACTGAGGACCACCGCGCCGCGCGTGAGCGCCGGGGCGATGACCTCCCGCACGACCTGGGCGCGGGCGGCCGTGAACAGCAGCAGTTCGGTCTCGGGGCACATCTCGTCGCCCCTGGAATTATGGACGATGATGTTGCGGATTTGCTCGCCGATCTCGGTGCCGCCCGGCTCGCGGGTGGCGACGACCTCGCGTCCGGCCTTTTGCAGGCGGTCGGCCAGGCGGGCAATCTGGGTGGATTTGCCACTGCCTTCGGAGCCTTCGAAGGAAATGAGTTTGCCGGAGGATTTGGACTTAAGGGGCATGGTGGAAGGGGAGGGCAGGGAACCAATCGGGTGGGTTTCGCGCAACCAGATTTAGCGGCTGCGGTCAGCCTTACCGTCTCCGGATTGCGCTTCTGGTTCCGAATTTCCGTTGATTGCGCTGCGCAAACGCGCCAACACTCCGCCCAACTTCTCATGCCCAGTCTCCTCGTGCCTCCCGTCCTGGTTTCCAACGTTAACGTCTGGCAGGTCTTTCTCACCACCGATACCGTCGGCCAAACCGTCATCTGCCTGCTCGCGGTCTTCAGCATTTTCGCGTGGGCGGTGATGCTGGGCAAACGCTCGGAGTTGAGGAAACTCCGCGAGCTCAATTTCCGTTTCGAGCAGATGCTCGGTCAGGAAAGGCACATTCTCAATCTGCCCGAGAACATGCGGAACCGTCGCGATATCCCGTACGCCGATCTGCTCGCGGATGCGCTTGAGGCCTATTGGCGCGCCGCCGCCATCGGCAAGGAAAAGGGCGACGATTCCATCCGCTCGCGCCTGGAACACGCGGAAAACGCCATCCAGCGCGCGCTCGCCCGCCAGTCGCTGCGCTACGAAGCAAGCATGATCATCCTCGCGTCCCTGGTGTCGGGCGCGCCTTTCATGGGCCTTTTCGGCACGGTCTGGGGCGTCATGGAGTCTTTCGTTTCCGTTTCGGTGATGCAGACCGCCAGCATCCAAACCCTCGCGCCGGGCGTCTCGGCGGCGTTGCTGACGACCCTCGCCGGTCTCGTGGTGGCAATCCCGTCGGTCTTCGGCTACAATTATCTCCTCGGTAATGTGAAGACGATGATCACGGAACTCGAAAACTACGCGAGCAGCCTCGCGGATCGCATCGAGCTGGAGGCCAAACTGGACTGATTATGGCCAGAATTTTCCGCCGTCAGCGCCAGCTGCATCCGGTCGCGGAGCTCAATGTCACCAACATGGTGGATCTGGGCTTCACGCTGCTGATCATCTTCATGATCGCGACCCCGCTCATCCAGCAGGAGCAGACCATCCCGGTCAACTTGCCCGGCGAAACCAAGCGCGACCAGCAGAAGCCGCCGCCGGACACCGAGTTCATTTCCATCTCGATCGACCGCTCGGGCAATTACTACTACGGCAGCGATCGGATGTCTTTGCCCGAGGTGTCGCGGCAGTTGATGACGGTCGCGGCCAGGCCCAAGCAGCCGGTGATCCGCATCCGCGCGGATCTGACGCTTCAATGGCAGCAGGTGGTGCGGGTGATGGACGAAATCAAGCGACACAATCTCACCAAGATCACGTTCGACACCGAGGCCAAATGAGCCGATGCGCGCGACTTCGCCCAACTCGCTCTTCCTTTCGCTGCTCCTCCACTTTCTGTTCGTGGCGGCGATCTTTCTGACCACTTATTTCGTGGCGCAGCAAGCGAGGGAGCAGCCGGTGATTTTTGAACTGGTGGCCGGTCCGCCGACCGCGCCGGACGAACTGGTCGCACCGGCTCTCGGCAACACGACCAATCCCATCAAGCTGGAGATCCCGAAGGTCGAGATCGTGCCGACGATGCCGGAACCGGAGCCGGTCGTACAAACCGAACCCGAAGTGCAGGAGACGACTGTTCCGCCGCCGCCCGCCGAGAAGCCCAAACCCAAGGCCAAGCCCGTGGAAAAGCCCAAGCCTGACACGTCGATCGTCAAGGAGATGAAGCAGGCGCAACGGATGTCCTATAAGGATTATCTCAAGAAACACCCCACGCCGAAGCCCTCAGCGCCGGCGCCCCGTCGCACCGCCAGCGGACCGCGAGTGGACGTGCAAGGTATCGCTCAAGGAGTGAAGGGTGGATCCACGACGAACAAACGCGGAGGCGGAGGCGGAAACGCCCTGACTCGCGAGCAGCAGGACCAAATGAGCACCTATCAGTCCCTGCTTATCCAGGAATTGAAAAAGGCCCACGAAATGCCACCCGGCGCGAGCGATCGGTTGGTGGCAACGGTAACCTTCGACATCACCGCCAGCGGAGCGATCATGAACCCGCGGATCACCAAATCCTCGGGCGACAAAGCCTTCGACGAATCGGTACTGGAGGCGTTCTTGCGGGTCCGTTCCATCGGTCCTACCCCGAACCGGCGCTCCGACACGTGGACGGTAAATTTCCGGATACGTGAGGAAACTTAAAAAGTCCTTGCATTTGCTGAACAAAACCGACTTTTAAGCCCTTCGATTTGATTGGTTATGGGCTCTTAGCTCAGTTGGTAGAGCGCCTCAATTGCATTGAGGAGGTCAGCGGTTCGAACCCGCTAGGGTCCACCATCCTTCGCTTAGCGAAGTGAAAACGAAGGATGCTCCTCCGTAGTCTTAGGCGAACGAGGGTAGCTAGTTAAGAAAGCCATCCTCCGGGGTGGTTGAGATGGCGAAGCAACCCCGCTTGGTTCGAGGCGGGATCAGCGATCCCGCCCTACAGCTCCGGCAGTTCTAAAGTCTAAAACGGAGGGGCAATTGATATTAGTTGGGGCCGTGAGCGATGAGCGGGGGTTCGTCGCTCGAAGCAGATGCCTGGCTCACGCGCCGGGCCATTTCCGCCCAATAAGCCGCTTCCTGCTCGCGACGGACCAGAATGCGGTATTCCGTCCCGGCGGCCATCAGGATGAAGATGAAAAGCAGGCCGAGCATCCACCAGTGCAGATAAAAAATAGCGATGGCGGCGAATATCGGCGCCAGCACCCGCGTAATGGTCACCGACCACCACGTCGCCCGGAGATAAGGCAGCCAGAGCGCGAGGATGGAGCGCAGAATCCGCCCGCCGTCCATCGGGTAAACGGGCAGGAGATTAAAGGTACCCATGACCAGATTCGCCAAAATCATCTGAGTCACTGCCTCAGCGACCGAGAAATCAGGAATCGGCGCCAAACCCAGCAGATAGCGCCAGCCAAAAGGCAACAGAATCGCCACGATGGCGAAGTTCACCGCCGGTCCCGCAACCGTGATCAGAAACTCAGCCGACGGTCGGCGCGGGATCTGTTCCATTTCGGCCATGCCGCCGATGGGCAGCAAGAGGATGCGCGGCACTCGCACGCCATAGCGTTGGGCCGTCAGGCAATGCCCCAGCTCGTGCAGTATGACGCAGCAAAAGAAGCAGACCGTCAGCATCACATGCCAGGCGAGCCCGATGAGGCCGTCGGTCGCCCAACCCTCGTAGCCGGCATAGGCCAGCAAGAGGAAAAAAGTGGCATGAACCGACAGTTGGATGCCGAAGAGGCGAAACAAGTTAATTGACCAGCCTAGCATGGGCGGTAAGTAGAACCGTCTTTTCCGAAAGCGCACTTACTTTTCCCACACCGCCGATGTCCGAAGCCGCTCCAGTCCCCCGCATCCTCGTCATCGATGACGACAACGAGGTGCGCTACTCCCTGAACCGCGTGCTTTCGTCCCAACATTACGAGGTACAGGAGGCTCCGAGCGGCGAGGAAGGCGTGGCGGCGGTCAAGAAACAGGCGCCCGACGTCGTGCTGCTCGACAACCGCATGACCGGCATGTCGGGCTTGGAGACCCTCCAGCACATTCGCGCGGCCAATCCGAAACAGCTCGTCATTTTTATGACCGCCTTCGGCACCGCCCAGACCGCGATCGAGGCGATGAAGTTTGGCGCGTATGATTACGTGGTGAAACCCTTTGACCCGCCCAAACTGCTGGCGCTGGTCGAAAGCGCGCTGCGCACCCAGGCCGACAGCAAGTCCGCCGCCGGTTACAAGCCGGTCATCAACACCGATGAGCACAAGGAAGGCATCGTCGGAGCCTCGGCCGCGATGCAACAGGTGTTCAAGATCATCGGGCAGTTCGCCGCCAGCGACGCCTCGGTGATGATCACCGGAGAGAGCGGCACCGGCAAGGAACTGGTCGCCCGCAGCCTGCACCGCCATAGTCATCGCGCGTCGAAACCATATGTCGCCGTGAACTGCGCCGCGATCCCGGAGAATCTGATCGAGAGCGAACTTTTCGGCCACGAACGCGGTTCCTTCACGGGCGCCACGGCGCAACGGCTGGGCAAGTTCGAACAATGCGACGGCGGCACGATCTTCCTCGACGAGATCGGCGACATGACGCCGACCACGCAGACCAAGATCCTGCGCGTCCTGCAGGAGGGCGACATTCAGCGCGTCGGCGGCGTGGACACCATCAAGGTCAACGTGCGCGTGGTCGCCGCCACCAACAAGGACCTCGAGGCCTTGGTGCGGGAGAAAAAGTTTCGCGAAGACCTCTATTACCGCCTCAACGTCGTGCGCGTGAAGCTGCCGCCGCTGCGCGAACGCACGGAGGATGTGTTGCAGATCGTGGATTTCTTCGTCCAGAACCTCGCGAAGGCCAAGAAGGTGAGGGCGCGCAAGGTCGCCCCCGAGGCCTTGGCCCTGCTGGCTGCCTATCCCTGGCCCGGCAATGTGCGCGAACTGGAGAACGTCGTATACCGCAGTGCGGTCGCGGCGACCGGTGACACAATTTTGCCGAAGGATCTGCCGGACGAAGTGCGCGAGCCCAAGGCCGCGTCCGCCAACGGTGAGTCTCTGGAGAATCTCTACGACCGGCTCGCCAAGGCGCTGCGCGCCCAGCATCCCGGCGAGGAAATGGCGGAGCTGATCGAGGCGATGGAGGCACGCCTGCCGGAAAGCGAAGGCACCAAGACGGCCGCCAAGAAGAAGGCTAAAAAGTAGGTCCGGTCTCTGACCGGACCTTGCCCCTCCCGCGTCGATCATGGACCGGTCGGAGACCGGTCCTACTTCCGGTCGCCGTAGCCCTTCGGCTTGGCTTGGTGCCAGCGCCAGGCGGTCGCCACGATGGGTTCGATCGTCTGAAACTTGGGCGTCCAGCCGAGTTCGCGCCGGGCCTTGGCCGCATCCGCGTAGAGCGCGGGGGGATCGCCGGCACGACGCGGGGCAAATTTGGCCGGCACCTTGAGGCCGGAAACCTTCTCGACCGCGCGGATTACCTCGAGGACCGAAGTGGGTGTGCCGGTACCGAGATTGTAGAAATGCTGGGCCGACGGCGTGGCGAGCTTCTCGAACGCGGCGATGTGCGCGCGGCTGAGATCGTCCACATGGACGTAGTCGCGCAGGCACGTGCCGTCGGGGGTGGGGTAGTCGTTGCCGAAAATCTGGAGGGCCGGGCGCAAGCCCTGCGCCGCGCCGATAGCCAGTGGAATGAGATGCGATTCCGGATCGTGGTCCTCGCCAATGGATCCATCCTCGGCGGCACCAGCGGCGTTGAAATAGCGGAAGGCGGCGAAACTCAGTCCGGTGGCCGGCGCCAGCGCCTTGAGCATGTTCTCCACGTCGAGCTTCGTCTGGCCGTAGGGGTTGATCGGCTTCTGGGGCAGTTCCTCGGTGATCGGCATCTTCTCGGGAATGCCATAGGTTGCGCAGGTGGAGGAGAAGACGAACTTCTTCACCCCATGGCGCAGCATCGAGTCGAGCAGGTTGAGGGTCGCGGCGACGTTGTTGTGATAATATTTAAGCGGATCGGTCACCGATTCGCCCACGTAGGCGAAGGCCGCGAAATGCATCACGATGTCGGGTTTTTCGGCGGCCAGCACGCGGTCGATCGCCGCCTTGTCCCCCAAATTGACGTCGTGGAAACGGATCGACGGGCCGACCGCGGCGCGATGACCGTAAACGAGGTTGTCGAGCACCACGGGTTCGTGGCCGGCTGCAACCAGCTGTTTCACACAATGACTGCCGATGTAACCGGCTCCGCCGGCGACGAGAACTTTCATGGAGGTGAGAGTTATTGATTTTAACTTTCCAAAGGCTAGGCAAATCTGTTTTGACCGTTCTTCTTCCGCTCATGAAGCACACCCGCATCGTCATCACCGGCATCGGCCTCACCGCCCCGAACGGCAACAATCTGGCGGAATTCCGCCACAGCCTGCTCAACGGGGTCTCGGGCATCGCCATGACCGAGGTGCGCTACATGGGCCAATGGCCGGCCGGCCTGTGCAAGTTCGACCCGCTGAAATACCAAAAGAAGAAGGACGTCCGGATCGGCACCCGGGCCGGCAGCATCAGCATCTATTGCGCCCGGGAGGCCGTGGCCGATTCAGGGATCGCGCTCGAGGCCCGCGACAAGAGCCGCATCGGCGTCTATCTCGGCATCACCGAGCACGGCAATGTCGAGACCGAGAACGAGGTCTACAACATTTCGCAGTTCAAATACGACACGAAGTTCTGGACGCACCACCACAACCCGCGGACCGTAGCCAACAGCCCGGCAGGGGAGGTATCGCTCAACCTCGGCACGACCGGCCCCGCTTACACGATCGGCGCCGCCTGCGCCGCGGGTAACATGGGCCTCATCCACGCCGCGCAAATGTTGCGCCTCGGGGAAGTGGATCTCGCGATCGCCGGCGGCGTGAGCGAAAGCCCGCAGACCTTCGGCATCTTTGCCGGCTTCAAGAGCCAGAACGCACTGGCCAGCCACGCCGATCCGACCAAGGCCAGTCGCCCGTTCGACAAGGCCCGCAATGGCATCGTCATTTCCGAGGGCGGCTGCATTTACACGATCGAGCGGCTGGAGGATGCCCAAGCCCGTGGCGCCAAGATCTACGGCGAGATCGCCGGCTACTGTGTGAACTCCGACGCCACCGACTACGTCTTGCCCAATCCGGAACGCCAGGCCCAGTGCGTCGAGAAGGCTTTGCTCAACGCCGGCATGACCGTAGACGACATCGACATCGTCAATACGCACGCGACCTCGACGCCGCAGGGCGACATCCAGGAATGTCAGGCGATCGCGGCTGTTTTCAGCAAACGCAAGGAACCTGCAGCCATCAACAACACCAAGAGTTTCATTGGCCATGCCATGGGTGCTGCCGGTGCGCTCGAACTGGCCGGCAATTTGCCCAGCTTCGACGACCTCGTGGTGCACCCTACGATCAACGTGGATGAGCTTGATCCCCAGTGCGATATCCCAGGGTTGGTGATCAACCAGCCGCGCTCGGTTAAACGGGTTGACGCAATCCTGAATAATTCCTTTGGTATGTTAGGAATTAACTCCACCCTCATCATCAAGCGTTTCCGCTCCTGACTCACACCCGTTTCACCATGACGAAAGAAGAATGCCGCAAGCTGGTCATCGATATCATCACCGACATCGCACCCGATGAGGATGTGAGCAGCGTGAAGCCCGACGTGCGTCTTCGCGACCAGCTGCAGCTCGACTCGATGGACTTCCTCGACATCGTCATGGAGCTCCGCAAACGCCATGGCATCGAGGTCCCCGAGGCCGATTACATGCAGCTCGCTTCGCTGGACAGTTGCGCGGAGTACCTGACGCCGAAGTTCCAGGCCAAGGCGGGCTAACATCCGACCGGGTTTGTCTCCTGTAGGGCGGGATCGCTGATCCCGCCTTTTTCATGGACTAAAGAGTGGCGAGGTCCGGAAACCCCGTTCTACAACTGACGCATTGATGAAAGATTCCCATTACGACGTGGCCATCATCGGTGCCGGCATGTCCGGACTCGCGGCCGGCATCCGGCTGGCCCACTTCGGGAAGAAGGTCTGCATCTTCGAGCGCCACAATGCACCCGGCGGTTTAAACAGCTTCTACAGCCTTGCCGGCCGGAAATTCGACGTCGGCTTGCACGCAATGACGAACTACGTGCCGCCCGGCGTGAAAGGCACGCCGCTGGGAAAGTTACTGAGACAACTCCGCATCGACCGCGAGGAGTTCGGCCTGTGTCCTCAGAAGCGCTCGCGCATCGCTTTTCGGGATTGCGACCTGAAGTTCACGAACGATTTCGCGGTACTTGACGCGGAAGTGACGGCGAAATTTCCCGCCCAGGTCGACGGCTGGCGTTCGCTGGTGCAGCTCGTGCGCACCTATGACGACGTCGCCCTCGACGCCAAGCCAATCTCAGCCCGCGAGGTCGTGGCCCGGCATATCACCGACTCCTTGCTGACTGACATGATTTTCTGCCCGGTGATGTATTACGGCAGCGCGCAGGAACGGGACATGGAATTCGGCCAGTTTGTCATCATGTTCAAGGCGCTCTTTCTCGAAGGCTTCGCCCGGCCGCTCGAGGGCGTGCGAGTGATCATCCGCGTATTGCTGGAAAAATACCGGCAAGCCGGCGGCGAGCGCCGGATGAAGTGCGGCGTGGCGAAGATCATCGAACGCGAGGGCAGGGCGGCGGCGCTCAAGCTCGACGACGGCACCGAGATCACGGCGAACCACGTGATTTCATCGATCGGCTATCCCGAGACGATGCGCGCGTGCGAACCCGCGCATCCGGCCGAGGCCGAGACGAACACCGGTGCCCTGTCGTTTGTGGAAACCATCTCCGTCTTCAAGCAGCCGCCGGCGGCTTGGGGGTGGGGCGAGGACACGATCATTTTCTTCAACGACTCCGGGCGGTTCGACTACTCCCGGGCAACCGGCCTCGTAGATCCCCGCAGTGGTGTCATCTGTTTTCCCAATAACTTCGACTACGCCGGCGCTGAACTGCCCGAGGGATTGTTTCGGGTGACCTGCCTGGCAAATTACGAAAAATGGGCCTCACTGTCCGAGCCCGATTATCAGGGCGCCAAAGCACACTGGCTGGGTGAAATGCAGCGAAGCGCCCGGCGTTTCCTGCCGCCGGTCGCCGATTCGGTTCTCGCGGCGAACCTCGTCACCACGGACATGTTCACGCCCCGGACCGTGAAGAAATTCACCGGCCACCTGAATGGCGCGATCTACGGCGCCCCGCGCAAGGTGAAGGATGGCCGCACGCACCTCAGCAATCTCTACCTCTGCGGCACCGACCAGGGTTTCCTCGGCATCATCGGCGCCATGCTCAGTGGCATCTCCATGGCCAACTATCACATCTTGCAAAAGAGCGGGACGTGACAACTTAATCCCCATACCCCCATGAAAACATCCCGTTGTTTCCTCGTTGCCGTGGCCTCATTCATTCCGTCGCTGGCATTACTGGCGGCCGACTTTCACGATCACCTCGGCATTCAGATGTGGAGTTTGCGCGACCAGGTGAAAGCCGACCTGCCCGCTGCCCTGGATTTGGTGAAAAGCTACGGCCTGACCGAGATCGAAACCGCCGGCACCGGCAACCTGCCCGTGGCGGATTTCATGAAACTGTTGAACGACCGCAGCCTGAAACCCGTCGGTGCGCACATGGGTTACGAAGCTTTGGAAAAGGATCTGCCGGGCGCGATCCAAACCGCCAAGACCCTCGGCGTGAAGTATGTCGTCACCCCGTGGATTCCCCATGGCAAAGACGGCCTGACAGCCGAGCTCGCGCACAAAGCGGCGGCCGATTTCAACAAATGGGGCGCCGCGTTCCGCGCCGAAGGCATCACCTACGGCCTCCATCCGCATGGCTTTGAGTTTGTGCCCCTCGCCAGCGAAGGCGGGAAAACCGCCTTTGAGGTCATCGCCGCGGAAACCAAGCCGGAGTTTCTGAGTTTCGAAATGGACGTCTTCTGGGTCGTCCACGCCGGACAGGACCCGGTCAAACTGCTCCGCAAATACGGCAGCCGTTGGGCGCTCATGCACGTGAAAGACATCCGGAAGGGTGCCATGACGGGTTTGTCCACCGGTGGGGCGCCGCCGATTGATAACGTCACCGTCGGCACCGGCCAGATCGACTGGCCTGCGGTGCTCAAGACCGGCGAGGAAGTGGGCGTGAAGCACTTTCTGATCGAGGACGAAACGCCCACGCCGCTCGTCTGTATTCCCGACAGCCTGAAGTATTTGCGCGGACTCAAACTCTGAGTTGCGCTTTTCGCGGGGGCTCACTCACATGTGCCCCCTTTCATGGCTTACGACTGGCTCAAAGACATTGATGACCACTACGACGTGGTGGTCATCGGCAGTGGACTCGGAGGACTGACCTCCGCCAACGTGCTCGCTAAATGCGGACACAAAGTGCTACTGCTCGAGCATCACTACCAGCTGGGCGGCCTCGCCACCTGGTTTACCCGCCGGGGCGGACATATCTTTGATATCTCGCTGCATGGGTTTCCCATCGGGATGATCAAGTCGGTGCGGAAGTATTGGAGCCAGGACATCGCCGACTCGATCGTGCAGCTCAAGGGCGTGCGGTTCATCAACCCGCAATTCCAGATCGACACCACCTTCGACCGCGAGGATTTCACCCGCCAGCTCGTGGAGAAATTCAAAGTGCCGGCCGAGACCGTGGAACGGTTCTTCACCGACCTGCGGGCGATGAATTTCTACGACAACAACCCGGAGACGACGGGGCAGATGTTCGAGCGCTACTTCCCGGGCCGCGACGACGTGAAGCGCCTGCTGATGGAGCCCATCGCCTACGCCAACGGCTCCACGATGGACGATCCCGCCATCACCTTCGGCATCGTGTTCTCCAATTTCATGAGCAAAGGTGTCTACACCTTCCAGGGCGGCACCGATGTGCTGGTGAAAAAGATGGCCGCCGAGTTGAGGAAGAACGGCGTGGATCTGCGCAAGCATGTGCTGGTCGAGAAAGTGCTCACGGAGGAACGTGACGGCCGGAAGGTTGTCACGGGCGTCATCGCCAACGGCCGCACGATCCGGTGCGACGCCGTGCTGTCCAATTCCAACATCAAAAACACGGTGCTGCGACTCGGTGGCGAGGAAAACTTCCCCCCGGACTTCGTGGCGCAGACCAAGGCCGTGCGCGTGAACAGCAGCTCGTGCCAGGTCTATCTCGGCATCAGGAAAGGCGAGACGTTGCCGCACATCGGCGACCTCGTGTTCACCTCGGACGAACCGAAATTTTCGAGCGAAAAGCTGGTGGACCTGCGCACCACCAGCCGGACCTTCTCGATGTACTATCCGGACACGCGTCCGGGCACCGATCGCTATACCGTCGTCGTCTCCATCAATGCTCGTTACGAGGACTGGAAGGCGCTCAGCGAGGAGCAGTATGCCGTCGAGAAGCAACGCCTGATCGACGAGTCGATTGCCTCGTTGGAAAAATTCATTCCCGGCGTCCGCACCAAGATCGACTGGATGGAAGCCGCCACGCCGCGCACCATCGAATACTACACCAAGCATTGGAACGGCACGTCATTCGGCACCAAGTTCGAGGGGCTGAAAATTTCCATGGATCTGCCCAATCAGCTGCCGGGCCTCTATCATGCCGGGTCCGTCGGCATCATCATGTCAGGCTGGCTCGGAACGATCAATTACGGCGTGATTGTCGCCAACCAAGTCGACAAGTTCGTCACCGCCCGCAAACGCACCGCCACTCCCGCCCACGCCTGATTTTCCCGTGACCGAAGTCGAAAAACTCATTCCCCACCGCCCGCCGTTCCTGTTCG
>DATCRM010000261.1:0-6014 GCA_036568985.1 Lacunisphaera sp. | reverse complement strand
TTGGGAAAGAGCGCGGCCTGCGCCTCGCAGGACTGATAGTCCTGCCTCCATTTCTGAAATGCCTCGGGGCTTGCCCCGAGGATCTTTACTTCTCGGACTCCGTCGCCTTCTTTTCCGCTTCCGCCTTCTTCGCTGCTTCCGCTCGCGCTTGCTCCTGGGCCTTCTTCTCGGCTTCCGCGATGTGCTGGTAGGTGGGGCGGGAGTTCTTGGCCGCGTTATAATCCATTTCCATCTGCTGGATGACCGCCTCGGTGCGGGTGTCCTGCATGGGTGGGCCGAAGTTTGGCTTGGGCGATGCGGCGGCACTCCCCGGCTTCGCCGGCGGCGTGTGGCATCCGCCCAAGCCCAGCAACGCGGTCGCCGCGATGACGATCGCAGCAACAGGCCGGGAAATGGGGCGACGCAGGCTCACCCCTACATCGACCGGGAGGATCCGTCGGGGTTACCCGGTTTTTTGGGCGAGGCGTTTTTAACTACGAAGCACCACGGATCACACCGATGGGCACGGATTGACCCAAGGCAGGGTTTTTCTTTTTGTGAATTCTTGTGCCTTTTTGTGGCCAAACTGCTGGATTTCGAAGCATTCACGAGAGAAAGCCATGGGAACGGAGACGGAGGTTACCGTATTTCTATGAGCATACAGATCTCCGGCTCGTTCTCCGATCCCTCCCGCCCACGGATTTGATTAACCACAGAAGCCACAGAATACACCGAACCGACCCCAGACCTTTGCCAAAGAGGTATTCCTTCTGTGTCTTCTGAGTGTTGCTTCGCCATCTCCGCAAAGCCTCCGTCTGTGGTTAACCCTGCTCGGAGACTCCGGTCCCTCCGTTTCCTCCTCGATCCCTGACGGTTGTCCGAATCTAGCCCTCTCATTCGTTGAAGGAGTGGGCGAAACTTCACCCATCGTGATCAAACCCGATCGCCATCAACCTCAGGCAACCCTTCAAAGCATGAGCCAGTCACCGCTAAAACCCCAGTCCATGATGGAGCGCCGCTCGGCCGAAGCCCAGATACGCACGCTGGTCGACAAGTTCGCGCCCGCGCATGTTCGGCTCGTTCGCGCCATGCGACAGTCGCTGCGGAAGCGCCTGCCCACTGCCCATGAGATGGTGTATGAGTATCGCGATTGCTTCGTCATCAGCTATTCACCGAGCGGACACGGATACGAAGGCGTGCTTGCGCTTCGCGGGAGCGCCGACGGCGTGAGGCTGTACCTCAATCAGGCCAAGGGACTGTCGGATCCGGAAAAACTGCTGGAGGGTTCCGGCGCGCAGGCGCGCTGGATCCAGCTGGAAGGGGCGTCCACCATCGCCCGCCCGCCGGTTGCGCGCCTGATCGACGAAGCCCTCGCCCGCAATCGCGTCCCGTTCGCGCCCACCGGCCGCGGCCCGGTGGTCATCCGTTCGGCCTCGTCCAAGACACCTCGACGGCGCCCCGCCTGAGCAACCAAATAGAGCCCAAGACCAAGGCCCGTTTCTCCCTATACCGTTCCCACGCGATCTAGCCGGGACGGAAGACTACTTCCGCAGCGCGCCAACGTGGCGATACGTGTTGAGGAGCACGCCGGTCGGCGTGGCTTTCGAGCTGACGAAGGCGAGTTCGCGGGCGTCAATCTTGTCCGAGAATAAGCGTTTACCCTGTCCCAGCAGGACCGGGTAGGTGATCAGCACCACTTCGTCGACCAGACCATGTCCGAGTAGAATGGACGTCAGCGTCGAACTACCCGAGACGATCAGGTCCGGCCCTTCTTCCGTCTTGAGGTGACGAATCCTCTCCACGATATCCGCGCCCAAGTCCTTCGCCGGACCCCAGGCGAGGCTGTCCGGGCGGTGGGTTGCGACGTACTTGGTCGCGGCATTCAAGGCGTTCGCCATCGGATTATTTCCGGCCTTCGGCCAGAAGCCGGACCAGAGATCATACGTGTGCCGGCCCAGCAGCAGGTCGAAGCCCGTGCCGTAGGCCTCCAGGACGAGCGCCATTCCAGCCGGCGTGCGATAGGGAATCGTCCACGCGCCGTACGCATAACCGCCGTCGTGCTCAATCACGCCATCCAGCGAGATGTGTTCGAAGATTCTGATCTTTCTCATAAGGTGATTCTTTTTGTCTGAGGGGTTACCAATCTCAACGAACGGATGGTGCCTCGCCGGACATGAAATTCGGGCCTGGCCAAGAGATGGTAATTTGGGATCCCCAATGATAAGCGCGTGCCAAGGGTGACGGGGTGATGAACCCATGGCCGCTCCTCGCTTCGGTCGGAATTGCCGTCGGCACGCCGACCCGACACCGAACATCGGCGGTGCCGAGCATGAGCTCCGGCACCCGAACCAGCTGCGCGCGATCAAGATGGCTTGGCCCGCGTCCAGGTCCTGCGAGCAGAGCCGAGAGTTGAGACCTGGTGTGTTCGGCGTGGTCGCCATGCGGTGACCCGTATGACGTGTGTTTTGAGGACATGCGCGCTTCGGGAAGCGCTGGTAGTATCTGGACGCTCCGCTCGGTGGAGCAGCCCCAATTACCCCCAGAAAAGCCTGCCCGGCGCGCAATCGTGCCGTCCCACCCTCATTGCATCCGTTGTCCTGAAAAGCCCTGCGCTCACCCCTCTCGCGGTGCCCTGGCGGGCCACCGACTTTCACGACCCTTCCCCAACTTTTCGTCCTCCTCTTTTTTGAACCGACTGCGCGTCGGGTGGCTTTTCCCCGACGCACGACCGTGCCAGTCCCCTCCATACCGAGACCGGTTCGCCTGTTTTCCGTCCGACCCCAACCACCCCGTTCAAATTACCTCGAAACCGCTTCCACGGACGGACCCCAAAACAACCAACCACTCCGGCATGCGCCCGCCTTCGCGAGTCCGCAAGGGTTCGCGGCGGCGCTCATGCCACTCCGAAGATGAAACCAGCCAACATGTATGCTACGAAACGCAACGGGCCGATTCTCCCGCTCGCGTTTCCCACGAACTGCCTCTCGGCCGTTCTCGCTCTCGTGGTAAGCCTCCTTGTGCTTCCCATGGCAGCCGTTGCCCAGGTGATTACCGTGAATGCTTCGTCGCCCATCCGCACCATCCCGATGACCATGTACGGGGGAAATTTGCAGGCATGGGACGGCACCCAGGACGGTAACAACGCGAAGTTCAACGCCCTGATGAAGGCTTCCGGCCGCAAGACCCAGCGGATCATCGGCGGCTCGTGGGCCGACGGCCATCTGTGGAGTGATATCGAAGAACTGAACAGCCCGTACGGCTCGGCCGCCTGGAAGGTGAGCTACCAGGAATTCCTGAACCTGCTGAACGCCCTCAACGAGCCCGGTCAGACGACCCCGCCGTCGTTCCAGCCGATCGTGAATTTTCCCGGCGTCTGGTACCAGGATGTCGCCGGCAATGCCATTGCCCACGGCCACCAGGCCGCCGTCGATGCGGCTGTGGCCTGGGTGCAGGATCAGACCGCCCGGTCCGTGACCGCCCAATACTGGGAAATCGGCAACGAGGTCTACGGGCCGTGGGAGACCGGCTGGTTTTCCGGGATCAACGGCACGTACTACGGAGACTACTATGCCGATTTTCATCTCGCGATGAAGGCCGCCAATCCGAACATCAAGATCGGCGCCGTGGCCTATGAGGCCGATACGAACGGTCTGTATGATTGGTTCACGGGCCGTTGGACCTACGACCTGCTGCGGGCCGCTTCCGCCAAGGGCGCGGTCCCCGATTTCTTGATCATTCACCAATATCCCAGCAGCGGACAACCGGCGTCGTACAATTCCACGCTCCTCAGCACGGATGTGAACAACATCGCCGTCTTCACGTCGCAGCTGAATGCGATGGTCTCCGCCGCCATCGGTTCCCAATACGTCGGGCAGGTCAAGTATGCCATGACGGAATATGATGTCGGCGACCTCGACTCACCGTTGTATCAACGCACCAAGGCTTACGTAAACGCCATGTTCCACACCCAGTACATTCTGGAGATGTGCAGGAACGGTTGGGAAATCGCCAACGCCTGGTCGCAGGCGGAACTGGACAACAGCACCTGGCGGGTGAACCCGGTGTGGTGGGCGCACCCGTTGATGGTGCACTATTTCGGGCGCGACATGGTCCAGGCCTCGAGCTCCGATTCGGCGGTGCGGGCGTATGCCGCCAAGGATGCGACCGGAGCCCTGACGCTCTTCATGGTCAACAATTCCGAAACGACGAGCAAAACGGCGACGATCAATATTTCCGGTTTCACGGGCGCAACGTCCGGTCAGAGCTGGCTGATCGCACCGGCCGGCGTGACCGTAGCGGGCGGTACCAACAATGGCCGGGATAACAACGATCTCAGCATCAACGGCGTGGCCGGTCCGAATCCGTTGGTCGCGGCGTCGTTCCCGGCGCAGTCGATCGCCACCGGCAGCAGCTTCAGCGTTACCCTGCCGGCGAACAACATGATGATGGTGAGAATCCCGTCACCGACGGGCGACGTCACGCCGCCGCCGGTGCCGACCGGACTCGCGGCCACGGCCAGCTACCGGACCGTCGCCCTGAATTGGAACGATGTCTCGGCCTCCGACCTGAAGGGCTACCGGGTCTATCGCGGCACGAGCCCCAGCAATCAGGTCCCGATCGCCTTGACCACCACGAGCGACTACACGGACACCGACGTGATCAACGGCACGACCTACACCTACTCCGTGACGGCCGTGGACCGTACGTTCAATGCCTCGGCGGCGAGTGCGCAGGTTCAGGCCACACCCTCGGCGCCGCCGCAGGGCCCGTACGGTGGGACGGCCTGGGCGATCCCCGGCGTCATCGAAGGCGAGAACTACGACGTGGGCGGCGAAAGTTTTGCCTACCACGACACCTCCGTGGGCAACTCGGGCGGACAGTACCGCACCGATGACGACGTGGACGTGGAAACGTGCACCGACACCGGCGGCGGTTACAACGTGGGCTGGGCTGATACCGGCGAATGGCTGGAATACACGGCGAATGTCGCTGCGACCGGCAGCTATAACCTTGTGGTCCGCGCCGCTTCGGCCACGACCGGCAGCACGTTCTCGCTGCAGGTCGACGGCGTCACCGTTGCCGCCTTCGTGACGGTGCCGAATACCGGCGGCTGGCAAACCTGGACCAACGTCACTGCTTCCGGCATCAATCTGACTGCCGGCCAGCATGTGCTGCGCGTGGTCTTTGATGGCAGCGCCTGGAACTTCAACAAGATGACCTTCAGTTCCGGCGGTGGCGGCGGCATCCCGACCGCCCCGAGCAGCCTCGCCGCATCGGCGGTGTCCGCCAGCCAGATTAACCTGACTTGGGCGGACAACTCGTCCAACGAGGTCAACTTCGAGCTCCAGCGGTCGAACAACTCGGCCTTCACCGCCAACCTGGTGACCACGACGCTGGGCGCGAACGTCACGAGTGCCTCGGCCACCGGTCTGACCGCCCGAACCACGTACTACTTCCGCGTGCGGGCGACCAACGCCAGCGGTGCCAGTGCCTACTCCAGCACGGTCAGCGCCAAGACGAAGAACAGGTGACCCGGTCAGGAAACGGGCAACCGTGATCTGACTTCAATTCGGGCGGCCGCACGGAAAACCGCGCGGCCGCCTTTTTTTTGGACGCGCCACTGGATTCGCAAAATGGAGGGCCCGCATCCCTGTGGGCAGCGAGCTTGCTCGCGCTTCTGGGATGATTGCTGAGTTGCGGACCGCCGAGCCAAAGCCCGTTTCGCCGCTAGCGGACGTTGGGATCTTCCAGCCGATCAGGCAAGGCTGCCCGACGGCGTCCAATTGCGGTGAAATCTTCACTCGTCTTACGGCCGCGCGCCGCTAGCTTCCCGGGGCCTCAAGGCCGGCCCATGCACGCTCGTCCCGATGACTCCGTTTTCGCGCAGCGCGACCGCGCGCGTTCGCATCGCGACCCGGCCATGGGTTTCACGCTCGTGGAGATCATGATTGTCGTGGTCATCATCGGTTTGCTCGCGGCGATCGCGATCCCGGCGTTTGAACGGGTGCAGACCAAGGCCAAGGCCTCGCGCCTCG
>DATCRM010000260.1:0-2429 GCA_036568985.1 Lacunisphaera sp. | reverse complement strand
CGATGCAATCGGCGCGCAAAGTAGCTCTGAAAGTTGCGATACCGAAAGGTGGCCGCGCACGTCCCTGTGCGCGTGGCTCGATGCCCTCCGAAACGGGCACAGGGACGTGCCCGACCACCCGCCCCGACTGCATCGTTCCGGATGAAGAGGGGTGGCGCTCCGCGCCGGGGTGTGCAGGGTGAACGTCCACCAACCCGTGCAATGTCCGGACTAAATCGTTCTCGTTCTCCTAATCTTAATCGTTCTCTCCTCCGTCCAAACCCGAGCTTAGATAACGAGAACGATTAAGAGAACGATTCCCTTCCCTTTCACTCTCACTTTCACCCTTCCTTCTGATGCCTGACTACCGCATCACGCACGAAACGGTCTACCAGCACGCCGCCCCGGCCGGGGCGGCGTGGCAGATGCTGCAGTTGCAGCCCCGCGAGGAACCCGCGCAGGAATGCCTCGACTTCCAACTGGAGCTGAGCCCGCCCGCTCCCGATCTTTCCACGCGCCAGGATTTCTTCGGCAACACCCGGCATTATTTTTCGGTGCGCGAGCCGCACCGCGAGCTCGCGATCATCAGCCGCGCCGTCGTCCGCCGCGACGCTCCGCCGCTGCCTTTGCCCGGCCTCAGTCCTTCGTTCGCCGAATCGCGCGACCGTGTCCGGCACTCCATCCAATCCGGCGAAGGCTGTCTGCTGGAGCAATATCTCTGCGCCACGACGCATGTGCCGTTCCTGCCGGCCGCCGCCACGCTCGCCGGCGACCTCGCCCCTGCCATGCCGGCGCTCGCGTGGATCGAGGAACTCGGCCGGCGCTTCGCGGCAACGTTTACCTTCGATCCCGCCGCGACCGACGTCAGCACCCCCCTCGGCGAGGTGTTGGAGAACAAACGCGGCGTCTGTCAGGATTTCACCCACCTGTTTCTGAGCTGCGTGCGCCAGCATGGCCTGCCCGCGGCGTACGTCAGCGGCTATCTGCTGACTTCACCGCCGCCGGGACAGCCGCGCCTGCGCGGCGCCGATGCGATGCACGCCTGGGTTTCGGTCTACGTGCCCGAAGTTGGCTGGGTGGACTATGATCCGACCAATTCCTGTTTCGCCGCCGCCGGACACATCGTCGTGGCGCGCGGCCGCGACTACGCCGACGTCAGCCCCACCCGCGGCGTCTTCACCGGCAGCTACTCGCCCATCCTGAAGGTCGAGGTCACGGTCGAGCCGGTGGAGTGAGTTTGTTGCCTCCCGCAGGGGCGCATCTTGGGGCGCCCAAGTGTGCGACGAACGGGGCCACGAAACCCTACACACCCCGCCCTGTCGGGCATCCCTCTTCATAGAGGGGACTTCGGCTGCGCAGAGTGAGATCCCCTCTTGAGCCGGAACGACTCAGTTCAACCACGAAGGGACACGAATGAAAAACCAAGCCTCGATTCCGATCACCAGGTGGTGGCATGAGGTCAGCGGTCCGGTCTGGACAACCCTCACCCTGGATTCGTGTGAATTCGTGTCCATTCGTGGTTCCTTACTGCATGGATCAGGATGAAGAGGGGCGGCGCGAAGCGACGGGGTGTATTTGTCCGCCCACCCCTGATTCACGCCACCGCCAGCTCCGGCTGGAACTTCACGGACAATCCGCGCAGGCCGGTGAGCAACGAATCAAACAGCTGCTCGTAATCGTCGTCCGTCATGCCGGGCGCCTGGCGGCAGGCCGCGTTGACAATCGCGCCGCCGTCACCGTCCGTGCGCACCCGCAGCGGGACCACGAGCGTCCAGCCCGAAACATGGCGGAGGCACAGGTCGATCTCACCGGCGATGTCGTCCACCTTGGTGTCGACAGCCAGTTCACCGAGCGCGGTGTAGGCCCACCAGCCCTCGCGGTGCAGCTCGATCCATTCGCAGAAGCCGCCGGTCCAGTTGGGAAGATTTTCGATGTCGGCCAGAAAATTGAAAGCCGTCGCGCGCGGCGCGGCGAGAGTGAGAGTGAGAAGCCGGGTTTGCATGGAAGCTGGGTGGATTGATCAGGAAGATGAAGCGAAGGTGCCGTCGGATTGGCCGGGCGGCGAAAACCGCGGGTCAGGCGGCGGATTTGCGCTGGTGGATAAAGAGGTCGTTGCCGTCCGGATCCTTGACCCCGAAGCACCGGCAGACGGGAAACTCGTTCGGACCCCAGGTGATGGCGACACCCGCCGCCTTCACCGCCGCGAGTGCTTCGTCGTGGTTCGTCACTTCCAGCGCAACGCCCGGACTCGGCGTGGGGTTGGTCCCCGGCGACTTGAAGTTCGTGATCGCGATCGCACTCGGGCCACCCGCGTCGTATTCGATCCACCAATGTCCCGGGGAAAACTCCATCTCGGCGCAGACCTTCAGGCCGAGGATTTGTTCGTAGAATTTCCGCGCGCGGGCGACATCGGACACAGGGTACAGGGCAAAAGCAATTCCAGTGGGCTT
>DATCRM010000259.1:0-9540 GCA_036568985.1 Lacunisphaera sp. | reverse complement strand
TAGTCCCGCCTCCATTTTGCAGAGCCAAAAAAAGGCGCACCCGATGGTGCGCCTTTATGATTTCAACCGGCTGCGTTCACCGGTTGATGAAGGTGATATAGCGGTAGCCGCCGCGGTAGTACACGAAAGCCAGATTGCGGCCGGGGCGGAGCAGCTGCTTGGCCGAGGCCAGATCGGTCACCGGTTCGCGGTTCACGCTGATGATCACCGCGCCCGGAATGAATTTGTCCTGGTAAGGCGAATTGTCATCCATCGCGGTGATGACGATACCGTCCACGTCGTTGTCGATGCGGTATTCACGACGCAATTCACCGGTGAGCGGCTCGACCTTCACGCCGGGAAGCCACTCCCCGCTGGAAGGATTGTCGTCGGGACGCTGTCCGAGGGTGACTTCCTTGGTGTCCGTCTTGCCATCGCGGATGTATTTCACCGTGACCTTGGTGCCGGGCAGAATCTGCGCCACCAGCATGCGCAAATCGTCACCGCTGGTCACCGCGTGGCCGTTGATCCCGATGATGATGTCGTCACGCTTCAGGCCGGCCTTGGCCGCGGGACCGTCCGCAGGATTCAGATCGGCAATGACCACGCCCTTCGTGTCCTTAGGCAGCTTGAACTCCTCGGCCAGATCGGGGGTGAGCACGCTGCTCGACACGCCCAGGTAACCGCGAGCCACGGTGCCGGTCTCGATCAGGCTGTGCATGATGGAACTCGCGAGGTTGACCGGAATGGCGAAACCGATGCCGATGTTCCCTTGCGACGTGGAGAGAATGGCGGAATTGATGCCAACGAGACGGCCGCGTGCGTCGATGAGCGCACCGCCGGAATTGCCCTGGTTGATAGCGGCGTCCGTCTGGATGAAGTCCTCGTAACCCTGAACCTCCTCGAGAATGCCGACCTTGCGGCTGGTGGCGGAAACGATGCCCATCGTGACCGTCTGGCCGACGCCGAGGGGGTTGCCGATGGCGAACACAACATCACCAACGCGGAGCTTGGCGCTGTCCGCGAGAGTGGCCGTCGGCAGGTTCTCGGCCTCGATCTTGATCACGGCGACATCCGTTTTGGGATCCGTGCCGACGAGCTTGGCGGTCAGTTCGCGTTCGTCGTTGAGCTGGACCTTCAACTCGTCGGCGCCTTCGACGACGTGGTTATTGGTGATGATGTAGCCGTCAGCGGAAACGATGACGCCGGAACCGAGTCCGCGCTGGATCTGTTCGCGACCCCGGGCGCCCATCTGCCGGAAAATCTCCGGCACCTGCTCGCGCACGGTCTTGCTCGAATACACGGAAACGACGGCGGGGCGGATGGCTTCGAGCACGTCAGCGTAGCTCGTGACCAGCGGGGACTTGGTCTCGCTGACGGCCGAGTTATCGACCTTCAAATTCGGCAGCTTAAGCGCAGCGGCCGGTTTTTTCTCGGCGGCGATGAGCCCGAAGGAGAGGCCGGCAAGGGTGGTGACCAAGACGAGGGCAAAGGCTTTCTGGATTTTCATGGAAAAGAAGTGCGAGCAAAGACACTAACCAGTTGGGCCGGTTCCGCCAGCGACACAGATGACCCTCAGAAGCCCTTGATTTTGAAAAGGCTGGTGACGCTCTCGTTGGTGTTGATGCGGAGAATGGCCTCGCCCAAGAGCGGCGCGATGCTCAGCACCGTGATCGGCAGCCCGCGGGTGTCGATCGGCACGGAATTGGTCGTGATGAGCTCGTCAATCAGGCCGGTCTTGAGCCGTTCGTAGGCGATCTCGTTGAGCACGCAGTGACTGACGGCAGCCCGGATGCTCTTCGCGCCATTGTCCTTGAGAATTTTGGCGGCGGCGGTGAGGGTGCCGGCCGTCTCGGTGATGTCGTCGACCAGCAGCACGTCGCAACCGGCGACCTCGCCGACAATGTTGATGGCCTCAACGGTGCTGGCATTGACGCGCTTCTTGGCGACGAGACCGAGGGAGGCACCAAGGATGTCCGCGTAGGCGGCGGCCATCTTCATGCCGCCGACGTCGGGCGAAAAGACCACCAGGTTGTTGCTCCGCTTGGAGGCGAGATATTGGAAGAAGACCGGCGAGGCGAAGAGGTGATCCACCGGGATGTCGAAGAAACCCTGGATCTGCTGGCTGTGCAGGTCCATCGCGAGTACGCGGTTGGCGCCTGCGGCCATGAGCAGATTGGCGACGAGCTTGGCGGTGATCGGAACGCGGGGCTGATCCTTGCGGTCCTGGCGAGCGTAGCCGTAGAACGGAATGACCGCTGTGATGCGCTGGGTCGACGCGCGCTTGGCGGCATCGATCATGATCAACAGCTCCATCAGGTGATGGTTGGTCGGCGGGCAGGTCGACTGGATGAAGTAGGCATCGGCGCCGCGGATGTTCTCGTTGATCTTCACGAAGGATTCCCCGTCCGGGAAACACTTCACGGTGGCGTCGCCGAGCGGAACGCCGATGGCCTGGCAGATTTCCTCTGCGAGCGCGCGATTGGAAGAGCCGGAAAAGATCTTGAGCTTCGTGTCCCTCATGTAGGCCGCTTGGGTAGCGGAGATGGGGGCGAGCGGGAAGTCTATTCTGGCTGTTGCTCCAAGCGCTCGACGCGCTTGAAGAGGTCGGGCAGCCGCTGGTGCAGGATGGCGAGGCGTCGCTCCAGCAGGTAGGGCAAGGCCGGTGTGCCGTTGACGTAGGAGCCGGGCGCCAAATCGGTGCTGACGCCCGCCTGGCCGCCCGCCTTGCTGCCCTTGCCCAAGGTGATATGGCCGCCGATCCCGGCCTGGCCGCCCAATATGACGTAATCTTCCAAGGTCGTGCTGCCGGAAATGCCGACCTGCGAGCAAAGGATGCAGTGCTTGCCGATGGTGACGTTGTGGGCGATCTGAACCAGATTGTCTATCTTGGTGCCCTCCCCCACCACCGTCCGGCTGAACCGGGCCCGATCCAAGGTGGAATTGGCCCCGATTTCAACGTCGTCGCCGATGACGACGGTGCCGATCTGGGGCACCTTTTCGTGCCGTCCCTTGACGAATTCATAACCGAAGCCGTCGGAACCGATCACCACCCCCGGCTGCAGCCGCACGCGATTGCCCAATGAGCAGGTGGTGGCGACCACGCATCCCGGCATGATGAAACAGCCTTCGCCGATGCGCGCGTCGCGACCGACGAAAACCGAGGCCTGCAGGACGCAATCGGCGCCAATGTGCACGCCATCCTCCACGACGCAGAGAGGGCCGATGTGAGCGGAGGCATCCACCTGCGCGGAGGGCGCGACCACCGCGCTGGCATGGATGCCCGGGGCCGGCCGAGGCCACAGGGCCTGCTCGATCCGGGCGCACAAGCGAGCCAACGCGGCGGATGGGTTGTCCACGTAAAGAAAGACCTGGTCGGATTGCGGCGCACCCGGATAATCGAGCGGTAGCAGGAGCACGGTGGCGGAGCTGCCGGGCACTTGGGTGCGGTACTTCGCGTTGCCAAGGAAGGAGAGGTCGCCGGGTTGCGCCGCGGAGAGCGAGGCGATGTCGGTCACGAGGCGGGTCGTCGTGCCTTGGGTGCGCTCGGCGCCCACTATGGCGGCAATTTCGGCGGGGGTGTAGGAGACCTGCATGGGATTAACGTAAATATTTCACCGGTTGAGGGACGTTTACTCCACACTCCGCCCGTCGGGCACCCCTCTCCAGAGGGGATTTCCAGCAGCGATACTTCAAGTCCCCTCGATGAAGAGGGGTGGCGCGCAGCGACGGGGTGTGTAGGGCGGGCATCAAAATACAGGCGGATGACTCAGCGCCGCTCCGGCTGGTGCGACTCGTCGGCGGGATAATACCGGGATATGAGCACAAAAAAGCCCTGTTCGGTGGAACAGGGCTTGGCAAGAAATCTTGTTACTTCTTGGCGGGCTCGGGTGTCGCCGGCTTGGGTGCGGTATTCGGCACCGTGAATTGGTTGGCGGCAGGAGCGGACGGGGCCGCAGCGGCCGGAGCCGGCGCCGGGCGGTCTTTGTTCACCTCGGCCAAAACGGCATCGGTGATGTCGTACGCCGGATCGGCGTAGAGCACGGCGGGAATGCCGAAGAGAGTCGGGCCGGACTTGTCGAGGATGAGGGTGGCGCCCTGCTTTTTCGCGATGTCGGTTACGACCTTGCTGATCTCCTCGAGCAGCAGGTCGCGGTGGGTTTTGATGCGCTGCTGAAGCGAACGCTGCGTGTTCTGTACGAATTGCTGCACGTCGGCCTGCTTGCGTTGGATGTCCTCGAGCTTCTTCTGGCTGTCGGACTGGGCCTTGGCCCGCGCCTCGGCGGTGAGCAGGGTGTTCTTCGACTGCTCGTCGAGCTCTTTGTACTCATCCACGAGCATCTGGCCCTGCTTCTTCATCTCCTCGATCTGTTCCTGCGCCTTGGACTCGGCGTCACGGAATTTGGCGTTGGCCTCCTCCGTCTTGAAATGGTTGTCGTAAACCTTGGCCATCTCCACGACGACCAGCTTCACGGCCGGCTGCGCGAGCAGGGCGGTGGAACCGGCCGAAAAGGCGGCCAGGGTGATGAGGTTGCGAATGAGCTTGTTCATAGTGGGGGTGATGGTGGTGAAATTTAGAAACGGGTACCGAAGGAGAAGTTGAACTGGTTGCCCTTCTTGTTGAACTTGTCGGTGGTAAGCGGAATGCCGAAATCAAGGCTGAGCGGCGCGCCGGCCACAAAGAGACGGAGACCAATGCCGAAGTTGTCGTTGTAGTCCACCGGGCTGAAATCATAGGCGTCGGCATTGACGAAACCACCGTCGTAGAAAAACGCCATGCGCACGGGCTTCACCACATCGAAGGAGTATTCCAAGCTGAAGAAACCGTAGGTCTTGCCGCCAATCGGTTCGCCGTTGGACCTGGGACCGACGTCGCGGAATTCAAAGCCACGCAGATCCTGAGGTCCACCGAGGAAGAAGCGGTCATAGAAGGGCACGTCAGGAATATAGGGTCCAAATACGATCGGCTGGCCCGTTGTGGAGGTGATTGTTTTGGTCGTCTCCTTGGCGCTGTCGCCGAAGCTGTCCACAACGCCGGTGCGGGCCAGAACGGCGAGCACCTGATCCTGGAATTCGGCAAGCGGGAAGAACTTCGAACCACGCCACTCGGCTTTGTAGTAATGGTTGTCGCCACCCAACGGACCGCCGGCCACCGAGAGCTCCAGGTTGGCGTAATGCCCGCGCGTGGTGTTGATGATCTTGTCGCGCGTGTCGTTGGTGAGATTCAGACCGATACGCGAGGTGGCGGTCTTGCCTTCCAGCAGGCGAATACTGGCCGGCGCGGTGGCATCGAGGTTGGCAATGTCGATGATTTCGTAGGTGTAGGAGAGCTGGGACTCCAGCCAGTTGAAGAGGCGTTTGCGCACATAGACGGTGCCGCCGGTGCGGATTTCCTCATAGAACGAGCTGTTGTAGTCGGAGCTCGTGCGGTAGAGCTGAAAGCCCAGGCCAAGCTCGCGTTCCAGGAAATAAGGCTCCTCAAAGGCCATGACCACCTCGCTGGATTGCGAGCCGATCTGGAACTTGAGGCGGAACTTCTGGCCGTCGCCCTGGAAGAAGGAGCGGCGGTTGAAAAGGTCGAAGTTGGACTGGGTAACCTCGGCGAAGACGACCGCTTTCTCGAGCGAGCTGAAACCGGCGCCAAACGTGAGGTTGCCGGTGCGCGCCTCGGTGACGGCGATCTTCAACGTGCGACGACCGGGGATGTTGGTTGACTCGTCGGTCACATTCACGGGATCCTCGAAGAAGCGGGTATTCTCCAGGCGCAGCTTGCTGATCTTCATGCGCACCGAATCAAAAATATCGCCGGGGCCGAGCACGAGTTCGCGCAAGATGACGATGCTCTTGGTCTTGGTGTTGCCCTCGATCTTGATGGATTCAACCTGGATCCTCTCACCCTCGGTCACTTGGTATTCAAGATCGATGTTGCCGGTCACGAGGTTGGGCTTGCGGACGAGACGAACGCGCGTATCGGGCGGCAAGTAGCCACCGCGGCCGTAGAAGTCCTCGATGCTCTCGACGTCCTTGTCGAGTTTGGAGGGCACAAAGACCATGCCCTTGCGCTGGCGTGGCACCAGCCGGAGCAGGGCTTCCGGGAAGAGCTTGTTGCCCGAGAAACTGATGTCGCCGATGCGGTAGAGCCGGCCCTCCTTCACGCGGATGGTGATCACGAGTTTGCCGGGCTTCGGGTAGTCGAAGGTGACCTTGTCCTCGGCAATTTCCACGTCGAGGTAGCCCTGTTCCTTGTAGTAATCGCGCAGCTTGTTCAGATCCTCGTCGAAGTCGTCGTCCTTGAGCCGGCCCGTGCCGAGAAGCCAGGAAAACATGTTCCACTTCTTGGTCTCCATCTCCTTGCGCAGGCGGCGGGCCTTGACGTGGTCGTTGCCGATGAAACGGACCAGCGCAATCTTGACCCGGTCGCCCTCGCGGACCTTGAAGGTGACGGTGCTGAAGCCGGTGGAGCGATTCCGATCGATCGAGTAGGTCACCTGCGCCTGGTTGTAGCCGCGCTTCTGGTAATACTCGTAGATTTTCTGGGAGTCTTCCTTGATCTGGCGTTCGTCGAGAGCGCCGTTGGCAACGGTCTTGATCTCCTTGGCGAGCCGGCGGGCCTTCACCTGCTTGTTGCCCTCATATTTGACGTTCAGGACGCGAAACTTGGGCGTGACCTCGACCACGAGGTTCACGACGTTGTTGGGCCGCTGCTCGCGCTTCACCTCAATGAACTCGAAAATGCCGGCGCGGTAAAGCGAACGGATGTCGCGATCGATGAGCGCCTCGTCCAGCTCGGTATCCTCGCGCAGCACCATGTTGGCGCGAACCACCTGCTCGCTGACATTGGCCATGCCGACGAACTTGATCGTGATGGTGCCGATGCGCGCAGGAGCCGCAGCGGGGGCAGCTTCCGGGCCGCCTAGCTCGGCCTGCGCGCGCAGGCCGGAAGTCCCAAAGAGGGAGAAAATTACGGCAAAGAGGGCCGGAGTAAGCAGTTTACGGAGTAAAGTTTTCAAAGCGCGTAATTTCTTGAATGAAAGTCAGTTTCAAATCACCTACCGGTCCGTTGCGCTGCTTGGCAACGATTAAATCCGCCGCATTGGCTGCGGTCTGGAATTTTTCGTCGGCATCCTTGGGTCGGGAAAGCATGAGCACTACGTCGGCGTCTTGCTCGATGGATCCGGATTCGCGCAAGTCCGACAGGCGGGGCGTGCGGTTTTCCTTTTCCGAGGAGCGGTTAAGCTGGCTTAGGACTAGCACCGGAACGTCAAGTTCCTTGGCCAAGGCCTTTAATCCACGGGAGACTTCGGCGACCTGCTGCTCGCGCGGCGCGCGCGGATCGGAACCGTTCAGCAGCTGCAGATAGTCCACGATGACCATGCCGAGTTTCTTGCGGGCGTGGATGCGGCGGGCCTTGGCGCGCAGTTCCATGATCGTGAGATTGCTGGAATCGTCGATGAGGATGGGCGCGCGCTTGAACTCCTCGGCCGTCTGCCCGAGGGCATTGACCTCGCGGCCGTCGCGGCTGACGAGGCCGTCGCGCAGGAGCTTCATGTTCACCCGGGAGCGCGCGCACAACATGCGCAAGGCGAGCTGGGACGAACTCATTTCGAGTGAAAACACCAACACGGTCACCGGGTCACCCTTCTTCGGCATGGCGGCGGCCTCGGCAATATTGAGCGCGAAGCTGGTTTTGCCCATCGAGGGACGGGCCGCGATCACGATCATTTCCTGCCGCTGAAACCCGAAAGTCATCGCGTCGAGATCCTTGAACCCGGAACTGACGCCGGTGAGCTCGCCCTTCTTCATGAGAAGTTTGGCGATGACCTGGTTCGCGTCCTTGATCGCTTCCTTGATCTCCTGCGCGCTGTCGCTCACCCGGTCCTGGGTGACCTTGAAGAGCTCCTGCTCGATCTTGTCCACGAACTCTTCCAGCCCGCCCGTGAAGCTGTAGGACTGCTCGATGGCGCCGGTGGCGGTCTTGATCAACTCGCGCAAAAGGTGCTTTTCGCGCACCTTCTCGATGAAATAGCCCGCGTGAGCCGTGGTCGGGATCTTCCCGGTGACCTGCATCAGGTAGGGAAAGCCGCCGATGGCGTCGAGCTGACGGCGGGTCTTCAACTCCTCCGCGAGCACTTCGAGCGTCACCGGCGGACTCTTCTGGTAAATTTCGAGCATCACCTCGAACAGCAGCCGGTTCGCCGGGAAATAAAACGCCTCGGCGACGACCCGCGCCTCAAGGCAGCGCGCAATCGTGTCGCTGCCGTCAAGCAGACAGCAAGCGATGACATGTTCCTCCGCCTCGGCGCTGTGCGGCGGGGAACGATCCGGCGCGGCCGAAGGCAGCGTCTGTTCGGGCACAGCCTTTTCGCGCCGGGAGATCGCGGGCGTCAGAGCCATGTCCGGTCGGGGTCGAACGTCGCGGGGACGTTACGACGCGGCGGGCTCGATCGGATTCTCGGAGACAACGTCGAAGCTGAGCTCGACGCTGACCTCGGGGTGCAGGCGGATTTTCACCTCGTGCTTGCCGAGGGTCTTGATCGGCTGGCCGAGATGGATTCGGCGCTTGTCGACCGTGATGCCGGCCGCCGCGAGCTTGTCGTGGATGTCGTGGGTCGTGACCGCGCCGAAGAGTTTGCCGCCTTCGCCCGTCTTCACCGCGATGGCGATGGCCGCCTTCTCGATCTGCTTGGCGAGCGCCTGGGCGCCGTCGAGTTCCTTGGCCTCGCGGAGGCCGCGGGCCTTCTTGAGCGCCTCGATCTGCTTGCGGTTGGCCACGGTGAGCGGCACCGCCATGCCCTGGGGCAGGAGGAAATTACGCGCGTAACCGGCGCGGACTTTGACCTGGTCGCCTTCGGCGCCGAGGCCGTCGACCGGTTTGAGGAGGAGAACTTCGCTGTTAGCCATTTTCGGATCGGAGTTGGGTGTTTTGTATAAAGTTGGGAGCGGAGAAACGGGCGCTTAGAACGGAACGTCTTCGTCGAGATTTTCCTGCGGGGCGGGAGCCGAGGGTTTCGGCGCGGCGCCGGCGCGGGGCGCGTAGGAGCGGGGGGCTTCCCCACCCTCGCCGCCACCCGGACCGCCTTCACCGCGACCGCCGCCGAGAAACTGGAAGTTCTCGAGCACGACCTTCATGCGGCTGCGCTTTTCCTTGGTGGTTTTGTCCTCCCACTGATCGAGGCGGAGACGCCCCTCGACGAAGAGCGGGCGGCCCTTGGTGCAATACTTGGAAATGTTTTCGCCTGACTTGCCCCAGGCCTCGATGTCAATGTAGGTCACCTCTTCGCGCTCGCCGCCGCTGTCGTCCTTGAACTTGCGGTTGACCGCGATGCTGAACGTGCAGATGGCGGTGCCCTTCGGCGTGACCCGGAGCTCCGGATCGCGCGTCAGGTTGCCGATGAGCATGACTTTGTTGAGATTGGCCATGGGAGGGCGGCGCGCAGCGCGCTTTAGACGCTCTCGACGAGCGCGCGATAGACGGCGCCGTTGAGCCGCAGGCGCTCGTGGAGCTGGGCGGGAGCGGCGGCCGGAGCCGAGAAGTTCACCTGGACGTAGACGCCGGCGGGG
>DATCRM010000258.1:0-3087 GCA_036568985.1 Lacunisphaera sp. | reverse complement strand
AGGTCGGCACGCTTCGCCGCTTCAAGGACGACGCCAACGAAGTTCGCGCCGGCCTTGAGTGCGGCATCCGCCTCGACGGCTTCGACGGCTATCAGCCTGGCGACCGCATCGAGTGTTTCGAAATCCAGAAGGTGCGCGCTTCGCTTTAATTTACGAATTACGATTTACGAATTACGATTGCCCACGCTCCAGCACGCGGTGCCGGATGATTCCCCGGACAATCGTAAATCTGAAATCGTAAATCATAAATCCCATGTCCAACCGTCTCCTCCGCGTCAACGAGCTGCTGCAGCGCGAAATCAGCGCGTTCCTGCGCAAGCGTTACACGAGCGAGTCGGTCGGGATCACCATCACCGGCGTGGAGATCACCGGCGACCTGCGCGAGGCCAAGGTCTACTACTCCGTGCTGGGGGACGCGGCGACCGCTGAGAAGACCGGCAAATGGATCCGTGGCCGGCGCGACGAGATTCGCGAGATGCTGGCGAAAAACGTGATCATCCGGCACGTCCCGCTGCTGACCTTTGTGCATGATGACCATGCCCCCCGCACGCTGCGGGTGGAGACCCTGTTGGGCGAGATCGATCGCAAGGAGGGCAAGCCATGATGCATTATCCGCGGTTTGCGGCCCGGTTCGCCGTGCTGCTTTCGGAGTTGCGCGGCAAAAAGGTGGTCGTCATCGGTCACCAGCGCCCCGACGCGGATTGCATCGGTTCCCAGGTGGCCCTGTGCCGGTTGCTGCGTTCCCACGACATCGACGCCGTGTGCATGAATCCCGACAAGGTGCCGCGCCGGATCAAGTTCCTGGTCGGTGACACGCCCTTTTTTCAACGCGATGAAATCGCCCCCGGCGAGCGCATGGCAATTTTCACCGATTGCGCCGACCATGGCCGTGCGGGCGACAAAGTCCGCGAGATGTTTCCGGCGCCGGTTGCGTGCTTCGATCACCATATTTCCAACCAGGGGTTTGCGCGCTTCGATTTCGTCGACACCGGCTCGTCCGCGGCGGCGGAAGTGCTGACCGGCCTTTTCCTCGATGCCGATCTGCCGATCGACCGGGTGACGGCGCAGGCGTTGTACACCGGCATCATGACCGACACGGGACAATTCCGCTTCGCCTCGACCTCCGAGCGGGTTTTCCGGCTTTGCGCGGAGCTGGTGGCCCGCGGGGCGGACCCCGCGCTGGCGGGTCAGGAACTCTACGAACGCGAGTCGATCGGTAAGTTGAAACTGCTCCAGCATTTCATCGGTTCGCTCAAGCTGGAGTGCGGCGGTCGCGTTTGCATCGGCGTGCTTCCGCTCGGCATTTTCGACAGCACCGGCGCCACGGTGGAAGACACCGAAGGTCTGGTGGATTACGCCCGCTGCATTGACGGGGTGGAAATCGGCGTGCTCATCGAGGAACGCCCCAGCACCATCAAGGCCAGCTTGCGCGGCATGCACAGCGTGTACCGGATGGATACGCTGGCTGCGCAGTTCAACGGCGGCGGGCATGCGAGCGCGGCCGGCCTGAACCATCCGTCGACGCTCGCCGAATTTTATCCCCGGCTGCTGGCGGCAATTACCCAGCGCCTCAACGAAATCGACGCCGCATTGCAATGAGTCTGATGCCAGTGAAGGAAATGGAAGGGGTGCTCCTCGTGGACAAACCCCAGGGACTGACCTCCCACGACGTGGTCTACCGCTTGCGCCGCAAGCTCTCGATGAAGAAGATCGGCCACGCCGGCACGCTCGATCCGATGGCGACCGGTCTGCTCATCATGCTCATCGGCAAGGCCACCCGCATCTCCCAATACCTGATGAGCGTCGACAAGGTCTACGAAGGCGAGGCGACGCTGGGCGTCGTGACCGATTCGCAGGATGCGGAAGGCGAGGTGATGGAGACGCGCCCCGTGCCGGAACTCACCGAAGCACAGGTGCGCGAGGCCATGAAGGGTTTCCTCGGCGACCAATACCAGACTCCGCCCATGCATTCCGCCATCAAGATCGATGGCGTGCCCCTCTACAAGATGGCGCGCAAAGGCGAGGAGGTGGAGCGTGAGCCGCGATTCATCCGCGTGTCCGCATTCAACCTGCTGTCATTCTCCCCGCCCAAGCTCACTTTCGATCTGCACTGCACCAAGGGCACCTATGTGCGCACGATTGCGCACGATCTGGGAAACAAGCTCGGTTGCGGCGCGCATTTGTCGGCGTTGCGGCGCACCGGCAGTGGCAAGTTCAACATCGGCCAGTGCCTCACCTTGGATGAAATCGAAGCGCTGTCGCTGGCGGAAATTGAGAAGCGTCTGATCCCGGTTTACGAGGCGGCGCCCCGCGTCGCCCAGTGAGCGCAATGCTCCAGTTTGGCGGCGTCGAAGTGGCGAATCTGCCCGGCAAGCCATTGCATTTGGCGATCGGGATGTTCGATGGCCTGCACCTCGGGCATCAATCCGTGATTGAAGCGGCGATTCACTCGGCGCGCCGCAGCGGCGGGCTCGCCGGGGTACTGACCTTTTGGCCCCATCCGAGTGTGATTTTCCGGCCCGATGCCCCGACTCAACTATTGATGTCGCCGGATATGAAACGGGCGGTACTGGCCCGGATGGGAGTGGATGTCCTGATCGAACAGAATTTCTCCCGGGAGTTTGCTGCGATCGGGGCGGGGGAGTTTGTCCCTTGGCTACAACGGCACCTGCCTTCGCTCGCCGCAGTCTACGTTGGCGAGAACTGGCGTTTTGGGCGCGGACGGGAGGGGGATGTCGCGGCCTTGGTGGGATACGCCCGCGAAACCGGGCTGTCGGTTTACAGCCTGCCGCGGCTCAATCACAACGGTGCCCCGGTAAGCAGCTCGCGAATCCGTGAGCTGGTGGCCGCAGGCGACATCGCGGCGGCCAACGCGATGTTGGGATATTCCTATTTTGCCGACGGAATGGTTGAGCGTGGTCGGCAATTAGGACGAACCATTGGATTTCCGACGCTCAACATCGCTTGGGAACCCGTATTGCAGCCCCGCTACGGGGTGTATGCCGTCGTCGTGTCGGCGGAGGGGGGGCCTGCGGTCCAAGGGGTCGCGAATTATGGTATACGACCAACAGTTGAGTCCGTTAGCCG
>DATCRM010000257.1:0-3242 GCA_036568985.1 Lacunisphaera sp. | reverse complement strand
GTCTATGACCGCCGTCGGGAGCGAGTCGGCGGTCATACACCGCCGCTACAGGGTTACGCTCCAGCGCCAGAAACGAATAGGGGAGCGCGCGCAGGTCGATGCCGGCGCGCTGACCGAACTTCACCCAGCCGGAGTCGGCGTAGATGCCCACCGGCGGCGGCGCGAAAAAATGGCACCAGTGCCGCTCATTGCCGGGGGCGAGTACGCCGCAGGCGACTTGGTGGGGACACGGCGCGACGACGGTGAATTGTTCGCGCAGCTTTTCCCGCCAGCCGCCCAGGAGGCGGCTGACCTCGTGCGTTCCCGGTTCGACCCAAAGGACGGCTTGGGCGCGGGCGCAGAGTGCGGTGAGCTCGGCCCGGGCGATATCGGTCAGTTCGTTGACGACGTGGCTGACGACCAGCAGCCCGATGGGGGCGTCGTCATTCAAGTCACGGTACGTGGCGCGTTCGACGGGCAGGGAGGGGAAAGCGCGGCGCCCATGGTGTTCGGCGAAATCCATCGCGAGGGTGGAATGATCGTGGACCAGCAGACGGGAGAAGTGCTGCGGTCCGAAAGCCTCCACGACCCGCCGACCGGCGATGCCGCTACCGCAGCCCCAGTCGAGCAGGGTGATTGCAGCCTTATCCGGAGGGCCGAGCTCCTGCGCGGCCGGTTTGTTGTTCGCAGAAACAGCCTCGCGGGAGCTCGGCCCTCCGCGGGGTGTCCAGCCGCGCGCTTTCAGTTCGCGCAGGACCGCATCCCACTTCCAGCCGATACGTTCGCCGTAGGTGAAATCGTAGCACTCGAGGTCGGTGATCGTGTGCCAGTAGGGGCCGGCGGTTTTGTCGCCGGAAAGAAAGGTTTCGCGGAGGCGGTCGAGCACCTCCCAGTCGAGGGACTCCCACGTCATGACTGTTCGAAACACCAACCACAGATTAACACAGATGCGCGCAGATATGATTCAAGGGCCTGGTAGGTTCGTTGCTCCCATCTGTGTTTATCTGTGTCCATCTGTGGTTAAATCTGGAACCCCAGTTGCCGGGCGAGCGACTGGCTCTTAATGCCGTAGAAGGCCGCGAGGTCGCGAATCTTCGCGGCGGCGGCGTCATCGCGGGCGAGACCGGCGCGCTTGGTGGCGGCGATCATCAGGTTGCGGGCGGTATGTTCGGTCGAGATGAATTCGAAAACCTTCGTGTCGTAACCGGCCCATTCGAGCAGCAACGCCCGGAGAGCGTCGGTCACGAACTCGGCGTGACGTTCCTGCCAGATACCATGGCGCAACGCCGGAGCCAGTACCGGTGCGGCGCGCAGCTGCGGGCGCAGCTCCTTCTGACAGCAGGGAGAGACGACCAGCAGCGTGGCGCCCGACTTGATGCCGCGGGCGAGGGCATCGTCCGTGGCGGTGTCGCAGGCGTGCAGGGCGATCAACACGTCAGGATCAGGGAGTTCGGCCCTCTGGATGGTGCCGCCGATGAAGGAGAGTTTGGGGCGACCGGTGTCATGGGCGATCCGGTTGCACAGGGTGACGAGTTCGGGCCGGGCCTCGACCCCGCAGACGCGGGACGAACGTTTCAGGACGCGGTCAATGTAGTCATGGGCGGCGAAAGTCAGGTAGCCCTTGCCGCAACCCATATCGGTGACCTCGACGGGGCGGTCTTCGCCCAGGGACGTTTCCTCCAGAAGGTGGCTCAGTATCTCGGTGAATTTGTGAATCTGCCGGAGTTTGTCCGCCATGCCCTCGCGGACGACTCCGGCCGGATTGGTAACACCAAGCGCCAGCATCCAGTCCTGAGCGTCCGTGGGCAGCAGGCGATGCTTGGTCCGGTCGTGGGCGGTGTCGGGGAAAGGTGCGGAGGACCGCCCGAGATGCAGGCGAGGCTCGCCTTTCTTGTTGAACTCGAGCTGCACGCCCTGCCGGGTCGTTGCCAGGTGGGCGCTGTGAAACTGGTTGCCGACCAGCCGGCCTATCTCGCGCATGGCCTCAGCGGGGAGCAGGTTCTTGGTCACATCGCGTGTATCGTACCGCCATACGAAAGAGAGGTGCGGGCCGGACTTTAGCGTGACCGGCCGGATGATGATTTTCTGCAGGGTGGGATCGTCCCCGCGCGGCTTGCCGAGCGTCAGGCGCGCGAAAGTGCCGTCATGCACGCTGGCCGCGAGCCGGTTGGTAAAATCCTCCTGGGGAGAGACGGTCATCAGGGTCAAGATGACAGCGCGAGACGCCATTAGTCAACTGGAGGGCCAGTGACGCGAGTTTGCGGCCCTTCGATCCGTCGTGCCTGGCTGAGGGCGTTGACGTGGTGATCGCTGGCAAGGTGACGACTATGGGTGTTCTGCATCGACCCCATGACTAATATTCATGCCGTCCGGCGAGAGGAGGGCGCCCAATGGCATACGAAGTGCAAAGTATCCTCCCGCCGCGCAAACGGACCACCCATGGAAATCCACGCCATGAAAGATTCCCACACCCGCATGACGAACCTGATCGAGAGCCGTCAGATCCGGGCTTTCGTCGCGGTCGCTAGGCGGGGAAGCTTCACCAATGGCGCCAAGGATGTTTTTCTCACGCAGTCGGCCGTGAGCCACGCCATCAAGTCGATGGAAACTGACCTTGGCTGTCATTTGTTCCGCCGGGTGGGCAAGCACGCCGTGCTGACCGAGGCCGGCGACCGGCTGCTGCAGCATTGCGAGGAAATCCTCCGGAAGATGCAGGAAGCCCGCGCGGATCTGAGCCAATTGCCCGAGTCCGGCCGGGTCGCGCTTCGGATCGGTGCGCCGATGACCGTCTGCCAGCACATCGTGCCGGGTGTGCTCCGCAGCCTGCAGGAACCGTTTCCCCAGAGCGGTTTCAAGATTGAGACGGGGGACAATCAGCAACTTCTCGCCCAATTGCTGGCGGGCCGGGTCGACCTGGCCATCATGGTGGAACCGGAGCGGCGGCCGGACCTGGCTTTCGAACCTCTATTCTCGGACGAATTGCATTTCCTGATGCCGCGTTCCCACACGTGGGCCTTCGTGGACGAGATCAGCGCCGCACAGATTGAAAAGGCCACGCTGATCGTGCCCAACAAGACGACCCGGACGCACCAGCTCATCGCGGGATATTTGCGGGGGCGGCGCATCGTCATGGATAAATTCGTCGAGCCCGGCAGCATTGAGTCCATCAAGGAGCTCGTGAAAAATGGACTCGGCATCGGCGTCGTGGCGCAATGGCCGATTCGCGCCGAGCTGCAAAGCGGAGAACTGGTCACGCGTCCGCT
>DATCRM010000256.1:0-4624 GCA_036568985.1 Lacunisphaera sp. | reverse complement strand
CCCGCCTCCAGCCATGCCGGAGCATGCCAAGGCGTGTCTTTCAACTCCTCAATCCCGCCGTCGAATGCCGAGGCAAAGCAGAACCGATCCGGTTAATCCTCTCCGGTAGTCTGAAGACACGCCCCAGATATCAAAGGACTCAAGCAGTCTGGCTGCTGCAGGCTTTTGAGCTTTCCACAGTTTGGCGTGGGCGCACGCTGGCCCTCACATGGAAAAACGGCACATCGCGATCGTCGGCGGCGGAGCGGCTGGCTTCTTCGCCGCCATCACGGCGGCTGAGGCGTCGTCCGATTGCACCGTCACGATCTACGAGGCCACTGCGCACCTGCTGGCCAAGGTGAAGGTTTCGGGCGGCGGGCGGTGCAACGTCACCCATGCCTGCTTCGAACCACGCGAACTCGTGAAACGTTACCCGCGTGGTGCGCGCGAACTGCTTGGGGCATTCTCGCGGTGGCAGCCACGCGACACGGTCGAGTGGTTCGAGGCGCGCGGCGTGAAATTGAAAACCGAGGAGGACGGACGCATGTTTCCCGTCACGGACAGTTCACAGACCATCGTGGACTGCCTGATGGGCGCCGCGCGGCAGGCGGGCGTGGTGATCCGGACGAATTGTGGGGTGAAGACGGTGGAGGGTCGGGCTCCGGCCCGACCGGTTGGGCCGGAGTCCAACCCTCCTGCGTTCACCCTCTACTTGACCACCGGCGAAACGGTCACCGCCGACCGCTTGTTGCTGGCAGCGGGCGGCAACAAGTCCAACGCCGGTTTCGCCATTGCCGCGCACTTCGGGCATACGATCGAGCCGCTGGTGCCGTCGTTGTTTACGTTCAACATCAAGGATCCGCGTCTGGAGGGACTCGCCGGCGTGTCGGTCGAGGATGCTGGCACGGAGGTCACCGCTCAGAAGTCCTTCGACAAACTCAGGGCCGCAAGCCGGGGCGACGGCTTGCGGGAGCGCGGGCCGTTGCTCGTCACGCACTGGGGCCTGAGCGGACCAGCGATCCTGAAACTTTCGGCGTGGGGAGCGCGGTTGCTGCACGATTGCGGCTACCGATTCACGCTACGGGTCAACTGGGCGCCGAAATACAACGCAGAAACGGCTCGCGCCGCACTCGAGCAAGCCCGCGCGGCAAACCCGAAGAAACAGATCACCACGTGGTGTCCGGTCGGCCTGCCCTCGCGCCTGTGGGAAAAACTGGTGGTCGCGGCCGGTCTTGCGCCCGAGGCGATCTGGACGGGTGTTGGCAATGCCGCGCTGCGCGCGCTGGCGGCGCAGGTCTGCGAGGCGGAGTTCGCGGTGGATGGGAAGAGCACGTTCAAGGAGGAGTTCGTCACCTGCGGCGGCGTGCGGCTGGGGGAAGTGGACTTCAAGACGATGGAAAGCCGCCTCGTGCCCGGCCTGCATTTTGCCGGCGAGTTCCTCGACGTGGACGGCATCACCGGCGGCTTCAATTTCCAAAACGCGTGGACAACCGGCCGGCTCGCCGGCATGGCGATGAGCGCATGATGTCCTACAGCCAGTTGTTCCTTGCGGTGGCGCCGGTGATTGCGCTGATCGGACTCGGGCTGCCGTTGCGGCGGGCGGGATGGATTAGCGAGGCGGGAGAGGAGACGCTGCTCAACCTGATCGTGCGCGTGCTGACGCCGTGCCTGATCTTCGAGTCGGTGGTTGGACGGGCCACCGTGAGCGGGGCGGGTGACGTGCTCCTGCCGCCACTCGCGGGATTTGTGCTGACCACGCTATCACTCGGGATCGCGTGGTATGTGGCTCGGGCGCTCGGACTGACCATTGGGCATGGGTTGCGCACTTTCGCCCTGGCGGTGGGCCTCACCAATTACGGTTATCTGCCGCTGCCCATCATGGACGCGGTTTTCGGACCGGAGAGCCGGGCGTTTCTATTCATGCACAATGCCGGCGTGGAAGCGGCGATTTGGACCACCGGCGTTCTTATCGTGACGGGGGATTCACCGCGGGCCGCCTGGCGCAAGCTGCTGAACGCGCCGTTGCTGGCGCTGATTGTGTCGCTCGTGATGAAGCTCAGCGGTCTGGGCGAACACATTCCCCAAGTCGTGTGGCAGTTCGTGCATGCGCTGGCGGTGTGCGCCGTGCCGCTCGGGCTGCTAATGACCGGCGCGACTTTCGCGCCGCATGTGAGCGATCCCAAGCAGCTCGTGAATCCGCGCGTGATTCTGACGGCGTGGCTGCTGCGGCTTGCGGTGTTGCCGTGGGTCTTTCTCTTGGCGGCGCGCTATGCGCCGGTGTCGGACGGGTTGAAACAGGTGCTGGTGGTGCAGGCGGCGATGCCGACGGCCGTGATCTCGGTGATCGTGGCCCGGATCTACGGTGGCCAGCCGCTGATCGCGGTGCAGATCATCCTCGGCACCACGGCGCTGGCGGTGTTCACCATCCCGGCGTGGATCAAGTTCGGGTTGTCCTTCGCCGGGTTGGCCCCGTGAAAAGCAGATTTTTAACCACAGATGGACACAGATTCCCACAGATGAGGAAAAATCTGGGAGAAGATGAGCCAGGGGGATTGGTCAATCTGTGTTCATCTGTGTCCATCTGTGGTTACTGGCTTGGAAAGAACGGACGGATTTTCCAAGTGCTGGCGGGTTGACGGAGTGGCGCGGTTTCGCCTGACTGCCGCGCATTATGGAATGGCTCACCGACCCACAAGTTTGGATCAGCCTCGTCACCCTCACCGGGCTCGAGATCGTCCTTGGCATCGACAACATCATCTTCATCTCGATCCTCGCGGGCAAACTACCCAAGGAGCAGCAGGCCAAGGCGCGGCAGACCGGCCTCATGCTCGCGCTCATCACGCGCATCCTGCTGCTGGCCTCCATCGCATGGATGGCCAAGCTCACCACGCCGCTTTTCACGCTGATCAACCACGGGGTCTCAGGCCGTGACCTCATCCTGATCATCGGCGGCTTGTTCCTGCTGTTCAAAAGCACGCACGAAATCCACGAGAAACTCGAGGGCCATGACGGCGGCTCCAATCCCGTCAAGGGCGCGGCCAAGATGGGTGCGGTGCTCGTACAGATCATGCTGCTCGACATCGTATTCTCGCTCGATTCCGTCATTACCGCCGTTGGCATGGCGCAGCATCTGGCGGTGATGATCGCGGCGGTGGTCCTAGCCATGGGCGTGATGCTGATGGCGGCGGGCTCCATCAGCGATTTTGTTAACAGGCATCCGACGCTCAAGATTTTGGCGTTGTCCTTCCTCATCCTCATCGGCGTGACGCTGGTGGCCGAGGGGACGGGCGCCCACATTTCCAAAGGCTACGTCTACTTCGCCATGGCGTTTTCGTTTGGCGTCGAGATGTTGAACCTGAAGATGCGCTCCAAGGCCAAGCCAGTCGAACTGCACCAACCGTACCGGTGACAGATAGATAGCGCGACGACGGCGAAGAGCGGCAAAGGACCGAAATTCGGTTGGTGACTTCGCTACACGCGGAATGACGAATCCGGTTTGATCCGCGTTAGGAGCTCGGAAGCGCCTCTTCGAGGCCGGCCGTCTCCGCAGAATTCTGGGGCCGATCTACCTGGCCGCGCAGCAAGGCATCAAAAGCATCCACCAGAAGGTCCACCGCTTTGTAGATGTTTTCGCTACGGGCGCTTGCGGCCAGATTGTGTCGGCCAACTTGGATGTGTCCTTTGGCGAGAAACCGCTCGGCCGCGCCCCGCGTATGGTCGAGCTGCAGATCCATATGGATGCTGGTGATGCGCTGGTTGTGCAGGAAAAGGCGCGACGTGCGATTGATTGCGGAGTCCCGGAGGACGTCCGTCACCTCGAGCTGGATGCCGCGAATGACGAAATTCGTGGCCTCCATAAGGTTCATCAGACGACGATTGTGCTGGAACATACACGCGCATCAGACCGACGGCGTATGGGTTGGTGCCCGTATTCAGTGGAAAAAATTGCGAAAGTGCGGAGAGAAGCGAACCAAGCCGCAGACGCTTAATCATCTCGCTGATTAGGTGTTCACCCCATTCCCGCCCCGCGGCGCTGGGCAGGGCGCGCTGGCCCGGTGCGCCGAAACGGCAGGCCGCTCCGCCCTATCTCTTCCTGTTCAGCGCGGCGGTGAACCAATCGTTGTTGAGGGATTGTGGGGCGGCTGGCTGGGTGGATCGCGCCGTCCCTGGCGCATTGCGGCTGCTGTTGCCCGGTCCGCCCGAAGCCGTGCGCGGAGCGCCCGGCCCTCCTTGCGCCTTCGGGCCGAGCACCGGTTTGCTGCGCATGGAAAGCGCGATGCGTTTGCGGGGCAGATCGATCTCGGTGACGGTGACCATGACCTTCTGCTGCGGTTTCACGACCTCGGCCGGGTCCTTCACGAAATTGTCGGCGAGCTGCGATACATGCACGAGGCCGTCCTGGTGGACACCGATGTCCACGAAGGCGCCAAAGGCGGTGACATTCGTCACAATGCCGGGAAGCTTCATGCCGGGCTTCAGATCTTCGGGCTTGTTCACGCCTTCCTGAAAACTGAACGCCTCGAACTTCTCGCGCGGATCGCGTCCGGGTTTGGCCAGCTCGGCCATGATGTCCTTGAGCGTGGGCAGGCCGACGTCTGCGGTGACATAGCTCTCGAGCTTGAGCCGTTTGCGCAGCTTGTCGTCG
>DATCRM010000255.1:0-9261 GCA_036568985.1 Lacunisphaera sp. | reverse complement strand
TCCACATCACGAACTCGCCGGTGCCTCCGGCGCGGGCTCCGCACCACTCTCGGGCGCCGCCGCTGGCGTTTCCTGCAACGTCATCTGGTCTTCCTCGGTTTCGTCGAGGCCCATGTCGGAATCGCCCGCCGCCCGCGGATTGGCGGAGGTCTGCAGCCACGCATCGATCTGACGCGGCGACAGCACGTCCGAAGCCGGCAACTCGTCGAGGGACTTGATGCCGACAAATTCGAGAAACGCGTCCGTGGTCCCGTATTGGATCGGACGGCCCGGCAGGTCGGCGCGACCGACGATGTAGACGAGATCCCGTTCCAGCAACTTGGTGATGCCGGCCTCGGCCGATACACCGCGGATCTGTTCGATCTCGGCCCGCGTTACGGGCTGGCGATACGCCACGACCGCCAGCGTTTCCAACGACGACGCGCTGAGACGCACCGGCGGCGGCTCGTTGCGGAGCAGGCGCACCCAGCGGGCAAAACGCGGATTGGTGACCAGCCGCCAGCCACTGGCGCCCTCGATGAGCAACACCTCGCTGTCCGCGGCCTTCAATTCCAAGGCGATGACATCCATCGCCTCGCGGATCTGCGCCGCCGGAATCAAGGTCGGCACGTCGCGATAAAATTCCTCGTCCTCCGTCGGCACGGGCAACACGGCCTCGGTCTCGGCGGGCGCAGCCGGCGCGCTCGTCTCCGCCGATTCCGCTCCCGGCTCCGGGCTCTCGGCCCCCTGCTCCACAAGCGGCAGGTTGGCGGCCTGCTCGTGGAAACGGCTCACCGCTGTTTGAATGTCTTTGACCGAAAGCGAACCGTTCGAGGCGAACAGCATCACTTTCAGCACACGCTTGAGATCGAATGCCATGCTGGAAGCTCCCAGTGAACGCGGCCCGTTCACCCGCTGGCAACCCATAAAATCTATTGTCTGAGGTGGGGCGAGTCGTCCCGACGAGCCGCAGCCTGTCACCGGTTTGCACCTTGGGTCGGTCGCATCGGCTCATCCGGAGGATTCGCCCTACCTCGCCCTGAATTTATGCCCTTTTTCAAGCTAGCCCTCCCCGGGCCTCTCCAGCTATCCCTTTCAGACTATGACCTGGGATCGCTTCAAGTCGCTTTACTACACCAACGCCCGCCTCGGCCTGTCGCTTGACATCAGCCGCATGCCTTTCCCCGACGATTTTCTCACCGGGATGCAGTCCAAGCTCCAACAGGCTTTCGCCGATATGGCCGCCCTCGAAGGCGGCGCCGTCGCCAATCCTGACGAAAAACGCATGGTCGGCCACTATTGGCTTCGCAACGCCGAGCTTGCCCCTACTCCCGAGCTCCGCACTGCCATTTCCTCAACGCTCGAAGCGATCAAGGCCTTCACCGCCAAGGTTCACAAAGGCGAGATCGCGGCTCCGGCCGGCAAGTTCAAGGATGTCCTCGTCATCGGCATTGGCGGTTCGGCGCTCGGGCCGCAATTCGTCAGCCATGCCCTCGGCCGGATCAAGGGCGGCCGCGACCGCATGCGTGTTTCCTTCTTCGACAACACCGACCCTGACGGCATGGACTACGTGCTGAAGGAACTCGGCAGCCGTCTTAAGCAGACCCTCGTGATCGTCATTTCCAAGTCCGGCGGGACCGCGGAAACCCGCAACGGCATGCTCGAAGCCCAAGCCGCGTTCAAAGCCGCCGGTCTCGACCACTCCAAACAATTCGTCGCCGTAACCGGCGAGGGCTCCAAGCTCGACCAAGTCGCACAAGCAGAGGGCTGGCTCGCCCGTTTTCCCATGTGGGATTGGGTCGGCGGCCGCACCTCGGAACTTTGTGCCGTAGGCCTGCTCCCTGCCGCCCTGCAGGGCATCAAAATCGACCAGATGCTCGCTGGCGCCGCCGCGATGGACGAGGTCACACGCAAGAAATCCCTCCGCGACAACCCGGCCGCCCTCCTCGCCCTCATGTGGTATTGGGCCACCGACGGCAAGGGCACCAAGGACATGGTCGTCCTCCCGTACAAGGACCGGTTCCTCCTTTTCTCGCGCTACCTCCAGCAGCTCGTCATGGAGTCGCTCGGCAAGGAACTCGATCTCGCGGGCAACGTCGTTAACCAAGGCATCGCCGTCTACGGCAACAAAGGTTCGACCGACCAGCATGCTTACGTCCAACAGCTCCGCGAGGGCGTGAACAATTTCTTCGTCACCTTCATCGAGGTCCTCAAGGATCGGGCGGGCGACGAGTCCATGGAGGTCGAGCCGGGCGTCACCAGCGGCGATTTTCTGCAGGGTTTCCTCCTCGGCACCCGCGACGCGCTTAGCGAGAAGAACCGTCACTCGATCACCATTACGGTGAACGAAGTGTCGCCGCGCTCGCTCGGCCAGCTCATCGCCCTCTACGAGCGTGCGGTTGGCCTCTATGCCGCGCTCATCGGGATCAACGCCTACCACCAGCCCGGCGTTGAAGCCGGCAAGAAAGCCGCTGGCAGTGTCATCGCCCTGAAGTTGAAAATCGCCGCCGCCCTCCAAGCCGCCAACGGTCGGGAATTCACCGCCGAGACCCTTGCCGCCCAGCTCAACCAGCCCGAGAAGACCGAACTCGTCTTCAAAGTGCTGGAACATCTGGCCGCCAACCCAGGCAGCAAGGTCGTCAAGACCGTCCGCAAGCCTTGGTCGGACTCGACCTACGCTTGGAAGGCATGAGGGTTGCTCAACGCGAGCGGAAACCAAGCCGCTCGTCTTATGTAGGGCGGGGGTCTCCGAACCCCGCCTGGGAGGGCCCAGCTCCCGCTGGGCCGCGGCCGACCTGGAGGTCGGCCCTCCACCCGAATCACCGGAACATCTGCCAGGCTCCGCCCTCCCACTATCCGGCCCGCTGAAACGACAGTTGCAGACGGGCCGGTTAGTCGTATTACCCAATTCAGACATGTCCTCTTCCCGCAAATCCCTCTTTGCCCTCCTGCTGATTGTGTCCGCTGTCCTCGGCCTCACCGGCTGCACCGGCCCGCAGCAGGATTCGTCCATCCCATGGAGCCGCCCCGCCTCTTGGGAAGGCCGCATCCCGGGCATGACCGGCAACTAAGCGGCCGCCTCGCTTCCGCCGACGCCCCGCCGGCATGAACGCGCCAGCCGCCAACCCCTCGCTGACGCCGCAGCCCGGCCACCTGTATGTGGTGGCCACGCCCATCGGCAACCTCGCCGACCTGACCGATCGCGCGCGCGCTATCCTTGGCTCCGTCGACCTCGTCGCCTGCGAGGACACGCGCACCACTGGCGCGATGCTCACGCGCCTCGGCCTGCATCGCGAGCTGGCCGCCTACCACGAGCACAACGAAACCGAAGCGGCCGACCGCCTCGCCGAATTCATCGCCACCGGCAAATCCGTGGCCGTCGTCAGCGACGCCGGCACGCCCGGCCTGAGCGATCCCGGCTTCCGCATCGTGCGCGCCTGCCGCCGCCGCGGCCTGCCCGTCATCCCCGTCCCTGGTGCCAGTGCCCTTACGGCCGTGCTCTCCGCCGCCGGGCTGCCCACCAACGGATTCTTGTTCGCCGGTTTCTTACCACCCAAGTCCGCCGCGCGGATTGCCTTCCTCAACAAATACCGCGATTTCGACTACACGCTGGCGCTCTACGAAAGCTGCCACCGCATTGACAAATTCGCCGCCGAGATCGTCGAGGTGCTCGGACCCGACCGCGTGATTTGCGTCGCCAAGGAAATCACCAAGCTCCACGAAACCTTCCACGTCGGCCTCGCCGCCGACGTCCAAGCGAAGCTCACCGCCGGCAGCCTCAAGGGTGAATTCGTCGTCCTGATCGCGCCGAAAGATTTCACGCTGTAGGTCGGCAATACCATTTTCAGGCCAGATTCAATCCGCGCGAAGAATAGGTCACCCACTCGCGTTATCCTGAGCCGCGCGAAGGATCCAAGCGCGTGGCGTGCGTCTGTCCGTCCGCTTGGATCCTTCGCACGGCTCAGGATGACGGTGCGGAAAGTCCGGGGTTCAATAATTCGTTTCCGGCCACGCCTTCTAAATTTCCGGAGCTGCCCAGAACACGCGACACGAAGAAATAATTCCTGTCCTTCTGTGTATTCTGTGTATTCCGTGGTGGCATGGCTGTTCCTCCTCGTGTCGCCGTCATTGATATCGGCAGCAACTCCATCAAGGTGCTGGTCGTCGCTCGCGCTCCCACCGGGCAATACCGCGTCCTCAAGAATCGTACGCTTGATGCGCGCATCGGCTCCGGCATCAGCGAGGAAAAACCCAAGCTCAGCGAGGAAGGCATGACGCGCGGCCTCGGGGCGGTCCGTGAGTTGGTCTCCGAAGTCGCGGAATTCGGCGTGCGCCGGACCATCCTCGTCGCGACCAGTGCCGTGCGCGACGCCTCCAACGGCCCCGCTTTTTGTCAGCGCGTGAAGGCTGCCACCAAGCAGGACATCCGCGTCCTCACGGGCAAGGAGGAGGCCAACTACATCGGCCGCGGCCTGACCTGTGACCCGGAGCTCGAGGAACTGCAGGATTTCTATGTCTTCGATCTCGGCGGCGGCAGCCTCGAATGCCTCTCCTTTAAAAAACGTAAGGTCGACCAAGCCATCAGCCTGCAACTCGGTTGCGTACGCCTGACCGAGAAATTTATCAAGGATCCCGCCGCGCCCCTCCAGCAACCCGAACTCGCCGCCCTCGCGGCCCATGTCACCGCGGAGCTCAAGCAAAGCGGTTTCAAATTTGCCGAGACCGCTTCGCCGGCCGTCTTCACCGGCGGCAGCATGACCGCCATTCGCGCCATTATCGGCGCGCAACAACAACAGAAGATGGAGGACGCCGAGCCCGTGATCGGCACTGACACGATCGGCGGACTGCTCGACTACCTGGCTCCCATGACTCTCGATGAGCGCAAGGCCATCCCCGGCCTGCCCGCCGCCCGCGCGGATGTTTTCCCCGCCGCGATCGTCACCATGCTTGGCGTGGCAAATTTGGGCCATATCACCACGTTTCATCATTCCCTCTACAACCTCCGCTGGGGCATCGCCGCCGAAGCGCTGGATCAGCTGGGTTAAATGGAGGGCCCAGCTCTCCATTCGACAAGCTCAGGACCCCGAGCCCGTCGAGGGGCTGCTGGGCCGCGGCCGACTTGGAGGTCGGCCCTCCACATACAGGTTGTACTTTTCACCCCGCCGTAGCTTTCTTCAGCGCCGCCAGCATCTGCTTGAAATCCTTCGGCAGCGGCGCAGTCAGGTCCATCACCTTGGCGCTAACCGGATGCGAGAACACGAGGTGTTCCGCATGCAACATCACGCGCGGCGGCACAGGCAGTGCCGGATTCTGTTTCCAGCCGTAGGTCTCGTCACCGAGCACGGGGTGGCCGATCGATTTCATATGCACGCGGATTTGATGAGTCCGACCGGTATGAATGCGGCAGCGAACCAGCGCTGCCAGCTCCCCAAACTTCTTTTCAACCGTCCAATCCGTGCGTGAAGGCCGGCCGCCCTCGCCCGTGGTCATGCGGTGCCGGTGCACGGGATGGCGCGCGATGCTCCGGTCGATCGTGCCGCTATCGGCCTTGGGCACGCCAGCCACCAGTGCCACGTACTCCTTGCGTAGTGTGCGCGAGGCAAATTGGTCCGCGAGCGCCCGGTGCGCGGCGTCGTTTTTCGCCACGACGAGCAGTCCGGTTGTTTCCTTGTCGAGCCGATGGACGATGCCCGGGCGCTCCACGCCGCCAATACCGCTCAACTCGCCAGCACAATGCGCGAGCAGGGCATGAACCATCGTATCCTCGCCCGTGCCCACGCCCGGGTGCACGACCATGCCGGCCGATTTGTTGAGCACAATCAGATGCTTGTCCTCGAAAATCACGTCGAGCGGAATGTCGACGGGTTTGACCTCTGCCGCCACCACTTCCGGAAAACTGAACTCGATCGTCTGGCCGGTTCGCACCTCATCGGCCTGGCTGATGACCTTGCCGTCAACCTTGACCAACCCCGCCTCCAACGCGCGTTGAAACGCCGCCCGGCTGTGCTCGGGAAACGCGTGCGCCAGCACTTTGTCGGCGCGTTCACGGCGCTGGCCCTCGGGAATGGTGTAGTTCAAGCAAGTCATGCGCTGGTTTCACCAGCATTGTGACCTGATACGAAATTACCAGTATGCCTTGCTCAGGGAGCAATTTTTCTTCGGACCAAAGCCAATGATAATGCAGCCGCGACGAAGAGCGGTAGACTGTCCGTACTACCGTCGGGCACAGTCGGTGAAATGGAAAACGTCACAGTATTGCTTGCTAGATAAGATTGATAAGATTCCCCCGGTTGCTCCAACCAGGTATTCAGATAAACTGAATATTGCGCGCCCCCCTTAAACCAGCTGTCCGATAGGATGAGCTGTGTTTCGCCTGCGTTGAGGCTGCCATAAGTCAAAAAATTGAACGAGCCCCCAGTAATTTCCGCCAGCGCATAGAACCCGATCCCGTTGACTGGTGGCGTGGCCAGCGTTAGTGTGATGTCGTGACCAACTGTGGCAGCGCTCAAGCCATTGAATGAGGCGGCGGTGAAAAGCGGTGTATCGGGTAGTAGGCTCGCGTCAGGAACAAATCCCGCTTGGTACCCCGAAAAGTCGCCACCATTGAGCTCCAGCGAAATGGGGCGATTTACTTCGCTAAGTACGGGAGAGGAAAGATACAGCGATGCGGAAAAGAAGCTCGAACTAGGATCCGGAATCGGTGGATTGCTATTGCTGGTGGCCGCGTACCCTGGACCGAACACCCCAGTCGACATGGGAACTGGAATCGTGATCTCGCCACTCGGGAGCGCGGAACCTAGACTATGGAAGGTGACGGAACTGGGAATATTACTGACCGCCGTCAGAGGGTATATGTTGACCCCGAATTGCGAAGCATAGGAAATCGTCCCCCCTCCGCCGCCAGATGTCTGTTGATAAATACTACTCAACTGTCCGCCCGTAGATAAGTTAGGATCAGCCAATCCACCTATTGGAGAGCAGACGGACAAAACTACAATAAAGGCAAAAGGGCGGAGCGAGGTAAGCACCCCAATATAAAGCAATTACCTTGCCATATTCGGAAATCATACTCGATCAATTTACCTAACCACCATATAAATAGACTCTTATGATAGTCCGCAAAAGATCCACTGCATTTTCCGTCTGATCAATTCGTAAATTATCCCGACGATATCTTCCAATTATATGAGAGAATCCAGCTGCTCCAACCACGGCCGCTTCTGCTCTTCCGGCATTAGCGAAACCTCGAAACCGTTGCGCGCGATCTGCACCAGCTCCTTGCGGCTGAAACCGCTCCGGTCGGCCAGTGCGACGTATTCGTCGTTGATCCGGTTACCGAACGAGATCGGATCGTCGGTGCTGATCGTCACCTTCACGCCGGCATCGAACAGGCGGCGAATCGGGTGATTGGCCAGGCTGATTCCGGGCATGAGCTTGTGATTGCTGATCGGACACATGTCCAAGGCAATTCCCCGCTGGATCAGTTCCCGCACCAAGGCGGGGCTCTCGATCGACCGCACCCCATGCTCGATGCGCTGGGGCTGCAGTTCGTCGACAACCTTCTTCACGAAATCCGCGCCCATGAATTCGCCGGCGTGCGCCTTCGTGTACTTGCCGGCTTTCCGCGCCGCCTCCCAGTAAGGCGCCGTCCATGGCTCGATCGGGAAACTCTCCGTACCGTGCAAATCGATGCCCGCCAGTTCGCGCCAGCCCAGCGCTTCCTCCAGCACCGGCATCATCTTGGGTCCGGCTCCATTGTGGTGGATCCCCATGAAAACGCGCACCTCGAGACCGTCCGGCACCGCGGCGCGGATGGCCCCCAACACTTCCTTGCCATCCAACCCGCCAAACTCGATGACTCCCGACGCAAAGCTCGTCTCGACATATTTCACGTTCTGCGAAGCGAGTCGCGCAAAGATCACCTTCGCCGCCTCGTGATAACGCGCGGGCGAAGTGTACCAGGAGAACACCATGTCGAGCAGGTCCTTCTCGAAGTGATCGAAATCGCGAAACTTGAAGTTGTGCGGCCAGGAGATCGGCGGCTGCGCAAACTCCGGCCGCACACGCCGCAGCAATTCAAGCGGCAGCGCACCTTCGAGGTGAAGGTGCGTTTCCGTTTTCGGCAGCGACTGGACGAAGTTGAACAGGGCGGTGGAGCTCATTTTTGATTAATCGTGAATAGCCAGATGATCACCTACCATGCCGTTCCGTCATCCTGAACGAAGCGAAGGATTCAATCACGAGACGCAAGCCCGTCCGTTCCCTTGGATTCTTCGCTTTGCTCAGAATGACGGGGATGGCAGTCTCGACGCGCCGGTTCGAATCCGTGTTCATCCGTGTGATCCGTGGTCAAGAATCTCACCCCTTCTTCAACAGCTGGTCGGGATTCAGTTTCTTCAGCGCGGGCGTGGTGAACAGACCATCCTTGCGGATCAGTTTCCCGTCGAACCAGATTTCACCGCCACCGTACTCCGGACGCTGGATATTCACCATGTCCCAGTGGACGACCGACTCGTTGCCGTTGCCGGCACGTTCGTAGGCCTTGCCGGGCGTGAAGTGGAAGGAGCCGGCGATCTTCTCATCGAAGAGGATATCGCGCATCGGCTCGGTGATGTGCGGATTGAAACCGATGGCGAACTCGCCGATGTACCGCGCGCCGGCATCGGTATCGAGAATCTCGGTCAGGCGTTTTGTGTTGTTGGCCGTGGCCTCGACGATCTTGCCCTTCTTGAAGACGAGCCGGATGTTGTCGAAGGCCGTGCCGAGATAAACCGTGGGGGCGTTGTACTGGATCACGCCCTCGACGCTGTCCTTCACGGGACACGAGAACACCTCGCCATCGGGAATATTGCGCAGGCCGCCGCAGGACTCGGCGCCGATGCCCTTGATGGAGAATTTCAGGTCCGTGCCGGGACCCTTGAGGTGCACCCGGTCGGTCTTGTTCATCAGATCTTCCAAGGCGGCCATGCCCGGGCCGTAGCGGCGGTAGTCGAAGGTGCAGACCTTGAAATAGAAGTCCTCGAACGCCTCGGTGCTCATGCCCGCCTGCTGCGCCATGGCACTCGACGGCCAGCGGAGGACGACCCACTTGGTCTTGTTCACGCGGTAATCGAGCACGGGCTTCATGAGCTTCGAGACGAGTTGCACCCGTTCCGCCGGCACATCGGACGTCTCGAAGATGTTGTCCGATCCGCGCGCCGCGATGTAGGCGTCCATCTTCTGCATACGGGCCAGTTCGACGTCGGCGGTGAGCTGGTACTGCTCGGCACTCGCACCCTTGAG
>DATCRM010000254.1:0-2047 GCA_036568985.1 Lacunisphaera sp. | reverse complement strand
CGCTGTTGTTGCCGGGCGTCGGCGCGGTCGCGGCCGGAACGAAAGCGTCGGCCTCCGGCAATTGCACGGGATTTCCGCGTGCCGCCCGGGCGTCGGCCAACTGCTGCTTCAGGGATTCGTTTTCCTGCTTCAGGCGGTCGAGCGTGGCGATCAGATCCACCCGCTGGGTCTGGTTCTCGAGGGGTTGCGCCGGAATCGTGCGGGCGAATTCGCGGATCGCCGCGTCGATGCGCTGGCGCACGAGCGGGGCCTGCGGACTGTTGGGGCGCTGCGCGAGGTATTTGCGGAAATGGTAGATCGCGGACAGCGGGTCGTTGATATGCTGCACGTATAAAAGCCCAACCTCGAGGTGCGACTCGGGTGCATCGTCGCGGCGTCGGTCGATGACCTTGAGAAACGCCGTGAGCGCCTCCTGCCGTCGGCCCGCTTTCAGAAGGGACTGACCTTCGCGATAATTCGGCTCGTCCGTCTCGGTGGCGTAGGTGAACCGATCGCTGTCGCCGCAGCCGCCCACGCCCAGCGCCAGCACGCCCAGTAGGGCGAGAAGCAGCATGCGAAAGCGGGCCGTGGAATGAAGCGCCAAGGGAAATGAATTGAATGAGGACAGCTGGCGGCTACGTTTGTCACCGCCCCAATCCAACACAAGTTTTTGATGCCACTGGACGCCGCCACCCTCCTCGCCAAGGCCCGCAACTGCCTCGCCATCGAACGGGAGGCGCTGACCGCCACCGGCAAGGGGCTCGACCAGGATTTCGTAACCGTCGTGCGAGCCGTGGAAGCGACGATCGCCACCGGCGGCAAGATCATCCTCTCCGGCGTGGGCAAGAACGCCCCGATCGCCCAGAAGCTCACCGGCACGCTCAACAGCATTGGCGTCCCTTCCTGTTTCCTCGATGCCACCCAGGCATTGCACGGCGACCTCGGGTTGTGCGCGGCGGGAGACCTCGCCATCCTGCTTAGCAACAGCGGTGCAACCGCCGAGATGCTGCGGTTGCTGCCGCTTTTCGAGAAGTTTGGTCTGAAAACGGTGGCCCTGACCGGCGCGGCCGGTAGCGAACTGGCCAAAGGCTGCGACTACCGCCTTATCTATGCTGCGCCCCGCGAGGCCTGCCCCCTCGCGCTCGCCCCGACCGCCAGCACGACCGCCGCACTGGCGCTGGGGGACGCTTTGGCCATGGTCCTGCTCGAAAGTCGCGGACTCACCCGCGAGGATTTCGCGAAATACCACCCGGCCGGCACGCTCGGCATGACTCTCCTGCTGCGGGTGAAGGACATCATGCGCACCGGCGAAGCCTGCCCCATTTTGAAAGAGGCGAAGACTACCGTGCAGGGCGCGATTTTCGCGATGACCAAAGCCAAGGCCGGCGCGGTCGCACTGGTCGATGCCAAGGGCCGGCTGACCGGCATTTTCACCGACGGCGATTTCCGGCGCAGCGCTCTCACCGGCGGCCCTGATTTTCTCGCCAAGCCCGTGAACCTTTTCATGACCAAGGGCGGCAAGACGGTCTCCGTCGAGGCGCTGGCCGTGGAAGCGTTGAAGATTTTCCAGCAATTGAAGATCTCCGACCTGTTTGCCGTGGACGGAAAAGGCCGGCCGGTCGGATACATCGACGTGCAGGATTTGCCCAAGCTGAAGATCCTGTAGTGGATTTTATGGCCGGTGACAGGCGGCCAACTATCGGCAGGGCGGTATTGCGCAGGCCGCGCGTCGACCTAGGCTGCGTTCATGCCTACGCCGCCTTTTGTCTACCAAGACCCCCTGCCCCTCGGCGCTGATGAAACCGAATATCGCCTCCTCACCAAGGATGGCGTATCGACCGCCTCCTTCGAGGGCCGCGAAATTCTCAAGGTCGCGCCCGAAGCGCTGACGTACCTCGCTCGCGAGGCGTTTCATGACGCCAATTTCTTCCTGCGCACGAAGCACCTCGAGCAGGTGGCTGCGATTCTCAAGGATCCTGAAGCCTCCGCCAACGACCGCTACGTTGCGCTGACGCTGCTCAAGAACGCCGAGATCGCTGCCCGCGGCATCCTGCCCATGTGTCAGGAC
>DATCRM010000253.1:0-4960 GCA_036568985.1 Lacunisphaera sp. | reverse complement strand
GCGCGGCACGTCCGGCAAGGTGGACCTGCTCTTCCTCGAGGAATATTATCATGCCCGGGCGAGTTGTCCGGCGCCCGTGGCGATCGCCTCATTCGAAGGCGGTTTCACCCGCAGTTTCCATGAAGGCGTGTTCAAACACGTGCTGCACTTCGACGTGGCGTCGCTTTATCCCAGCCTGCTGCTGGCGATCGGGCGCAATCCGCGCACGGACAGCCTCGGGGTGTTCATCCCGATGCTGCGCCGTCTGCGCGAATACCGGTTGAAATACAAACAGCTCGCCCGGACCGCACCCACGGCCGCCGAGCGCGACGAGGCGCAGGCGCGGCAGACTGCGTTCAAGATCCTCATCAACTCCTTCTACGGCTACCTGGGTTTCTCGGCCGCGCGGTTTGGCGACGGCGAACTGGCAGCCGAGGTGACGCGTCGCGGGCGCGAGTTGTTGCAGGCGCTCATCGCGGAATTCGAGCGGCTGGGTTGCATCATCCTCGAGGCCGATACCGACGGCATCTATTTGTCGGCGGAGAAATATTTCGACAACCCGTCGGAGCTCCTCGCTCTGGTTGGAAAGATCATGCCGCCCGGCATCGAACTGGAATACGACGGCCGCTATGACGCGATGTTTTGCTATAAGGCGAAGAATTACGCCCTCGCGGCCGGCGGCGAGGTGACGCTGCGCGGCTCGGCGCTCCGTTCGCGAGGCATCGAACCTTTTCTGAAGCGCCTGAGCGACCGGCTCATCGCGTACGTGCTGGGAGTTTCCTCCGAGTCGCCCGAGGTCGAAGTGCAACGCCTGCGCCAGACGATCGCCGCGCGGGAACAGCCGGTTGCCGACTTGGCGAAGGCGGAGACCCTCAGTCAGAATCCCGAAGCTTACGAGCAGTGGATCGCCGGTGGCGGCAAGCCGCGCCGCGCCGCCGCAGAGGTGGCCTTGCAGATGAACCCGCGGCCGCGGATGGGCGAACGCGTCAGCTATTACATCGCCGCCAAAGCCAAAGGCCAGACCTCCGACTGGCAGCGGGCCCGGCCTGTGGCGCTGTATGATCCGGTTCGTGCTCCCTACGACCCGGCCTACTACCTGGAAAAGATTGACGATTGGGTGGAACGGTATGGACGTTTCATCGGGATTAGGCCACAGATGGACCAGCAGGAAATGAATCTCTGACCATGCGCACGCGAATCTGCTTCTACCTTCTCTTGCTGGCTCCGTTGATCGTTTATTGGCAGACTGTCTTTCATGACTACGGCATTCGGGATGATTATGGCTTCTTGCGCGAAGCGGCCGAGGATCCCGGGAAGATGGTCAAGTTTACCGCTTCGCATGGTCGTCCGCTGAGCGGGGCGCTTTTGGAAACCTCGTACGCCGCGATCGGTCAGGTCGATGAATTGTTTTGGCTGCGTCTGGCCAGCGTGTTGTTGCTGGTCGTGCTCGGTCTGGTGTTGTGGCGGCAGCTCTATCAATCCGGCTGGAATGAAGTGGAGGCCGCGGTGATCGGCTTTGGCGTCACGATGCTGCCCTCGGCGCAATTTGTCGCCAGTTCCGCTTCCTGCTGGCCACAGGTGCTCACCTTGCTGCTGTCGCTGGCGGGATTCTCCGCCGTCGAGACGGAAATCGAGCGCGGAGGACTGAAGCGGGTCGTCGCGATGCTCGGTGGCTGCATGATCTATTGCGTCGCGGCCCTCATCTACCAGTCCAACGTCCTTTTTGCCCTCGTGCCGATTGCGGCGATCTATCTTGTCCGTTCCGGACGGGAGCCGATGACCAATGTCAAGTGGAGCGCCATCCATCTGGCGACGTTGATCGTGGGGCTGGTGATGGCCTGGATTCTGGTGCAGTTGCTTTTCAGCAACGGAGTCTTCGAGGAATCGACCCGCATGCGGCTGGAAACGAATCCGTTCACGAAATTTCTCTGGTTCGTCCTGCATCCGTTGCCCAACGCCCTGGCGCTGTATGCCCTGGCGGACGATCACTTCCATGGCGTGGTCTATTACGTCCTGGTCATTCTGGGTGTGCTGAGTCTGCTGGTGCTGGCCTTTCGAAAGATCCGGGCCTCGGAGAACACCACGACGCTGTTGAAATGGAAGCTCTGCCTGTTCGCCCTGCCTTTTCTGGCCCAGGCGGTCAGCCTCGCGGCCGCCGAGAGGTCGGCTGGTTATCGCGTGCTCTTTGCGCTGGCGGGTCTCGTGTTGGTGCTGGTCATGTTTGCGATCCGCACCCTGCTTGAAGGCCGCAAAATCAAGCCGCGTATGCTTTACGCGGCGTATGGAGTCGCCTGTCTGTTGATCGCGGCCATCGCCCATCGCAGCAGCTTCCTGTTGGTGGCGGAGCCGCAAGGCCGCGAGTGGGCGCTGATGAAGGGCTCGGTGCTCCGGGCGAATTTCAACAAACCGCTCAAGGCCTATGTGATCACGGCGGCCAAGGAGCACCGCACGACCGAGCGCATTTACCGCGATGAGTTCGGATCCCTTTCGTCGGAGTCGGACCAGGTCGCCAAGGAAATGTTCAAGGCGGCAGTGCGCTCGCGGTTTCCTGAAAAATTACCGAAGGGTGGGCGTTACACGGTGGATGCCGGACGGAGCGAACCCGCCGATGGAGCCTACGACCTCGTCGTCGACATGAGAAAGCTCCAGGCCTTGCGCGAGCAGTGAGGCCGGCGGAGAGTTCCGAGGTGGAACCTGACCTCCGGGCAGGTTTCCGTTCGACCGTCGAACAGCCCGCCCGGAGGTCGGGGCCCACCCGCAAGGCGTCTCAGCTCCAGCTGAGATCGGATTTGGTGATCGGCCAGTGGCGGATGCGCTTACCGGTGGCGGCAAAGATCGCGTTGCAGATGGCCGGCGGTACGACCGGATAGGGTGGTTCGCCCAGTCCCGTCGGCGGATTGGCACTCTGGATGAAATGCACCGCGACTTTGGGCGCGGCGTTGATGCGCAGCAGCGGGAAGTCGTGGAAATTGCTCTGTACGGTGTGCCCGTCCTCGTAGGTTAGTTCCTGGAGCCAGACCGCGCCGAGACCATCCATCACCGAGCCTTCCACTTGGTTTTCGGCTCCGCTCAGGTTGACGATCGGGCCCACATCACAGGCAGCCGTCACTTCCTTCACGACCAGCGTGCCATCTTTGGACACGGCGACATGGGCAACCATCGCGGCATAGCCCGAGTGGCTGAAATGAAAGGCGACGCCGCGGCCTTCGCCCTTGGGGAGCGGCGTGCCCCAACCGGATTTCTCAGCGGCGAGGCGGATCACCCCTTTCATGCGTCCGGCATCGTAGGAATTGCCGCGCTGGCCCGCGCTCGGCGGTACGACGCGGTCCTCGCCGAGCAGGTCGAGGCGGAACTGAACCGGGTCGCGGCTGCCCGCATGCGCCAGCTCGTCGATGAAACTCTGGAAGACAAAAGCCAGGCCGTTGCTGCCGGGGGCGCGCATCGGGCCGGTCGGAACGTTCGTGGCGATGACCGACTGATCGAGCCGGAAGTTGGGCACGAAGCGGGAAGGCATTTCGTCCGGACTCATGCCGGCGGAACCTCCTGGTTTCTCGGTGCTCTTGTAACCGAAGGTCACGAAATGATCATGCCAGGCGCTGATTTTCCCCTGTGCATCCACGGCCCCCTTAAGGAAGTGATAGCCGCCCGGCCGGTGGTAGCAGTCGTGGCGCATGTCGTCTTCGCGCGTCCAAGTGAGCTTCACGGGCGCACCATTCGTCCGCAGGGCGATTGCGGCGGCCTCGGCCATGTAATCGTTGGCCAGCCGGCGGCCGAATCCGCCGCCGCCGCGCACGAAGTTGAGCTTCACCTTCTCCTTGGGAATATTGAATGTCTTGGCCACGAGATCCTGGCCCGAGCCCGGCGTCTGCGAGGTGGTCCAGAATTCAATCCCGCCGTCGCGGGCCCACGCCGTGCAGCCCTGCGGTTCCAGCGTGGCGTGGTTGAGGAAGGGATAGAAATACGCGCCCTCGGCGGTCTTGGCTCCGGGTGCGGCCATGGCGGCGATCACATCGCCGTCGTTGCGCTGGTTAACGCCTGCGCCTTTGGCCAGTTCGGCAGCCTGGGTGGCGTAGGCTTCGCTGGTGTGTCCGGCGCCGGAGCTTTCGTCCCATTCGACGATCAGCTTTTGTTTCGCCGAGAAAGCCGCCCAGGTGGACGTGGCGACGATCGCCACGCCGGGGACGAGACCGTTGACATTGTCCGTGCCCTCGAGGACGAAGCAATCGAGCACCCCGGGCAGTTTTTTGATCCGTTCGGTGTTGGCGCTGATCACCTTGCCGCCGAAGACCGGGTTTTTCTCGTAAGCGGCATAGACCATGCCGGGCAGTTTCTGGTCGATGCCGAAGAGCGGTTTGCCGGTGACAATGGCGGGATTGTCCACACCGCCCACCCGTGAGCCCATCACGCGAAACTCACCTTCCTTCTTCAGGCGGACGGTCTTTTCATCGGGAATGGGCAGCGTGGCGGCCTTGGTGGCGAGCTGGCCGTAGGTGAGGCTGCGACCGGTCGCGGAGTGCACGACCTTGCCTTTGTCGGTGGTCAGTTCGGCGGCAGGTACGCCCCATGTCTGGGCGGCGGCTTCGATCAACATGACGCGGGCGGTCGCGCCCGCCACGCGCAGGCGCGTGTAGTTGTCGGGGGTGGAACGACTGCCGCCGGCAAACTGCGGGCCCACGTCGCCGCGCAAACCGGCTTGCTCGACCACGATGGTGTTGAAATCGGCGTCGAGTTCGTCGGCGACGATCATGGGCAGGGAAGTTTTCACGCCCTGGCCGGTCTCGGGATTCTTGGCCAGGATGGTGATGATGTTTTCCGGCGTGATCTTGATGAATGGATTCGGCGTGAACTGCTTTGCGGTGTCGTCGAGCAGGTTACTGGCCGCTTGGGCAAAGGCCTGCCCAGGCAGCACGTAGCCGATGGCGAAACCGCCGCCGGCGAGCGCGCTGACACGAAGAAAGTCGCGGCGGGATATATCCTGTAG
>DATCRM010000252.1:0-7418 GCA_036568985.1 Lacunisphaera sp. | reverse complement strand
GCTATCGGCCCTGCGAGACATGCGCTGCGCAACCGATAGCTCGCGGGACTGATAATCCCGCCTCCATCCAAGCCGGAGCGGTTTGACCGGGCTCACGGTCCAAAACAAGCTCCGGGGTATTAGACCCAAAAGGGGATAAAGGGTCAGACTATGCGCCGGTATTTTCGGGCGGGAATCTTGACGCGGTGTCCGGAGTCCAGATCGGTGAAGATGTGTCCGTGGGGATCGGTGGCGTCGTGGACAAAGACATCGAGCTTGTGGCCCGATTCGTAGGTGTATTCTTCCATGGCGAAGCCGTGGTCCGCGTGCTTGATGGCTTCACCGAGTTCGCCGCTGTGCGGCTCCGTGATCTCAATCTTCCAATTCATGGGCGGAAGGGGTCGAGGGTTGTGATTGCGAGCTGACGCCCGAGGGCGTGGAAGGATAATCCGCCGGGCGAAGCGGGCGGTCAAGCCCGGCTCCGGGAGGTTTTTTGCCGCTCCTGCGCACGGACTGGGATGGGTCCGTGGATCGAGGTGCAGGGCTCGCGTCCCTGCGAGCTGTTTAGCTGAGGGCGGCAAGCGGCCCGCAGAGACGAGGGCCCTCCAGCGTTGGTGCGCGCGAACGTCCGTTTTCCGGCAAGGCTATGGCACGGCGAAATCTCAATGGGCATCGCCCCGGTATTTCTTTTCCCCCGCGCGGAGAGCGAACGGAAGGACATTTTCCCTGGGCGGAAGCGGGCAGGTGGCGAAGGGCGTGAAGGCGCACGGCGGATTGTACACCTTGTTGAAATCGAGGATGATCTTTCCGTCCTTCGGGCGCGGCGCATAGAGGAAGCGGCAGGCCTCGTAGGTCTCGGTGCCGGCGGTGGTATCGGTCAGCACGAAAAACAGGTCCTCGTCCGGCCCTTCGTCGATCGGAATGAGCTCGTGCGTGCGGCCTTCGTGAGTGAAGACGGCTTTGCCGGGGATGAGGGCGGGCTCGACCAGCCCGATGATATTGGTGATGCGGACCTCGCGTGGCGGATCGAAAGGCACCCACGTCGCCTCGACGCGCCAGGCCGGATCGACCGGCCAGGCGTCGATGCCGGCAAAGTTTTTCAGGCGTGCGGCGGCATTGTCCCGCACGCGAAGGAAAAGTTTTCCGCTGCGATCCATCACATAAAAATTCACGGTGCCGGCGCGGACGTAGGTCGGTTTGTCGCCCTGATAAACGAGCTCGGCGGTGCGCGCAGTGGTGCCGTCGATCGTCGCGTCCACCCCGTCGGCGAGAGTGATGGTGACCTTGCCCCCAGGCGCATGCGTGACGGTGCCGAAGCGGGCAGGGCCGGCGGCGAGGCGGATGGCGCTGTCCTCCGCGGAGCCCACCGACCAAGTGCCCTCGGCAAGTGGATGTCGGCCGATCAGGGTCAGCCAGCCATCGGGACGCTGCAGCCGCTCGATGCGACCGGCGCGCCACGCCTCGACGGATTGTACATAGTCGTCGGCGAAGACCGTGGTGGTGAACAGCAGGCAGAAAAGAAGCAGAAGGCGCGTCAGCATGCCGCCAACGAAACACATAACGGCGGAAAAGGGAAACCTCCTGCGGAGGATTTCCAAACACATCGCCGACGCACCCGTTCAGGACGCGGTGCGCACCTGCTGTTCGGTGGTGTCGAGGGGACTGAAATCGCGGCCGCCGTGACTGAGCGTGGCGATGCGCGTGAATTGTGCGCCGAGAAACACGATTTGCGCCGCGTAGTACGACCAGAGCAACAGCACGATCAGCGAGCCTGCGGCGCCGTAGGCCGAGGTGAGGCGCGTGTGGCCGAGATAGAAGCCCAGGACGGTTTTCCCGAGAGTGAACAGCACGCCGGTCACCGCCGAGCCCAGCCAGACGTGACGCCAGGGAAACTGCCGCTGCGGCAACAGGCGGAAAATGAGCGCAAACAGACACGTGATCATCACCAAGGACAGCAGGAAATTGGTTAGTTGCAGTCCGATCACGGGTAGTCCCAGTTGCCCCACCAGTTGGGTTCCCAGCCAGCTGAGCGTGGCGCTGATGATCAAGGAGACGAGCAGGAGAAAACCGGTGACCAAAACCGATGCCAGGGAGAACAGCTGGGACCGGAGAAACCATTTCCATCCCCGGCCGGCCGACGGATCCACGCGCCAGATTGAATTCAAGGCATCCTGCAGATGACGAAACACCCCGAGCGCGCCAAAGATGAGTGTGGCCAGTCCGAGCAGCGTGGGCGTGATGGCCGTCTCGGTGCTCGCGGATCGATGCACGGCTTCGAGGGCCTCGCCTGCCTGGGGTCCGGCCAGGAGTTGGATTTCGCCCAGCACGCGCTCCCGGGCGACGGCCTCGTCGAAAAACCAGCCGGCGACCGTGATGGCCAGGATGAGAAGCGGCGCGACCGCAATGGTCGTGTAGAAGGCCAGCGCCGCTCCGAGCCGGGCGGTGTTGTCGTTGAAAAAAGCCTGCACCGTGCGCCATACCACACCGGCGACGCGACGGCCAGGTCCTGGGGTATGCTGATGGGACTTGCGCGAAGCCATGATGAGGAGAGAGCCGGGGCCGCGGGCCCCGTTGAGGAACGGGCAGGCGATTGCTGCCCAAAGGGAATGATCCTTACAGCAGACCGGCCGCCCAGGTCGGAAGTTCGATCCGATGCTCACCTGCATGATCCGTCAGCGCCTGTTGCAACCAGCGGCGCGAACAACTGAAGCGGCTGGCGCGGAAAAAGGTGCGCTCTCCCTCGCGTTCCAAGCGATAGTCTTCGATGCGCACGGTGATCGGCGTGGGTTCTCCATCCAGCTGGCAGGTGACTTCCACGGTTTTCTGGCGCGAATCGATTTTCAGTTCCTCGACCTGGCCATAGGGGCTGATCAGGTTGTTGGCCCAGGCCTGGGCGGCCCGGCTGGACAAAACGTCTTTGGCGGCGTTGAGCATGGGCATGGGACTCCTTTCTTTCAAAGGGGCGCACTGGCCGGAGGCTGCCCCGGTCGGCCTGTCGAATCGTGGCGAGAGCGTGTCCGGCGAAGCGCAGCTATTTTCATTCCCCTGCTAGTAACTCAGCCGGCGTTTGGGTTCCCGCTTTCGTCCAATCGGTCGGTGACACCAGCCGTCCGATCCGGGGTCAGCAATGGGGCGCCATATGGTCCAAGAGCATCCCCATGAAGTTTTCCGCCAACCACCTCAAGCGCTACCGCCAGATCACCTCGCTGCTGTGGAAATACGGGCGCTCGGATCTCGTTCAACAACTCGCCGCATACGACGGATTTGGGCCCGCCGAGGCATCCGTTCCCCCGCCGGCTGAAGCGCCGGCTTCGGACGAAGCAGTCCGATCGGCGCCAGCCGCGGCCACGCCCGAGCAATTCGCCGACGATCTGGAAGCGATGGGCCCGAGTTATGTGAAGCTCGGACAGGTGCTGGCGGGCCGGCGGGACCTTCTGCCGGACAACTACCGGGCGGCGCTCGCGCGACTTCACGACCGGGTAAAGCCATTTCCTTATGAAGAGGTGGAAAGAATTGTGGAGACCGAGCTGGGGGTCCGGATCTCCAAAGCATTTTCGGTGTTCGGCACCGAACCGGTGGCCGCCGCTTCGCTCGGGCAGGTGCATCGTGCGGCGCTGCGCGATGGCCGGCCGGTGGTGGTGAAGGTGCAGCGACCGGACATCCGGGGACAGATCGCGGGTGATTTCGAGGTGCTCGAAGGAATCGCGCAGTTTTTCGACGACCACACTGAGCTGGGCAAGCGTCACCGGTTTCTCGACATCCTCGAGGAGTTCCGCCGGGCGATACGGCAGGAGCTCGACTATGAACGCGAAGCCCAGAACCTGATCACACTCGGGCGCAATCTGGCGGAATTTCCCCTGATCCAGGTGCCGCAGCCGATTCCGGATTATTACACCCGGTCGGTCCTGACGATGGAGGAAGTCAACGGGCGGAAGATCACCGACATCGGACCACTCGGGCGACTCGAGCTGGATGGAGCGCCGTTGGCGGAAGAACTATTCAAGGCCTACTTGAAGCAGGTGCTGGTGGACGGGCTCTTTCACGCGGATCCGCATCCGGGAAACGTCTTCCTGACCGCTGACGGAAGGATCGCGCTCATTGACCTGGGCATGGTCGGCCACACGACGGCGGCGATGCAGGAAAAACTGTTGAAGGTGCTCCTGGCGATCAGCGACGGCAACGGCGAGCTGGCGGCGGAGATGGCGATCCGCATGAGCGAGAAAACCGACGAGGCCAACGCTGCGGCGTTCCGCCGTCGGGTCACGCAGCTTGTGGCGACCCATCGCGACCAAGGCCTCGCGCAGATGAACGTCGGACGCGGGTTGCTCGATCTCTCAATTATCGCGCAGGAAACCGGGCTGATCGTGCCCAGTGAGCTGACCCTGCTGGGCAAGACGATGCTCCAGCTCGATGAGATCGGACGGCAGCTCGATCCGGAGTTCGACACCAACGCCTCGATCCGTCGCAACGTCACGAGTCTCCTCGCCCGCCATGTGCGAAAAGACGTCACGCAGGGCAACCTCTACGGAAAGCTGCTCGAAGCTAAGGATTTTGCCGCGGGCCTGCCCCTGCGGCTGAACCGGATCATGGAGATGGTCACCAACTCGGAACTCGAGCTGAAGGTGAACTCGCCCGATACGAAGGTCGTGCTCGACGGCATGCAGAAGATTGCGAACCGCATCACCACGGGAATCGTGCTGGCGGGCCTGCTGATCGGGGCTTCGCTGCTGATGCGGGTGCAAACCCGGTTCCAGCTCTTTGGTTATCCCGGCCTGGCCATCCTGTGTTTTCTGGCGGCTGCCGGAGGCGGATTCTGGCTCGTGATCAGCGTGTTCGTCTCCGACTACAAAAGCCGCAAGAAGATGACGCGCTAAACGACGGGGCTGAGTCGGGTTTGGCAAAAGCGTGAACCGGTGCCGCATCGGCGGGTCCAACGCAGCATGGCATCATTGGACACCACCTCACTCTGGATCGATTCGGAACCATTGCCGACCTTTCCCGCATTGGACCGCGACCTGAAGGTCGACGTGGCGATCATCGGCGGCGGTATTACCGGCGTGACCACTGCGTACCTGATGAAACAGGCCGGGTTGTCGGTGGCGCTGCTCGAGCGGGGTGGCTGCGCGGGTGTGGATACCGGTCATACGACGGCCCACCTGACGGCGGTGACGGATTTGCGCGTGCACGAGCAGGTCAGGAATTTCAACGCGCAGGTGGCGCGCGCGGTGTGGGACGCGGGCGGCGCCGCCATCGACCAGATTGTGAAGCTGATCCGTGAAGGCGGGATCCGCTGCGGATTCCGTTGGGTGCCGGGATATCTGCACGCACCGTTGGCGGACAAGGCGGACATGATGTCCGAACTGGATCTCGAGATCGCGGCGGCGCGGGAACTGGCCATCCCGGTGAGCCAGGTGGAGGATGTACCTTTCGGACACCGTCCCGGATTGAAGTTTCCGCAGCAGGCGCTTTTTCATCCGCGCCAGTACCTCGCCGGCCTGCTCAAACGCGTTCCCGGCGGCGGCTGCCACGTTTATGAGGGCACGGAGGTCACCGAGGTGACGGAGCAGCCTTTGGCGGTGAAGGCCGGCAACCACACCATCCAGTGCGACTACGTCGTGCTCGCCACGCACAATCCCTTGGCGGGACACACCCGCCTGATCAAGGCGCTGCTTTTCCAGACGAAGCTCGCGCTGTACACGAGTTACGCCTTGGCGGCCAAAATTCCCTCCGGTCGCCTGCCCGAGGCCTTGTTCTGGGACATGGGCGACCCTTACTATTACCTTCGGATCGAGCGCGCCGCCGGACATGACATTGCGATCTTTGGCGGCGAAGACCACAAGACGGGGCAGGAGCCGGACACGGTCGCAGTGCACCGCCGCTTGGAGCAGCGATTCAAACAGTTCGTGCCCGGCGCCACGGTGACGCACCAGTGGTCCGGTCAGGTGATCGAGACGCACGATGGTTTGCCCTACATCGGCGAAACCGCCGACCGGCAGTTCGCCGCCACCGGTTTCAGTGGCAACGGCATGACGTTCGGCACGCTCGCGGCCATGATGGCGGTCGACGCGTTGCTCAAGCGCAAGAATCCGTGGCAGGAGCTCTTCGATGTCCACCGCAAGAAACTCGCAGCCGGCACGTGGGATTACCTGAAGGAGAATGCCGACTACCCCTACTATATGGTGCGGGATCGCGTTGCGCATGGCGCCCGCTTGGAACCCGAGGAGCTTGGCCCTAACCAAGGCTGCATTCTCAACCACGATGGCCGAAAGCTGGCGGCGTACCGCGATGAACAGGGTAAGGTGACGCTTTGTTCACCGGTGTGTCCTCATCTGGGCTGCATCGTCGGCTGGAATGACGCGGAAAAAACATGGGATTGTCCGTGCCACGGTTCGCGTTTCAGACCCACCGGCGAGGTCATTTCCGGGCCAGCGGAGGAACCGTTGGAGAAGATCGCCCTTCCGGTTTCCAGCTAAGCGAGTCGACGAGCCCGCCGACGCACTACTTCCCCGCGAGCCCGGCGGGGATCCGGTCTCGGGTGATGACGCGCGGGTCGTTGTAGAATTCGCGGGCAAAGCGATTCCTGGCGGGATTCCAGTTTTCATTCCACACGAGGAAATGGCGGAGCTGCGGAAAGTTCTGTTCGATTCCATCGAGCAATTGCCGGAAATCGTAATCGCCCGGGGGATTGGAAGCGCCATGCGGCCCGTATTCGGTGAAACCCGTGGGCTTGCTGATGCCCGTCAGCGATTCGAACCCCTTGATGCGATCGGGATTGATGTGGTCGGTGTAGGCGTCGAGGCCGATGAGATCCGTGAACGCGTCGCCGGGATAGTAGTCGGCCGGAGGCCGCTGGGCGTGATTCGGGCCCCAAGCCCAGATGAGATTGTGCAGGCCCTTGGCCTGCGTGAAATATTCGAACATATGCCGCCACACGGCAATGAAGTCGGCCGGCTCTTGCGCGCCCCACCAGAACCACGCGCCGTTCATCTCATGCAGCGGACGCCAGATGACCACGACGCCTGCTTCCTGGAGACGGGCCAGACCGGCGGAGACCTCGTCCAGGGATTTCATCCAGCGGTCGTGCGTTGGTCCGGGCGTGAGCAAGTCCGCGAGTTTCACGCCGCGTTCCTTGAGGCCGCCTCCCTTGGGTTTTCCCGGGTTGGGCGCATGCCAGGAAATGCTCACGAGGCCACCGGCGTTCCAGTATTTTTGAGCGAGGGCATTGACCGGTTGGGTCGCGATTGTGGCCTGGCCTTTGACAAAGGCGCAGTAATCCAGGCCGATCATCGCGGGCCATCGTCCCGTGGCGCGTTCGATCTGCCCGAGTTCATCCATGCGCGCCCGGCCGCTCCAGCCGGCGAACTGGCCGGAGACGAGCTTGAGTTCGGGCGCGGCTTGAAGTTGTTGGAACCAAGCGAGGATGGCGCGAGCTCGCGGAT
>DATCRM010000251.1:0-2980 GCA_036568985.1 Lacunisphaera sp. | reverse complement strand
GGGCTTCAGGAATTTCAGATCGTGCAGGCCCCAGTTGAAATGAATCACGTCCCAGTGACCGTCCTCGAGCCAGGCGTCGAGGCTCTTCTCGCCCTCGGTGGTCGAGCCGCAATTGGTGTGCGGACGGTGGACGTTGGCCTTGCCCTTGAGATTGTCGCGCGTCGGGAGCGTGTAGCCGATCGAGACCGAGTCGCCGATGATGAGCACGCGCGGCAATCCGGGCACATCCTGGATCGGTCGCAACGCGGGCGAGGCCATTTCGCGGTCGGTGATGGTGGCGTAGGAAGTGTCAGCGGCGAAGGCAGGCCCGACGGAGAGAAGAAGCCCAACGGCGGCGGAGTGGAGGGTTTTCATGCAGGATTGTCTTAGTTATAATACATGTGCTTGCGGCTGTCGAGGCTTTCAATACCCGGAGGGGGGACCCGGTATGTACCGGTATTAAGTGGTATGAGAGGGGAATCGGGCCTCGCCGCGGTAGGAAGGGGCAGGCGATCTCCATGTCCTTTTCTTAGGACCGTTGGGATGGGCGGGCACACGTTCATGGGCGACATTATCTCACACTTCCGGTCGGGGCGTTAGCCCTGCGGAGACTGCGGAACCTACAGAGCTTAAAATCTTTAGATATTGAGGAGAACTAAGGGGCCGTGAGGTGCGCCCGCACAAAATCGAGCACCGGGCCGAGCCCGGCCTGCACCGTGGGGAAGGAGTGGCCGCCCGGGAAATGCTTCGTTTCATGGGCGATGCCGGCGGCGTCCAGGGCGGCGGAAAAGCGGGCGTTCATCTCCGCATCGGACGCCTTGTCGCCGATGCAGAGCAGGATGTTGTGACCTTTCAGTTCCGCCGCATGCGGCAGCGGATTGAATTTCGACCACTGCGTCGGGTCGGTGCCGAACGTCTTGTCGTTGATCGGAAAACGGACGCCGGGCGCGGGGAAATCGCACACGGCGATGATCGTCGCCAAGGTGGAAAATTCCTGCGGATGACGCAGGCAGGCCCAGATCGAACCGAAGCCGCCCGCAGACCAGCCGCCGATGGCCCGCTGCGCGGGATCGGAGCTGATGTGCGCGACTTTGCCGGCGAGATCGATCACCTCGTCGAGGTAGGTCGCGAAGTGCCGCGCCGGGTCGAAGGGCGAGTCGAAATACCAGCCGTTTTCGCCCTTGGGCAGCACGATGACGTAGGGCTGCGCGAGCAGCTCCGCGCGGCTGGGCGGATCGTCGACGAGCGTCGTCTCCTTGCGGCCGAGGCCGTGCAGGAAAAACAGCACCGGCCAGGGTTTGCCGTCCGCCTTGTAACCGGCGGGGTAGACGATGACGAACGCCATGGTCTTGTTCAGTGCCGCGCTGTGATATTCGTAGCGCTGGATGCGGTCGGCCATCGGCGCGGCGGTGACGCCGTCGGGCAGGCGTGGATCGGCTTTGGTCGCGTGTCCCGAGAAGAGAAAGACGGTTACGGCCAGCATCGCATTGAGGAGGAAAGCCTGGATTCTGCCCGTGTTCATGCAGTGATGTATTAAAAGTAAAACAACTGTCGCGAGCGTACCTCCGTCTCGTTCCGTGTCGAGAAGAATTGATTCTACCTCCGCTGCCGTCGCAAAAGGGTGACGCACAAGCATGGGCGCGGTTACAGCGCGCGGATACATGGACAGGACGCGGATTTAAATGGCCTGAATAGCGCAATTCACTGTGTGTAAAATTTTGCAAGCAAGCTATTAAGGAGGCGTAGATGTTGCTCCGCAAATAAGTGTAAAAGAATACAGGGGCAGTCCATTGCTTATGCGATGTCGATATTTAATGCTGGGTATCGCATCGACACGAAGTCTATGGACGTACCTACAACGCTTCAGACCGAACCGCCCGCGCCCGTTGAAATTCCCTTCCTGGATGACCGCCGGTCCACGACGCAGGAATGGCTGAGCTACGACGACGACAGCTACTGGGTGCCCGACTCGCTCGACAACGCGCCGAGCGGTTTCATCTGCTCGAAACGGGCGCTGACGCAGCCGTTGGAAAAACTCGGCCTCGTCACGCCGCGCGATGCCCGCCGCTGGACGGCCATCGGCACGTTCAATGACCCGTATTGGAACCGCGTGAAGCAGGGCACGGCGTGGCAGGATGTTCCCGCGCAGACGCAATTCCTGCTTTGGGAACGGGAGGCGGGCGGCTACGGCATTCTGCTGCCGATGCTGAGCGGCGACCACGTCAATACCCTCCAAGGCGACCCGGGCGGCGTGCGTTTGTTCGCGGCGAGTGGGCATGTCAACCGTTCGGAAGAGCAGCGTGTGCTGGCATATTCCGCCATCGGCGCGGACATCTACACGCTGGTGAACCGCTCGGTGCAGGCCATCGTCACGCTTTCGAAAACGTTCCGGCTGCGCACGCAGAAGAAGGTGCCGGCGTTCGTCGATCATCTCGGCTGGTGCTCGTGGGACGCGTTTTACTCGAAGGTCGACGAGCGGAAATTCTTGTCGGCGATGAACTCGTTCGAGAAGGGCGGGCTCAAGCCGGGCTTCGTCATTCTGGACGACGGCTGGCTGGAAAATAAGGGCGACCTGCTCTGCAGCTTCGGCCCGAACCGCGAGAAATTTCCGGACGGAATCGAGTCGTTCACGCGGAAGGTGAAGGAAAAGTTTGGCATCAAATTTTTTGGCATCTGGCACACGCTGACCGGCTATTGGGGCGGCGTGGACCCGGAGAGCGCGCTCGGCAAACGCTTCGCCGTGCTCAAGTCCAACGGCACGATCCGCCCGTGGGGGGAAGTGGCGAAAAATCAATGGCTCTATCTCGTCGATCCGCGGGAGGCTGAGCGCTTCTTCACCGAGTTTCATGAGATGCTCAAGGCCAGCGGCATCGATCTTGTGAAAGTGGACGGGCAGTCGGCGCTCTCGGAATTTTCGCGGCCGCACTGCGGGCGGGTCTCGGCGATGCGCGCGTATCAGCAGGCGATCCAGTCGTCGGTCGAGCGTCATTTCGACGGCGGG
>DATCRM010000250.1:0-3725 GCA_036568985.1 Lacunisphaera sp. | reverse complement strand
GGATTGGAGCACCGCCAGTGGGGTCCGCAGCTCGTGGGAGACGGTGTCAAGGAGGGTCCGATGCATCCGGTCGGACTCCGCGAGCAGTTTGGCGCGCTCATTGGCGCTGCGCAGATGCTCGCGCTCGACGAGCAAGGCGATCTGGGCCGCGAAACCCTCGAGCAGGTCGCGCTGCTGCGGCGTGGAGCGGATGGCATGTGTGGGCGGTCGGATCACCAGCACGCCCAACGCGTGGTTGTCGCTCAACACAGGGACGTGAATGGTATCGGCCTCGGGCGAGACTTGCGTGAACCGGCCGCCTTCGTGACGGTTGCGCCAGGTCCAGGCGGCGAGGGAGAGGGTCGGTTCGTTCAGGCTGAGCGAACTCGCCCGGTGAGGATACAAGTGGCCGCGTTCGTCGACCAGCAGCAGGGCCGATCTGGCTTCAAACAGGACGTCGGCCTGCGCCAGTGCCGCCGCGACGCCTTCGTCGAGTGAGTGCGTGGCGGCGAGGGCACGAGTCAAATGAAAGAGCGCGGTGGCCCGCTGTTCCCGCTGGTGCTCCGAACGCTGCTGTTCGCGGATACGGCTGGTAAGCTGCGACGCGATCAGGGCGACCACGAAATAGGTGCCCAGGAGGAGGCCGTCCTCCAGTCCGAGCTTGGAGAAGGATAGGCGCGGCGGGACGAACGTGTAGTTCCACGCCAACGCGCTGGTCAGGGCGGCGACCAAGGCGGCCCAACGGTTGACGCGCAGGCTCAGCACGATCACGGTCAGGAGATAGATATGCCCGAGCGCATCATAGCTTAGGGGCAGGAACCAGCCCGCGACGGTCACGGCCGCGATCACCAGGAGCACTTCCAGCAGTGCGCGGCCGGGGGAGGGTTCGCGGGCCACCCAGTAAGCCGCCTGACCTCGCTCGACCGGAGAGACGTTTACGCCCATCGGTTCCGCCGCCGCGGACGGCAGAGGATGCATTGAAAAGGACGGGGTGGCGGGCGACGGCAGCATCGGGAGCGCTGGAGCGCATACAGCTAACATCGTACCAGCCCCCGGGGTATATGACACAGGCCGCCGGTCCTCCCCAAGGGTGCGCGTTTATTATCCGTTTACTATTTTCATTGGATTGGCATCGACCGTGCTAATAAGAATTCCGCCTCCCATCGAGGGAGTTCACATTCACTCCAACCCAAAACCTATGTTTATGCACATCACACGCGTCCTTGGAAGACTGGCCCTGCTGGCCTTTGTCGGACTGCAACTTAACCTCGTAGCGTTGGCAGAGGAGGCCGCGCCGGCGGCGCCGACCGCGGACGAGCGCATCGCCGCCCTGGAAGCCTACGTCAACAACACCGATCCGGGCAAAAGCCTGACCGGTGTGGCCGGTCCCGGCCACAACGCCTGGATGATGACCAGCGCGGCGCTGGTGCTGTTCATGACCTTGCCCGGCCTGGCGCTATTTTACGGCGGCTTGGTGCGCAAAAAGAACGTCCTTTCCGTGCTCGCCCAGTGCCTGGGTATCACCGGCTTGGTGACGATCCTGTGGTGGGCCTTCGGGTACAGCCTGGTGTTCGGCACCAACTACGGCAGCGCCTTCATTGGCGGCTCGGAGTTCTTCCTCTTCAAGGGTGTGACCTCGGCGCCGAACACCAACTACGCCTACTGGGTTTCCCAGAACGTCTTTGCGATGTTCCAGATGATGTTCGCGATCATCACCCCGGCCCTGATCGTGGGTGCGATCGCCGAGCGCATGAAGTTCTCCGCCATCCTGCTCTTCGTGACCTTGTGGATGATCGTGATCTACTTCCCCTTGGCGCACATGGTGTGGGGCGCCACCGGCTTCATGAACGGCGTGTGGAACGCCGATGCGAAGATCCCCGCGATCGACTTTGCCGGCGGCACCGTGGTGCACATGTCCTCGGGCTGGTCCGCCCTGATCCTCTGCTTGATCCTCGGGCCCCGCCTGGGTTTCGGTAAGGAAAAGATGGCTCCGCACTCCATGGTGCTTTGCATGGTCGGTACGGGCATGCTCTACGTCGGCTGGTACGGCTTTAACGCCGGTTCGGCGGTCGCCTCCGACGGCGTCGCCGCCAATGCCTTCACCACCACGACCCTCGCTGCCGCGGTCGCCGGTTTCGTCTGGGGCATGCTGGAGAAGATCGTCCGCGGGCACGCCTCGGTCCTGGGCTTCTGCTCGGGCATCGTCGCCGGTCTGGTTGTGATCACCCCGGCCGCCGGCTTCGTGAACTCGACCGGTTCGGTGATCATCGGCGTTCTCGCCGGTATCGTCCCCTTCATCGCCTGCACCAAGATCAAGTCCATGTTCAAGTATGACGACGCGCTGGACACCTTCGGCGTGCACGCCGTGGGCGGCACCTTGGGCGCCCTGGTCACGGGTTTCCTGGCTACCGCCGAGGTGAACTCGAACCTGGTCTCCGACGGCTACGCCAAGAAGAACGGCCTCGCGGCCTTGGTGACCGATGGCGGCCTCTGGGTCGCCCAGGTGAAGGCCATCGGCGTCACCTTGGTGATGTCCATTATCGGCACGATCGTCATCGCTTACATCGTGAAGGCGGTTGTCGGCCTGCGGCCCACGGCGGAAGCCGAGCAACAGGGTCTGGACATCACCGATCACGGCGAGGAAGGCTACATCCTCTAAGCTTCAACCCTTACTTCCATGAAACTCATCATTGCCATCATCAAGCCGTTCAAGCTGGACGAGGTCAAAGAGGCGCTCTCGAAGGTCGGGGTGGACGGAATGACCGTCACCGAGGTCAAGGGTTTTGGCCGCCAGAAGGGCCACACCGAGATCTATCGTGGCAGCGAATACACCGTGGACTTCCTGCCCAAGGTGAAGCTGGAGATCGCGGTCACCGACGAACTCCTGAAGCCCGCGATCGCCGCCATCTCCGCCGGGGCCAAGACCGGCAAGATTGGCGACGGCAAGATCTTCGTGCTTCCGCTGGAGGATGTCGTCCGCATCCGTACCGACGAGCACGGCGAGACGGCCGTCTGAGATCCTTCCGCCTGCTTTCAAGCCGGTCGCCCACGAGGCGGCCGGCTTTTTTTATCCCCTTTGGGTCTAATACCCCGGAGCTTCCGCCGTCGCCGGGCCTATGGCGGACAGGTGCTCCGGCTTGAATGGAGGCGGGACTATCAGTCCCGCGAGTTATCCGGTTGCGCAGCGCATGCCTCGCGGGCCCCATAGTCCCCCTCCATTTTTTTAGAATGCCTGGGGCTTGCCCTGAGACCTTTACTTGGTGAATCCGATTGTAGGAGCCTGCTTGCAGGCGATTCGTCAACGGCCGTACCCCGCTCGCCTGCAAACAAGCTCCTACAAGGTGACCAGCCTGGCCGGGCTTTTTGCTTTTCATGTCCGGGTCGGGCAGGTTCAGTCCGTTTCCGTAAACTGCCGAATGCCCGCTTTCACCCAGATCAAGGTTCTCGACACCCACACCGGCGGCGAACCGACGCGCGTCGTGTTGGAAGGCGGCCCCGATTTGGGCCTCGGACCGCTCAGTGAGCGCGTGAAGGTTTTTCGCGAGCAGCACGACCTCTTTCGCACCGCCATTATCGGGGAACCGCGCGGCTCCGACGTATGCGTGGGCGCGCTCATCGTTGAGCCGCACGACAAAACCTGCCAGTTCGGCGTGATCTTTTTCAACAATGTCGGTTACCTCGGAATGTGCGGCCATGGCATTATCGGCACGATCGTGGCGCTGGCTCATGCCGGGGCGGTTTCACCC
>DATCRM010000249.1:0-2109 GCA_036568985.1 Lacunisphaera sp. | reverse complement strand
CGATGCAATCGGCGCGCAAAGTAGCTCTGAAAGTTGCGATACCGAAAGGTGGCCGCGCACGTCCCTGTGCGCGTGGCTCGATGCCCTCCGAAACGGGCACAGGGACGTGCCCGACCACCCGCCCCGACTGCATCGTTCCGGCTTCATAGAGGGGACCCCAAACCACCGCAGCTAAAATCCCCTCCGGAGAGGGGTGCCCGCAGGGCGGGGTGTGGTGCGAACATCAGTCACCCCATAAAATATTCAGGCTAACAAACTGCGCCAACCTGAATCATTTCTCAGGAGGTTGAGCGCCTTGACCCCAAGGCGCTGGTTCGGGGCGCGGCATCGCCACAACGCGCTGGCGTCAGCACGGTCCGCGTACCGAATCGCCTACTTGCCCGCCGAGGGCTTGGTCAGCAGTTCCACCACTCGTTTTTCCAAGGCGGGAACATCCACCGCGAACACCACGTCAACTTCGCGTTCGCCCAGACCGGGACCTCGCCCCTTCGGCCAGCTAAGCGTGTTCCCGTAGCCGGCACCTTCCGTCCCCGTATCCACGCCCACCGCCAGCCGCTCGTGGCGCGTGACCAATCCCGAGTCCAGCCAGACCGCCGCGGCGATTTCATCCCACAATGGAAAACTTTCGACGAATCGCGCCACATAGCGGGCCACGGGCGTGTCCGCGGCGGCGATCTGCCGGATCATCTCCGGCCGGAAAAGCGTCGCGGTCGAAGGATCGACCGGCACCTGCATCATGCGTCGCCAAGGGGCGCGCAGCACCGCATTCGCCGCCTCGGGATCCCAGCGAAAATTGAACTCCAAGCGCGGGGTGTAGATATATTCGAGAGCGAAGGCATTGTCCGCCGGGTGCGGATTGAAGCTCCCGCCCATAAACACGAGTTCCTTCGCCGTCGCGGCAAAGCTCTCATCGAGTTGCAACGCAAGCGCAAGGTTGGTCATCGGCCCCATGGCAAGAATCGACACTTCGCCGGGAAACTCCCGCACCTTGCGCACCAGGAACGCCGCCGCGGTATCGACGGCGGGTTTCAGCATCGGATCGCCCTCGACCAACGGCGGCACCACCTCGGGACCATGCGGCTGCGGACGGCGCACCAGCACCTCCTTGGGCCATTCCTCCATCCAGGCACCCTTGTAGAAAAGTTTCCCGTGCCGCGCCTCCCAGCGCGAGGTCGCCTCCTGTGAGTTCACCAACGGAAAGGTTGCTCCGGGAATCACCGGAATCTCCGGCCGGCCGATCAGCTCCAGCATCCGCAAGGTGTGCGCGACATTCTCCTTCTGCCAGCCGTCGCCGCTCTCGACCGTGATGCCGAGCACCTCGACGTCAGGCGACTGGAGCACGAGCAGGATCGGCTGCAGGTTGGGGCCGCCGGGACCAAACGCGTCCTGGTCGATGATGACCTTGCGCTTGGGCGCCGCGATGGCGGCCAATGGCAACAGCAGCAGAAACCACAGAAGGCGGACTCTCATGTCTTGGGCTCCAAGCAGGCGCCATGCCTCGCAATGACTTTGCCGCGGTCGTTCTTTGCTTTGATCGGGGCCGCCAACCGGGTGCTTGCGCCGTCCGCGGCGACGCGACATGGTGCCTTCCCGAACCCACCGCTTTCCGCGACCGGTCGGTTGTCGCACTGCCCATTCACTCGCGCACGCTGTGGCCTAACCTGAATATTTCACCCTCATCAATGGCCCACCTACACACCCCGTCGCTTCGCGCCACCCCTCTTCATAGAGGGGACCCCAAACCACCGCAGCTAAAATCCCCTCTGGAGAGGGGTGCCCGCAGGGCGGGGTGTGGTGGGAACATCCGTCATCTCGTGAAATATTCGGGCTAAGCCCGTTCGGTGCATGCGCATACTCTCACTCGTCTTCACCAATCTCCTCCGGCACCGCCTGCGAGCCTGTATCGGCATCGCGGGCATTGCGTTTGGCGTGGCGGCCATGCTGACCATCCTGGCCATCGTCACGGGGGCGATCGGCATGTTTCAACGGCTCCTGTCGAGCGACAGCCACTACCTGGTTTTCGAACGCAACGTCTCCGATCTCTTTTTCAGTTCCGTCACCCAGCAACAGGTCGCAGTCATCCGGGCTCGCGCCGAAGTCCGCGAGGCG
>DATCRM010000248.1:0-6023 GCA_036568985.1 Lacunisphaera sp. | reverse complement strand
GCGGCGGTCTGTGGTCGTCGTTTTCGTCGGTCGCAGACCGCCGCTACAATCCGACACAAGGCCCCGTCTTCACAAGGTCGCGAAGATCGCGCGGAGGTCGGAGGGGAAAATCGGCTTCGGCAGGATGTGGTCCACCTTGTAGCGCCGATAGCTGTCATCCACCTCGGTGCTCAATTCGGAGCTGAAGACGATGATCTTGCCTGGAAAATTGAGCGACCGCAGTCGCGCGACCAGCTCCAGCCCGCTGATGGTGGGCATATGATGATCGGTGATGACCACATCGTAGGCCCCGGGATCTTTTTGCACCAAGTCGATTGCCAAGCTGCCATCGGGGACCGTCTCCACCTTGTGGCCGTCTCGGCCGAGCACGATTTCCATCAACTGCCGCAGTTCACGCATGTCGTCCGCGTAGAGCACCCGCAGCGCTTTGCGGGTTCCTTCCGGACGAGTCATACTGGAAGCGGTGGTCGGCATGGATCGGTTGAGGACAGAGCTACAGGTACCATATAAGTGGCGGTTTGTCGCGTTTGGTTCTGTCAAAAAGCTGACAATTCCAATCGTCACTCGGTCGCGGGTGCCAGTCCGCGCCGAACCAGGAGCGGGCGGATGTCGGGTTCGCCACCGGTGAAAGCCCGGAACAGATCGAGGGCGTCACGGCTGCCACCGCGCGACAACAGCGTGGCGCGAAACCGATCCCCGTTGGCGCGCGTGAGTCCGCCATGAGCTTTGATCCACTCGACCGTATCGGCATCGAGGACCTCGCTCCAAAAATACGAGTAATATCCGGCCGAGTAATCGTCGCTGGCGAAAATGTGCGAGAAATAGGTGCTGCGATAGCGCGGCGGAACCGCCGGGAAATCCGCTCCTGCCTTGCCGAGGGCCGCCGCTTCGAATTCCGCGACTTGTTCCGGGGCCGGCACTTCATTGGGTTTAAGCTGGTGCCACGCCTGGTCGATGACGTCGGCTGCGACGAGCTCGGTGGTCTTGTAGCCTTGGTTGAATTTCTGGGCGGCGGCGATCTTGTCGAGCAGGACTTGGGGAATCGGCGCGCCGGTCTGGTAATGCTTCGCGTAGTTTTTAAGCACCTCGGGCCAGAACCGCCACATCTCGTTTACCTGCGAGGGATATTCGACGAAGTCGCGCGGCACGCTGGTGCCGGCGAACCGGGGGTACCGCACCGCGGAGAACATGCCGTGCAAGGCATGGCCGAATTCGTGAAAGATCGTCCGCAGTTCCTCCGCGGTGAGCAGGGTGGGTTCGCCGTCGGGAGGTTTGGGAATGTTGAGGTGGTTGCCGATCACGGGCTTGGTGCCGTCCAGGCCATTCTGGACCACGTAGGCGTCGGACCAGGCGCCGCCACGTTTATTGGGCCGGGCGTAGAAATCGCCGAGAAAAAGAGCGAGAGGAGAACCATCCTCGTTGAAGACCTCGTAAACGAGCATGTCGGGGGTGTAGCCCTTGAGGTCGGGGCGCGGCTTGAAGGTGATGCCGTAGAGGCGCGTGGCGGCGTAGAACACGCCCTCCTCCAGGACGCGTTTCAGCTCACAATACGGGCGCAGCTCCTGCTCGTCGAAATTGTAGCGGGCGAGCCGGACTTTTTCCGCATTAAGCTGCCAGTCCGCGGCGGTCAGGGGATAACCGCCGCCCGAGGCGTCGATGATCGCCTGCATGTCGGCGGCTTCGCGACGGGCGTTGGCCACGGCCGGCGGGGCGAGCTGAGCGAGCAGCTGGTTGACCGTGGCCACGCTTCCGGCGGTTTGTTCCGCGAGTTGATAGCTGGCGTGATCCGGGTAACCGAACAGCGCCGCCCGTTCGGCCCTCAGGCGGGCGATGCGCGTGATGACGGCGCGGTTGTCGAATTCCCCGCCATGGCTGCCGCGGGCAAGGGAGGCAGCCATGACCTTCGCCCGCACCGCGCGATTCTGCAGAGATGCCAGCGGCGGCTGGCCGGTGGTGTTGGTAAGGCGGACGAGGTAATGGCCCTCATGGCCGGCCGCTTTGGCGGCGTTTGCGGCGGTGGAAATGGCGGCCTCCGAAAGGCCGGCGAGTTCCTCGCGCGTGTCCACGAGCACAGCCGACGCGTTGATTTCCTTGAGGACATTCTGCCGGAACTGGGTGTAGAGCGACGCAAGCTCGGCGTTCATGGCTTTGACCACCGCCTGGTCGGAGTCGGACAGCAGGGCGCCGGCGCGCACGAAATCCTTGTAGTAACGCTCCAACACGCGCAGCGATTCGGCGTCGAGCGACAGCGATTGGCGCCGGTCGTAAAGCGTCTTGATGCGAGCGAAGAGAGCGTGGTTGAGGTGGAACGCATCCTCATGCGCGGCGAGGCGCGGGGCCATGGCTGCGTCGAGTTGGTCCAAAGTCGGATTGGTGGAACCGCGGGTGAGGGTGCCAAAGGCGATCTCGGTGCGGTTGAGCAGGCGGCGGCTGCGCTCCAAAGCGACGATCGTGTTGTCGAACGTTGGCTCGGCCACGTTGGCCGCGATGGCGTTGATTTCCTTCAGGTGCTCCACAAAGCCCTGCTCGAAAGCGGGCCCAAAATGTTCGTCCTTGATCAGCTCAAACGGCGGCAGCTGATACGGCAGGGTGCTCGGGCTGAGCAGCGGATTGAGGGTGTTCGTCGGAACTTCGGCCTGAGCTGGATGGGCGATCAGAGCGGCGAATAGGAGCACATTCAGAAGATTCACTGGACGGGACAGAGTCGGAGAATTCATGGGCTATATGTTCAAGGCAGGATATCCTCCTGACACTTGGCAAGTGTCATAAACCCCCGTCGGAGCCGGCTACAGGCGTTTGGGCAGCGCACTCCACATTATATTCACAATGGGTCCGAAATACCCCGGAGCTTCGGCTTGGCTGATGTCGCGGCGAGCGCCGCGCGAGCGAGCGAACGCCTTCCTCGCCGCTACGATGGATCATCGCCGCGGTTCAGGCGGCGGGAAACATTTCCCGTAGCAACTGACGCAGTTCTTTCGGCAAAACCGGCTTGGCCAGCACGCGGTCGACGCCGAGAGCGGCGTACTCGTCGTGCACCGACTGGCTGAGTTCGGAACTGAACACGATGATGCGTCCTTCATACGGAAGGTGCCGCACTTCGCGGACCAACTCCAAGCCGTTCATCACGGGCATGTGGTGGTCAGTAATGAGCAGATCGTAGATCTCGGGAGTGTGACGCAATTGTTCGCAGGCTACAGCACCATTGCAGCAGGTCTCGAGCTGGTGGCCCTCGTTACCGAGGACGATGCTCATGAGGTCGCGCAGTTCCTTCATATCGTCAGCATAAAGCACGCGCAACGGCTTCGCCGCCGCAGCCTTTCCTACCGGCCCTGGTCGTGGGAGGGTTGTTGAGGACGTCATGATGGTTATACGTCGTTAGTAGCGTGTTCTCAGGATATGTTCTGCGAAAATATCTTGAATGTAGTCCGCTTTCGCGCCGGGTGAATCGGAACCAGAACTTCGACCCTTCCGGCCTGTCCCAGTGGCAACCGGAGCGACTATCATGAGAAAGAGCCTTTTCATCCTGCTGATTGGCGCTGTCCTTGGGGCGGTTGGCTGGCATTTCTATCAACGTACGTTCCAACCTACTGTGGCGCAACGTGCAGGCGATTTGGCCACGCGAACCCGCGAGTCGGCGGTCGAAACAAAAGACCAGGCGCTGGCCACGGCTCGGACGGTCGGCGGAGAGCTGAGCGACGCCGGTATTATTGCGGTCATCAAGGGGAAATACGTGGTGGACCGGGACCTTTCCGCGCTGGCGATTGGCGTCAAATGCGACCACGGCCATGTGACGCTCACCGGCAGTGCGGAGTCGCCTGAACTTATTGCGCGGGCCGTCGAAGTGGCCCGCCAAACCAACGGAGTATCCGGAGTTACATCGCAGCTGACGGTGAAAAACTGAACGAGGTCCGCCAGCCAGCGTGTCAGGGCGCCAATTTCCGGCGCAGGAATTCATCGATCAGGCGCAGGCTCGCTTCCGCAGTGAATGCCGGACCACCATGTCCGGAGCCGTGCATGACCTTGAAAACCACGGGGCGCCCGAGCTTTTCGTAGGCACCTACGAGTTCGTGTGACTGATTAATCGGCATTTGGGGATCCCGGTCGCCGTGCATGATCAACAAGGGCGGGTCGTTCGCATCGACATGGAAAACCGGGCTCGCAAGTCGCGCGAGATCTGGCCGGGTGTCCGGTTGGCCCCCGAGCAGCAACTCAAGGGCAGGCACACGCATGGCCAGTCCGTGGGGCGTCGATTGTTGGAGGATGGTCGTAAGATCGCTCGCGCCGTAGAGATCGACGATGGCTTGTATGTCCGAGGAAGCCTGCAGGTTTTCTCCGACCGTTCCTTCGAGTTCCGTTTGTCCATTGCTGACTCCGACGAGAGCCGCCAGATGGCCGCCGGCGGAGGATCCGGCGACGACGAAGCGATTGGGCGGCAGACCCAGTGCGGTGGCATGCGCTCGCAGGTAACGGATAGCCGCTTTGATGTCGTGGATTTGAGCGGGGAAGCGCGCTTGGGTTGAAAGACGGTAGTCGACGCTGGCGACGGCCCAGCCGAAGGCGGTGAGGCCTTTGAGGTCCACGTCTTCGCGCGACCCGCCGCGCCAGGCGCCGCCGTGCACCCACACGATCAGGCCGGAAGGCTTCTCCGGCTGGTCGGGCCCATAAAGATCGAGCTTCAGTTCGGTATCACCGACCTTGGCAAAAGTGATGTCGCGGGAGACGGTGCCCGCCGACGCCAGCGTCAACACGCCGAGGCCAAGGAAGAGCAAACGGGTTAGCATGAGCTTACTTCGCGGTGTCGAGCAGCTTCATCATCTGCTCGGGGTAGCGGGTGCCGGCCACGGCCGAGGCGGGGAACACCCGCTCGATTTCGTCCAGTTCGGCGGCGGAAAGCTTCACGTTGAGCGCGCCCAGGTTTTCGTCGAAGTTGCGAATGCGGCGCGTGCCGGGAATCGGCAGGATGTAATCGCCTTGGGCGAGAACCCACGCGAGCGCGAGCTGGGCAGCTATGCAGCCTTTGCGCGCAGCCATCTGCTGGATGTGGGAAACAAGCGCAAGGTTGCGGGCGAAGTTCTCGCCTTGGAAGCGCGGTTGCGAACGCCTTTGGTCGTCGGACGCGAAGTCCTCGATGCGTTTGAATTGTCCGGTCAGGAAACCGCGGCCGAGCGGGCTGTAGGGTACGAGGGCAATGCCGAGCTCGCGGCAGGTGCCGAGGACCGTGGTCTCCACGTCACGCGACCAGAGGGAATACTCGCTTTGCAGCGCCGCGATCGGATGAACCGCGCTGGCGCGGCGGAGGCTTGTGGCGCCCGCCTCCGACAAACCCAGATAGCGCACCTTGCCGGCCCGGACGAGATCCGCCATCGCGCCGACCGTTTCCTCGATGGGTACGCTCGCGTCGACGCGATGGGCATAATAGAGGTCGATCACCTCGGTGCCGAGTCGCCGGAGGCTCGCGTCACACGCCGCGCGTACATACTCGGGTCGGCCGCTGACCACGCGTTTTCCCGGGTCGGCCCGGTCGCGTACAAAACCGAATTTCGTGGCGAGAAACACGTCGCGCCGCCGCGTCTTGAGGAGTTTGCCGAGGAGCAGCTCGTTCTCGCCGAAACCATACATGTCGGCGGTGTCGAGATGGCTCACACCGCGATCGAGCGCGTGGTTGAGCGTGGCGAGCGACTCCGCTTCGTCGCGCGGTCCGTAGAATTCCGACATGCCCATGCAGCCGAGTCCGAGGGCGGGAAGCAGCGGTCCGTTTTTCCCAAGCTGACGTTTTTCCATGCGACAGAAGGCTAGCCACTCCGTTGGCAAAGTAAAATAGTCCTCACCGACCGGTGCCTCCCCGCTTGGCAAGCGAACGGCATACTGCTCAAATCACCGCATGCGACTACCCCTTCTCGCTTTCGCCGTGGCTGGCTGTGTTTCCCTGCAAGCGGCGGCCGGTCGCGACTGGCCGGTCTACCTCGGCGACAAAGCCGCGAGCCATTATTCGACGCTGGCGCAGATCACGCCGGAGAATGTCG
>DATCRM010000247.1:0-11203 GCA_036568985.1 Lacunisphaera sp. | reverse complement strand
CCATATGAGCGAAACCAACGTCACTGCCAAAGCCGACCCGCAACCCGAGTGGCTGCGTGTTGTTCAACACAAGGTCGAGACGCTCCGTTACGGCGTCGTCCAGCTCGTCGTGCACGACGGCAGGGTGACGCAGATCGAACGCACCGAAAAAACGCGCATCTATTCGCCGTCGGCCAACAGCCAGGACAGCGCGTCCCTTTGATTTTCCGCCGACCGCCCCACCGGCGGAGGCACACACCATGCCTGCATCGAACGATTAACTGACCCGAACACGGGAAGTTCCCCCGGACCAAATAACATTCATTCCCATGAGGAACTCGACACTCCGTAAAATCGCGCCCGCGCTCACCGCGCTGCTGGCGCTCAACCCCGCCCTTCGCGCGGACGAACTCTCGGACCTTCGCCAGGCGCTGAAGGCTCTCGAACAGAAAATTCTCGTGCTCGAACGCAAGCAGGAGCTCAAGGACGAGGCCGCCGCGGCCGCGGCTCCGACCACGCCCAAGATCACCGTCAACGACAAGGGCGTCACGATCGCCTCCGCCGACGCGGTCAACTCGCTGAGGCTCCGCGGGCTCGTGCAGCTTGACCACCGCGCCTTCTTCAATGACAACGGCGCCGCGGCCGGTCTGAACAACAATGGCTTCGTATTGCGCCGCGCCCGGCTCATCACCGAAGGCGTTTTCGCGAAGAACTACTCGTTCCAGCTCGTAACCGAGTTCGGCGGCAGCGCGGTCAGCATCCTCGACGCCAACCTCGGCATCGCGATCAGCCCGGCGCTGCAGTTCAAACTGGGCAAATTCAAGGCGCCGATCGGCATCGAGCATCTCCAGTCCGACGCCTGGACTTTCTTCAATGAGCGCTCCATCGCGAACAACCTCGTGCCCAACCGCGATCTCGGCATCACGGCGGGCGGCGATCTTCTCGGCGGCAAGCTGAACTACACCGTCGGGATCCTCAACGGCCTCGCCGATGGCGCGAGCACCACCAACGCCGACTTCGACAATGAGAAGGACGTGGTGGGCCGGATCTTCGCCTCGCCCTTCAAGGACGATGCCGGTTCGGCGCTGCAGGGCCTCTCCTTTGGCGTCGCGGGCAGCTACGGTCGGGAGAAAGGCACCGCGGGTCGCACCAGCGGTTATCGCACCGACGGTCAGCAAACCTTCTTTTCCTATCTCGCCACGACCATCACGGACGGCCCGAACTGGCGCGTCTCGCCCCAATTCGATTATCGCAATGGCTCGTTCGGTCTCCTGGGCGAGTACACGGTTTCCACGGTCAACGTCCGCCCCAGCGCGACCGGCGCCAAGAGCGAACTCCAGAACAAAGGCTGGCAACTGGCCGCCGGCTACGTGCTGACCGGAGAGAACTCCTCCTATGCGGGTGTCGTGCCGGCCACCAACTTCGATTGGAGCAAGGGCACTTGGGGCGCCTTTGAAGTCACCGGTCGCATCGCCAACGTGAAGATCGATGACCAAGCCTTCCCGCTCTACGCTTCCGCCGCGTCCAGCGCCTCCGAGGCTTCCGCCTTCGGCCTGGGCCTGAACTGGTATCTGAGCAAGGCCGTCGCCTTCAAACTGGACTATTACCAGACCAACTTTGACTTCGCGCCCGGCGCGCCCGCGGTTCCGTCCGCGGCGGTGCTCCGTCAGGATGAGAAGTCCCTGATCACCCGCTTCCAAGTCGCGTTCTAATCCCGCCATCCATCCTTTGTCATGAAATTCAAACTCTCCCTCCTCACTGCGCTGGCCCTGGCCGGCGCCGCCCTGGCTTCCGCGAAGTCCATCGAGCTGCTCAACGTCTCCTACGACCCGACGCGCGAACTCTACGTCGAGTTCAACAAGGCCTTCGCGGCCCACTGGAAGGCGAAGACCGGCGACGATGTCACCATCAAGCAGTCGCACGGCGGCTCGGGCAAGCAGGCCCGCGGCGTAATCGACGGTTTGCCGGCCGATGTCGTCACCCTCGCGCTCGCCGCCGACGTCGATGCGCTCGCCGAGATCGGCAAGCTGATCCCCGCGGACTGGCAGAAACGTCTGCCCGACAACTCCGCGCCCTACACCAGCACGATCGTGTTCCTGGTGCACAAGGGCAACCCGAAGGGCATCAAGGATTGGGACGACCTCGTGAAGCCCGGCATCAGCGTCATCACGCCGAATCCGAAGACCTCCGGCGGCGCGCGCTGGAACTACCTCGCCGCCTGGGAATTCGCCCGGCGCAAACTCGGCGGCGACGAGGCCGCGCAGGGTTTCGTCGCAAAGCTGTTCAAGAACGTGCCCGTGCTTGACAGCGGCGCGCGCGGCTCGACGACGACCTTCGTGCAACGCGGCATCGGCGACGTGCTCCTCGCTTGGGAGAATGAGGCTTACTACGCGCTCAAGGAATTCGGCGCCGACAAATTCGAGATCGTGACGCCGTCCATCAGCATCCTGGCCGAACCACCCGTCACGTGGGTGGACAAGCGCGTGAAAAAGAAAGGCACGGCCGACGTGGCCAAAGCCTACCTCGAATATCTCTACACCGACGAGGGCCAGGAGATCGCGGCGCGCAACTTCTACCGCCCGCGCAACCAGGCCATCGCGGCAAAATTCCCGGACAACTTTGCCAAGATCGAGCTGTTCACGGTCGACGCGGCCTTCGGCGGCTGGACCAAGGCCCAGAAGACCCACTTCGCCGACGGCGGCACCTTCGATCAGATCTACGCCAAGTAGCCCTTAACCTCACAATCCGTCGCGTCGCGTCCGCTACCGGGCGACGGCGTGGGCCGCGCGCGGCGGATTATCCACCATGACAGCCATCATGAAGACTTCTCCCTCCTCCCGTTCCGCGACGGTCGCCCGCGCGCAAGCGTTCGCGTCGTCGCTCTCGCTGTCCGCCGCCCTCGGCGAACAACTTTCCACGCTCTACGCCCTGGCCCAGCGCTCGCAATACGTCTTCGGCTCGCCGCTCGGGCCGTTCGAGTATGCGGGTCAGTCCCACTATCTGCCCCGCTTCGTCTATTTCGGGCCGCACACCTCCGAGGAATCGCCGCGACTGGCGTTCCTGGCCGGCTTGGACAACCGCGATCTCCGCCCCACGCTGGCGCTCCTGCACCTCATTGGGGAGCTGGCACTCCGGCCGGACATTGGCCAGAGCCTGCACCTTGCGTTCTATCCATTGGTCGATGTGCTGGGCCACCTTCGCCAGGCGAAGGATCGCGACCTGACCACCCACGGCTGGACGGCGTCCTCCGCGCCCGAGATCGAGCTGCTTGCCAAGGAATCCCGCCTGCGCACCTACCACGCCTTCATCCGCGTGGAGACGGCCCCGGCCGACGACGCGGTCACCCTGCGTCTTCGGACGACGGGTGGTGCTGCATCGAGCGCGCCCTTCATCTCCTCCGACGACACCGATCCCTTCCCGGTTCGCTGGGAAATCGAGTCAGGGCCGCTGCCGTCGGCCGGTCCGCTGTCGCTCGCCGACGACCTCCCGTTCCGGCCGTTCGATCTCACGTTGCGCGTGCCCGCCGACTGGTCGCCGGAGTTTTACCGGGAGGCCGTGGCCTCGATCCTGAAACGTTTCATCGTCCGTTACCGGGGATTCCTGGCCTACGGGCAACATCTCTAAAGGAGCATCGTCATGTTCAACCACAACCCTTCCACTGACGAGCCGGTCTACCCATTCAAATTGCGCCGGCTTTACTGGCCTTTCCTGGCGTTGGCCGAGGTCTGCCGGGATGTCGTGGGCACGGTGGCCGGTTCCTTCGAAATCGACGCCAAACGTTACACGATTCCGCGTTTCGCCTTCCATGGACCGGCCACGGACCTGCCTCCGATCCGGCTCGGTCTGTTCGCCCTGTTGCATGGCGACGAGCTGGCCGGGGCGCTCGGCTTGCAGCGTTTCCTGAATGCCTTGGTCGACGATCCCGCGCCCGCGGCCGGTTACGAACTGGTGTTTTATCCCTTGTGCAATCCCACGGGCTACGAGGACGGAGCCCGGCGCAACCGCGCCGGCTGCGATCTGAACCGTGAATTCTGGCGCGGCTCCGTCCAGCCGGAGGTCCGGATCATCGAGGAGGAGCTGCGAACCGAGAAGTTTGACGGCATCATCACCCTGCATGCCGACGACACCGTCGAGGGGCTCTCCGGTTACACCCGAGACCACGCGCTCAAGCGGAACCTGCTCCTGCCTGCGCTGCGTGCGTCCCAAACGGTGCTGCCGGCAAACCCGCGCCGTTCGGGGGAGGTGTTGCCAGCGGAGGTCGGTCCCGGCAAGGAACGAGACCCGCTCGTCATCGCCCCGCCGGAACAGGAGCCGCGCCCCTTCGAAGTGATTTTTGAGACCCCGGCGTTCGCGCCGATGACACAGCAAATCGAAGCTATCAGTTGCGCATTGCGCACGGTTTTGAAAGAGTACCGCTCCCTTATTGCCCAAGGATTCAATCTGTGAGCCAAGTCAGCCCTCTCATTCCCCGCTTTCGCCGCCGAGTCCTTCCGGGCTTCGGTCTGTCGCTGGGCTTCACCCTGTCCTATCTGGGACTCATCGTGTTGATTCCGTTGACGGCCGCGTTTCTGCGGACCGCCGGGATGAGCTGGGAGGAATTTGTGGCGGCCGTGGCGTCGCCGCGCGTCGTCGCCGCCTACAAGCTCAGCTTTGGGGTGTCGCTGCTTGCCGCGCTGGTTAACGCCTTTTTTGGTTTCATCCTGGCATGGGTGCTGGTGCGCTACACCTTTCCCGGGCGCCGGATCATGGATGCATTGGTGGACCTGCCTTTCGCCCTGCCGACCGCCGTGGCCGGCATCGCGCTCAGTGCCATCTACGCGAAAAACGGCTGGCTGGGCGGCCTGCTCGAACCGATCTGGGCGGGCGGCGTGGGAAAGCTCGCCAATCTTGTGCCATGGGTGGATTGGAAGGCGTTGCTCGGTGACAAGCTGGCGTTCGACCGCCCCGGCGTTTTCATCGCGCTCACCTTCATCGGCCTGCCTTTCGTTGTGCGCACGCTCCAGCCCGTACTGGCCGAGCTCCAGCCCGAACTGGAGGAAGCGGCCGCCACGCTCGGCGCGAACCGCTGGCAGACGATGACGCGCGTGATCCTGCCCGAGTTGTTTCCTGCGATCATCACGGGTTTCGCGCTGGCCTTTGCCCGGGCGCTCGGGGAATACGGCTCGGTCGTGTTTATCGCCGGCAACCAGCCGCAGCATAGCGAGATCGTCCCGCTGCTGATCATCACCAAGCTCGAGCAATACGACTATCGCGGTGCGACGGCCATTGCGTGCGTCATGCTGGTGGCTTCGTTCGTCCTGCTCCTGCTCATCAACCTGCTCCAGAAATGGAGCCGTCGTTACCACCAGATCTGACCCATGGCCGGTGCCTCCACTTCCCTTGCAGCGAAAGCCGGCGCCGGCCGGGCCGTCGGCCCGCGGGTTATTCGCAATCCGTGGTGGGTGCGCGTGGCGTTCATGACGGTCGCCTTTATATTTGTCATCGGGTTTCTCCTGTTGCCGCTGGCGGCGGTGTTTACCGAGGCGTTGCGCAAGGGCGTCGGCGCGTTCTTCGCGGCTTTCACCGATTCCGACGCGCTTAGCGCTATCAAGCTCACTTTGACCACGGCGGCGATCGCCGTGCCGGCCAACCTCGTGTTCGGCGTGGCCGCGTCGTGGTGCATTGCCAAGTTCGAGTTCCGCGGGAAAAGCATTCTGATCACGCTCATCGATCTGCCGTTCGCCGTGTCGCCGGTCATCTCGGGCCTCATCTACGTCCTGGTTTTCGGCGCGCAAGGCTGGTACGGACGGTATCTCGACGCCGAGTCGCCGATGCTGCCGTGGCTGCAGCAATGGCTCATCGCCCAGGATTTCCGGATTATCTTTGCGGTGCCGGGCATTGTGCTCGCCTCGATTTTCGTGACCTTCCCGTTCGTGGCGCGCGAACTCATCCCGCTCATGCAGGCCCAGGGCACGGACGAGGAATACGCCGCGCTCACCCTCGGGGCGAGCGGCTGGCAGACCTTCTGGCGCGTGACCGTGCCCAATATCAAATGGGGCCTTTTCTATGGCGTTATCCTGTGCAACGCCCGCGCGATGGGCGAATTCGGCGCGGTGTCGGTCGTCAGCGGCCACATTCGCGGCGTGACCAACACGATGCCGCTGCATGTCGAGATCCTGTATAACGAGTACAACTTCGTCGCGGCCTTTGCCGTTTCCGCCCTGCTGGCCCTGCTGGCCCTCGTGACGTTGGTCCTCAAGAGCCTTATCGAGTGGCAACACCAGCGCGTCCGCCCCGAGAAAACTTCTGCATGAGCATTACCGTCCACGATATTCGCAAGACCTTTGGTGCGTTCACGGCCCTTGACGGCGTGAGCCTGAACGTGGGGCCGGGCAAGCTCGTCGCCCTCCTCGGGCCCTCGGGCTCCGGCAAGACCACGCTCCTCCGTATCATCGCCGGGCTCGAATACGCCGACGAGGGCAGCGGCCGGATTCTCTTCCACAACGAGGACGTCACCACGGTGCCGGCCGGCAAGCGCAAGGTCGGCTTCGTTTTCCAGCACTACGCGCTTTTCAAGCACATGACGGTGTTTGAAAACATCGCATTCGGTCTGCGCGTGCGCCGCCGTCGCGATCGCCCGTCCAATGCCGACATCGGCGAACGGGTGCGGAAACTGCTGCGGCTCGTGCAACTCGCTGATTTCAGCGGCCGCTTTCCGCACCAGCTTTCCGGCGGCCAGCGCCAACGCATCGCGCTCGCCCGCGCGCTGGCGGTCGAGCCCAAGGTGCTGCTGCTCGACGAGCCCTTCGGCGCACTCGACGCCAAGGTGCGCAAGGAACTGCGCCGCTGGCTGCGCCAGTTTCACGACGAGATCGGCCTCACGACGGTGTTTGTGACACACGACCAGGAGGAGGCGCTCGAGATCGCCGACGAAGTGGTGATCATGAACCAGGCGAAGATCGAGCAGGTGGGCACCCCGCAGGAGGTCTATGACCGGCCCGCGACCCCGTTTGTGTATCAGTTTCTCGGCAACGTGAACGTCCTGCCGGCGCAGGCGCTCACCATCGCCGGTTCGCCCGTGCCGCAAGGAGCCGGCCTCCAGAGCGAGGGCCGCGTCTATGTGCGCCCGCACGACATCGAGGTGGTGCCGTATCTGCCCGACCAGCCCGGCATCACCGCGGTCCTCCGCTACATTCACGCCGCAGGTCCGGCCGCGCGTCTGACGCTCGAGCAGGTCCAGAACCGGGAGACCGTCGAAGTGGAGACTTCCCGGGTGACGCTGGCCAGCCTTGACCTGAAAGTCGGCGACTTGGTGAACTTGCGCCTCCGTCAGGCCCACTCTTTCGAAAATGACTACACCATTTAATCCCTGAAAAACTCAACCCACGATCATCATGGCCAAAATATACAACGACATCACCGAGACTATCGGCAACACGCCCCTCGTACGGCTCAACCGCACTGCCGCCGCCCACGGGGCCCAGGCGGAAATCCTCCTGAAACTCGAGTTCTTCAATCCGCTCTCCAGCGTAAAGGACCGCATCGGCTTCGCCATGATCGATGACGCCCTGAAGTCCGGCAAGATCACCAAGGACACCGTCCTCATCGAGCCGACCTCCGGCAACACCGGCATTGCGCTGGCCTTCGTGGCCGCTGCCAAGGGCCTCAAGCTCATCCTCACGATGCCCGAGACCATGAGCACCGAGCGCCGCAAGCTCCTCAAGATTCTCGGCGCGCGCCTGGTCCTCACCGAAGGACCCAAGGGCATGAAGGGCGCGATCGCCAAGGCCGAGGAACTGCAGGCCAAGATTCCCGGTTCGGTGATCCTCCAGCAGTTCGCCAACCCGTCCAATCCCTCGATCCATCGCAAGACCACCGCCGAGGAAATTTGGAAGGACACCGACGGCAAGGTGGACATCATCGTCTCGGGTATCGGCACCGGCGGAACCATCACGGGTGTCGGCGAGGTGCTCAAGCAGCGCAAGCCCGGCATCAAGATTGTGGCGGTCGAGCCCGACGCTTCCCCGGTTCTCTCGGGTGGTTCGCCCGGCCCGCACAAGCTGCAGGGCATCGGCGCCGGCTTCGTGCCCGCCGTGCTGAACACCAAGATTTACGACGAAGTCATTCGCGTGAAAGAGGCCGATTCCGGTCCCGTCTCGAAGCAGGTCAACCAGATCGACGGCATCCCGATCGGCGTCTCCTCCGGCGCCGCGGTCTGGGCCGCGCTTCAGCTGGCCAAGCGGCCCGAGAACAAGGGCAAGCAGATCGTCGCCGTCGTCCCGTCGAGCAGCGAGCGCTACCTCTCCACGTGGCTCTTCGCCGACGTGAACGTCGAGAGCGACTCGATCGAGGATCTCGTCCCGGTCGCCAGCGCCTGAGCGAATTGCCCGATTTCGATATCAGCGGCGCCCATGGAAGGATGGGCGCCTTTTCTTTGGAGGGCCCAGCTCCCGCTGGGCCGCGGCCGATCTGGAGATCGGCCCTCCGCACAAGTCCGGCCTCACCCGCGCTTCAGCTTCAGTAAACGCTCGCCGGCGGCGTGGAGGGTTTCGGTGCGCTTGGCGAAGTTCAGGCGGACGTAGCGGTGCTCGGGTGTGGGGAAGAACACCGAGCCCGGCACGCCGGCGACGCCGATTTCCTTGGTCATCCAGCGGGCGAACTCGACGTCATTGGCGTAGCCGAAGGGCGAGATGTCGAGCATCACGAAATAGGCGCCCTGCGGCTGGGTGTATTTCAAGCCGGTGCGATCGAGGTAGCCGAGCAGGAGGGCGCGACGTTCGGCGTATTCGGCGGTGAGGCCGGCGTAGTAGCTGTCCGGCAAATTCAGACCGGTGACGATGGCGTGTTGCAACGGCGCGGCGGCGCCGACGGTCAGGAAGTCGTGGACCTTGCGGCCCTGCGCGACGAAAGCCGGATCGGCAAAGACGTAGCCGAGACGCCAGCCGGTGATGGCGAACGTCTTCGAGAGCGAACTGCACATCACCGTGCGTTCCGCCATGCCGGGCAGGGCGGAGAGGTAGGTGTGCTGGTGCGGATTGAAGACGATGTGCTCGTAAACCTCGTCGGTGATGACGAAGACGTCGAACTCCTGCGCGAGGCCGGCGATCTGCTGGAGCTCGGCGCGGGTGAAGACCTTGCCGCAGGGATTGGAAGGGTTGCAGACGATGAACGCCTTGATGCCGCTGGCGAAGACCTTGCGCAGTTCCACAAGATCGAACGTGTAGTCGGGCGGATTGAGCGTCGCGAAGACGGGCGTCACGCCCGACAGGATGGCGTCGGCGCTGTAGTTTTCGTAGAAGGGGGAGAACAGGCCGATCTTGTCGCCGACATCCGCGACGGTCATGACGGCCACCATCATGGCTTCGGTGGCGCCGCAGGTGACGATGAGGTGGCGGTCGGGATCACAGGGCAGGCCGGTGAAGCGGGTGAGCTTGCGCGCCAGCGCCTGCCGCAGCGGCGTCGCGCCCCAGGTGACGGCGTACTGGTGGTTGTTGCCGTCCATCTCGGCCTTGGCCGCGTCGAGGATCGCGCGGGGCGGGTTGAAGTCGGGGAACCCCTGCGAGAGGTTGATCGCGCCGTGCTGGGCGGCGACTCGCGTCATTTCGCGGATCAGCGACTCGGTGAAAACGGACGTGCGGCGGGACGTGCGGGGCATGGTGCGGGCAGCATGCAGGCCAGCGAAAGGCGGGCAAGAAGGCGCTTTGTCATGCGGCAGGGCGCGGATTTGAACGTGCCGTCGCGGCGGGCAGCCTGCGCACAGCCTCCGGTTCGCCAGCAGCACTCACCGCCTTGCCGAAAGCGGCAGCTCAATTGTCCACGATATGGTCGTCGGACAGGTGGCCCTGCAGCTTGCGGCGGAGTTTCTGTTCCTCGATCTCCGTTTTGAGCCGGGCGGCGAAGAGTTTCATCCGGCGACGCGTGTCGAGTTCCGCCAGCAGCTTTTGCTTGAATTCGCTGTCTTCGCAGAGGTTGAACGCGGCGATATCGGCAAAGGCGTCGAAATCCTCGATGCTTTCGAGGAATTGGGTCATGCCCTTGGGGGCGGGCGTGCCGAGACGACGGCGCAGATTGAGCAAGCGCATGACTTCGAGGCGTTCGATCTCCAGTTGCGTGTGGTTGCCTCCGGCCGTGGTGACCAGTGGCCGGATTTGGATGAGCCGGTAAGGAGTTTCGCGGACGATCGACTGGATCGCGACGCGGCAGATGCCCTGGAGCAGGAGATTCGAGGTTTCTCCTTCGCCCTTCTGGCACGCCCGGATGATCCCAACCGAAGCGATGGGATGGGCGGGTTCGTTGGCGTCGGGTTGAGCCGCCTGTGCCGGATCGAGCTGGGCGACGGCGAACATGCGATCGCGCGCCAGTACATCGCGCAACATCTGCCGGTAACGGGGCTCGAAGATATGCAGGGGCAGCAGGGCCTGCGGAAAAAAGACCGTGTTTGGCAACGTCATCACCGGTACGGTCTCGGGCACATGCAGCGTTTCCATGCCGTAAGGAAAGCCAGTTTCGCGGCCCGGGCAAGCAATGGCGTGTGAGCCTTGGCGTCGGTGACACGACAACAGGTTGTCGTAACCGTCATGGATAGAACTTAACTGGAGGCGGGACTATCAGTCCCGCGGCTGCCAGCTACCGAAGGTCTGCCCCGCGGGACTGATGGTCCCGCCTCCCTTTTCGGAGTTTCAGAACTGGCTTGGGAATACGATCAACCGTGGACCAGAAGACGGCTGATCTCCTGGGTGAGCGTTTGCAGCGGGGCCGTCTTGCTCACGTAGCTCGAGATCTTCCATTTGAGGTTGTCCTCAATGACGTGGGAGTCGAAGAGCACGCCCGTCAGCAGGATGACCGGCGTGGAAGGCAGGAGCACGCGAAGCTGCTCGATGAGGTGCAGGCCATCGGTGTCTTCCAGTTGCAGGTCGGTGATGATGAGCGAAGGCGCTTCCTTCTCCACGACGTTCTTGGCTTCCTGCGCATTGCTGGCGGTGCTGACGCGATAGCCCTGGGCCGTGAGATACTCCTGCAGGAGTTCGAGGATGGGTTGTTCGTCGTCAATGACGAGGATGTGCCGACGGGAAGACCGCGGAGAAGGGGCCAGGCCGGAAGTGTCGAAGGGAGGGCGGGTGGCGCTCATGATGAGGAGACGATGGATTGAAGGACAACGACACCGCCGACAACCTTGTCGCGATCCCGGAGCGGATACACACTGAGTCGCACGGGGATGGATTGTCCACCCTTGGTGTTGAGGCGG
>DATCRM010000246.1:0-10253 GCA_036568985.1 Lacunisphaera sp. | reverse complement strand
GTTTAGAAAACCGATGCTCTATCCAGCTGAGCTACGAGGACAAATCAGGGCAGCTTGATGAAGGCACTTTGATCCGATTGCAGCAATTTTTCTGGGCGGTATCGACTCGCGGCTAACGCTGTTGGTTCGCGACGCAACCCGCCGATGGAGATTCTAAGCGCGGGCAACGCTCCGGAAGCCGTGTAGGGCGCGACACTCGCGAAATCAGGTTCGCCTGGCGGGGTGCACTGTGGTTCCGAAAAATCTTTACGGCTCGAGATAATTTTTGCCGCGACGGCCGGAAGTAATTGGCCCAACTTGATCGAACATGACCGTGCGCAAAAGAAAGATCCAACGGGAAACCGTCTTCCCTGTGGTCCTGGCCGTGACCATTACCTGGTGCTCGGGCTTTCCTGCGTCGGTGCCGACGGTGGGGTGGTTGGCGACGGACAAGATCGGACACTTCATTGCCTACGGTGCGCTGGCCACAGCGGTTGTTCGGCATCCTTCATTGAATCGTTGGCCTTGGTTAGGTTGTTGGTGGGCGATCGTAGCGGCTTCGGCTTACGGGATGGGGGACGAGTTTAGACAAAGCCTCACCCATGGCATTCGTTCACCGGACTGGCACGACTGGGTCGCAGACACCTTGGGTGCGGCGGTGGCCGTGACGCTCTACCTGCGGTGGCTTTGGTATCGGCGGCTGATGGAAACACCGTTGTTAAAACGACGGAAGAGTTTTCAAGCTCCGGAAGAGGTAGCCACAAAAGGTGCGGAAGTCGCAAAAGCGGAGACTGCGTAATCACAGCCGTGTCGAATCAGGGGTTCTTCGTATGCGCTCTTGGCGCCTTTTGTGGCAAAAAGGCCTTGTCAGCTCCGGGTTGAAATTTCGCCCGAACCGCTGCCTAATTCTCCCGCATGACCCCTGCTGAGGCCCAAAAACGCATCGCCGAGCTCCGGGCCGAGGTGTCGCGTCATGCCGAGCTCTACTACCGCCAGGCCAAGCCCGAGATTTCGGATCGGGACTACGACAAGCTGGAACGCGAGCTGGCCGATCTGGAAGCGGAGTTTCCGCAATTTGCCGCCAAGGCCTCTCCCACCACCCAGGTCGGGGACGACCGGTTGGAGGGTTTTGCGACGTACCGGCACCGACAGCCGATGCAGAGCCTGGACAACACGTATTCGGAGGAGGAATACCGCGCTTTTCACCAAAGACTGGTGAAACTCTTCGAGCGCGAAGAGCTCGCCTACGTGGTCGAGCCCAAGATCGACGGCCTCGCCGTGAGCGTGACCTACGAAAAGGGGAAACTTGTTCGCGCCGTTACGCGGGGCAATGGCGAGGAAGGCGACGATATCACGGTCAATGCCCGGACAATTTATTCACTGCCGGCCGAGCTCAAGACCTCGGCGAAAAACCCGGCGCCGGATATCATCGAGATTCGCGGAGAGATTTACCTGACGACGGCCGAGTTCCAGCGCATCAATCAGGAACGCGAGGAGGCGGGCGAACCCGTCTATGCCAATCCGCGCAATCTCGCGGCCGGCACCATCAAGCAGCTCGATTCGAAGGAAGTTGCCCGGCGCAAATTGGAGATTGTGCTTTATGGCATCGGCTATTGCGAGCCGCAGGTCGTGGCCTCGCACAGCGAGTTTCTGGCGCAGGTGAAAGCCTGGGGGCTGCCTACGGTGGAGAAGTTCTGGCCGGCGCAGGGTATCGATGCGGCCTGGCAGGCGGTGCGCGAACTCGACCGGCTCCGGCACGCCTTCGCCTACGGTACAGACGGGGCGGTGACGAAGCTCGATTCCTTCGCCCTGCGTCGCGATGCCGGCAGCACGGCCAAGTCGCCGCGCTGGGCCATCGCCTACAAATTTGAGCCCGAGCGCGCCGAGACGCGCATCAACGCCATCACGATTCAGGTCGGTCGCACCGGCGTTCTCACTCCCGTGGCCGAGCTGGAGCCCGTCCTGTTGGCCGGGACGACAGTCGCCCGGGCGACGCTGCACAACAAAGACGAGATTGCCCGCAAGGACATCCGCGTGGGCGACTATGTCCTCGTCGAAAAGGCGGGCGAGATCATCCCGGCTGTGATCGAGGTGAATGTGAAGCGTCGCGCTCCCGAGTGTCGGGCCTATGAGTTTCCCGAGACGTGTCCGGTATGCGGCGCCAAGGTGGTGCAGTTGAAGGACGAGGTCGCGATGCGTTGTCCGAATTTGAGTTGTCCGGCGCAAGTGAGACGCCGGCTAACGCATTTTGTCTCGAAAGCCTGCCTTGATATCGACGGCCTGGGCGTCGCCCAGATCGACGAATTTGTCGAAAAGGGTTGGGTTAAGGAGCTGCCCGATCTGTTTCGTCTCAGGCGCGAGGACCTCCTGTCATTGGGCAAGAAGGTCGAGAAATCCACCGACAACCTGCTGGCTTCGATCGAGCGGGCCAAGCAATGCGAGCTCTGGCGGCTGATCCATGGCCTGGGCATTCCGCATGTGGGCGTGTCGGCGGCGAAAGATCTGGCCAATCACTTTCGAGACATCAGCCGGTTGGCGAACGCCAAAATGGAGGATTTTGTCGTCAAGAAGGAGAGCGTCATCTCGGGCATCGGCGAGACGATGGCGGCGGCGATCACCGGCTTCTTTGCCGATGCCCGCAATCGCGCGCTGGGGGACGGCCTGCTCGCGGTGGGCCTGAAGCCCGTTGCGCCGGAGCAGCGCGACGGCGGAAGCACGGTGTTTGCCGGCAAAACTTTTGTGCTGACGGGCACGCTGCCGACCATGTCCCGCGATGAGGCCGGCGCGAAAATCGAGGCTGCCGGCGGCAAAGTCAGCGGCAGCGTCAGCAAGAAAACGCACTACGTGCTCGCCGGAGCCGAGGCCGGCTCGAAGCTCGACAAGGCCAGGGAGCTCGGCGTGCCGGTGATCGATGAGGCGGAGTTTTTGCGGATGCTGGGTGGATAGACCTGTCTCCCTTAGATAAAGACTTTTTGAGTAAAGCCACCCGAGGTAGGGCGCGACCATTGGGCGCGCCGCAATGACCTTTGCGGACGGCCCGGCGGTCCGTCCCTACCGGCGCTATCGCGCCAAAGTCGAAAAAGCTACGGGCGATTGGAGTCAGACGGCGTCCGGGTGCGCCGAGTCGGCGTGCGGTTCGGTCCGCAGTTTCGGCATGCCGTTGTCCACGGACACCGGGCCGGCGCCGCTGACGGCGAAGGTCACGAGCAGAAACAGCACCAGGCCGGAAAGTTCCAGCGACTGGCCGCCGCTCATGAGACCTTCACCCCGATGGAGCACGATGGCGCCGGCGAGGATTGGCACCTGGACCCAGGCCGCGATGCGGGTGAGCAGGCCGACGGTCAGCATCAGGCCGCCGATCAGGTGGGCGAGGGCGATGTAGTGCAACAGGAACACCGTGATAATCCACGGGAATTCCAGCTGTTGGAGCAGGGCCGACACGAACTCGGCGCGGGTGTTGGTGATGATAAAAACACCGCGGATGAAAAGACCCAGCCCGAGATATATGCGCACGCAATCGAGCCAGACCTTGGGATGGGTTTCCGCCCAATCGATCCAATGACGCAGCTTTTCCATGGGAATAGCCTCCGAAGTTTGGGGATGAGGTAACTCCGGCGGGCGGAATGTCCGCCGGCTGGCTATCAGGATACCTGCGAAACGAGTGCCGTCAACGGCGGCGTTCGGCCGTGGAGGCGGGACTATCAGTCCCGCGAGTTTCCGGCTACGATGCGCGTGCGACGCGGGACTGTTAGTCCCGCCTCCATCGTCTGATGTCCGCTGCGCGAACGGTCGGGTCGTCAATACCCCTGCCGCTGGAGCTGGATCTGCAATTCGCGCTGGAAGGTCTGCACGTCGGCGGCACTGGGCTGGTAGCCTTTCTGCCCGGTTTCGAGCATCAGGCGGCCGTATTGGTCGAGCGCCCATTTGCCGCTCACGCCGTCGCTGAAAGTCACGGTGCCACTCACCACGGTGCCCGGACGCATGAGGCGGTCCACCTCGAGCTTGAGCGTACTGGCACCCGGGGCCGGAGCGTCGGCCGGCACGCCTTCGTCTTCGGGGTAGCCCTCCTCCGGCGACAATTCGTCGGTTTCCTCGCCGCCGAGGCCGACCTTTTCCTTCAGTTTGTCGACAAAGCCCTTCTTCTCGGCCGCAGGGGCGGCAGCCGGCGCCGGCTTGGCCACGGTTGCTTTGGAAACATCGGAGACGTCGGTCTTGGGTGCGGCGTTTTTGAGCTCCAGTCCGAGATCGTCCACGAGGAAGCGGACATCACGGTACGTCATCGAGATCTTGAACTGCTCGGAGAGCTTCTTCTGGACAATGGAAAGATTGTCGCCCGCAGCGACCCAGGCGGCAACGGCCTGCTTTTGTTCGGGAGTCAGAGTCATGAGAGAAGCGTTTTAACCACGAATGGACACGAATAAGAGACAAGACTTCGTAAACGACAAGCTTGGGAGTAGGCCGGTCTGTGACCGGCCGTTCGGACAAGGCGGCCGGTCACAGACCGGCCCTACCTCGGGCGTCTCACTTGGACAGCTGCGTCTTCAGGAAATCCACACTGCCCTTCACCGAGTCGTCCTGTTCCATCATGTTTTCGACGGTCTTGACCGCGTGGATCACGGTGCCGTGGTCGCGGCCGCCGAACGCCTCGCCGATCTCCTGGAGGGAATGGCGGGTCAACTGACGGCACAGATACATGGCGATCTGACGGGGGAAGGCAATGGCGTTGGGCCGGCGCTTGCTCGTCATGTCCGAGTGCCGGATCTGGTAGTGGTCGGCGACGCGCTTCTGGATGCCTTCGATGTTGAGGCGGTTCTGGGCCTCCTCCATCAGGACGTCCTTGAGCAGATGTTCGGCCGTGGCCAGGTCGAGGGCCTTGCCGGTGAGCGCGGCGTAACTGGAGATCTTGATCAGGGCACCCTCGAGGCGGCGGATGTTCTTCGAGATGTGCTGCGCCATGAACTCGATCACCGGTTGCGGCAGGTCGATTTTGAGGGTGGCGGCTTTGGTCCGGAGGATGGCGACGCGGGTTTCGAAGTCGGGCGACGAGATGTCGGCGGACAGGCCCCATTGGAAGCGGGAGACGAGGCGGGCCTCGAGCGTGGCGATCTCGGTGACCGGGCGGTCGCTGGAGAGCACGATTTGCTTCTGGGATTCGAAGAGGTCGTTAAAGGTGTGGAAGAACTCCTCCTGGATGCGCTCCTTGCCGGAGAGAAACTGGATGTCGTCGATCAGCAGCACGTCGACATTCCGGTACCGCTGGCGGAATTTGGTCAGCGCGTTCTCCTGGATGGCGTGGATGTACTCGTTCGTGAACTTCTCGGTAGAAAGGTAGGCGATCTTGGCCTCGGGATTGCGCTGGAGGATGCTGTGCCCGATGGCATGCATCAGGTGTGTCTTGCCGAGCCCGGTCGATCCGTGGATGAAAAGCGGGTTGTAGGCCTGCGCGGGGGCCTGTGAAACGGCGAGGGCGGCGGCGTGGGCAAGCTGGTTGTTCGGACCGACGACGAAATTCTCGAAGGTGTTCCGCGGGTTCAGCGAACCGACGGCGGCAGAGCGCTCGTCGTAGCGGACGGTGCGTTTGGCGGCGGGCTTGGCTTTGGGATCCACCGTGATCCGGGGAGCGGCTTGGGTGGACCCAAAATCCGTCTTGCGCAGGGTGACCTGCACCAGGCGGCCGGCGGTCATGCGCAAGCGCTGGGTGATCAGGTCGAGGTAATTGTCGTGAATCCAGATCGCCGCGAAATCGTTCGGCACGCCCAGCGTCACGGAATCGTCCGTGGTTTCGACGCAACGCATCGGCTCAAACCACATCTGGAACACGTCGTCAGGGAACAGGCCCTTGAGGTCGCATTTGACGGTTTCCCAGAGGTTGGTCTGGAGGGTGGGGTGGGACATGCTTGGCGAAGGGGACGGTTTTATTCACACCTTGGGACTGTTCTGCCGTGCTCCGCTTCGTCCGGCCGTTTGCACTCAAGGAAAAATGGGTCTGGGGCCACGGCTTGCCGGCAGCGCGGGGGCTGTCGGACGAAGGCATGTGGCCGGCGTCTGGGGAAATCCTTGGGTGAACCGGGCACCGGGTGTGCTGCGGAACTGGCAATGAACAATCGAAAGAGAGAACGGTTAAAAGAGACTTTGCGAATAACGTGAATCAAAAAATGCGTTACAAGGTCAACTTTCCGACATGTTGTTCACACGAGGCGGGCGGATAACTTTTGTTACTTTGATGTTGCGAAAAAACGTCCGGCTCTCGGCTTCATTTTCTCCTCGGAAGACGCATGTGCGCATCTCTGGCTGATCCCAACGGAGGTTCTTGCGGGCAATTTTTGCGCAGCCGGCATGCGGCTTTCCAAAAAAAATCTCGCGGATGGCATGGCCAAAAAAATGAAGAACCCTGCTGCTCTCTCGTGGCGCCTCAGGCCCACGCTTTCGTTTCACCGCTCAAGCGTGGCCGCATGCCCGCCCGAAGACGGAGACGACGAAAGATATCACGCGTTCGCCAGGTGGTGCGGTTCGGGATCGGTCCACTTCCCATGTTCGCGAATAAGCGCGATCAGGCGCGCGTCAGCCTCGGCTTGGGGAATGTTGTATTGGACGCAGTTCTTGCCGACGTAGAGGTTGATCTTGCCGGGGGCGCCGCCAACGTAGCCGAAATCGGCGTCCGCCATCTCGCCCGGACCGTTCACGATGCAACCCATGATTGCGAGCTTCACGCCCTTGAGGTGACCGGTTTGGGCCCGGATGCGTTGCGTGGTCGTTTGCAGGTCGAAGAGGGTGCGACCGCAGCTCGGGCAGGCGACGAATTCGGTTTTCGAAATGCGGGCGCCGGCGCCCTGCAGGACGTTATAGGTCAGCTTGGTCGCGCGCGCGACGTCGGCTTCGGTCTCGATGCTCACCAAGTCGCCCAGGCCGTCGCAGAGCAGGCTGCCGGTCAGGAAACTGGCTTCAAGGAGCTTGGAGAGGAAGCTGTTGTCGCCGTGCACCGCCGTGGCGACGGTGTTTCGGATCCAGATCGGGGCGTTCGAACCGACGGCTTTCAAGGCTTCCGCCAACCGGCGGTAGGCGCCGATGGCATGACCCGAGCCGGACCGGTCTGACAGGGAGAAAACCAGGTTGGTGTCGCCCGAAGCGCGCAGGACGGGCTCGAAAAGTGAAAAATTCTCCGGGGCGATCTCGGCGGCGAGGAACTGGCCGTGACGACGGACGAGATCGGTGAAGGCTGCGAACGTGTCGGACTCGGCCGGAGCGAACTTTCGCACGAGCATCATCCGGCCCTTGCTCAGGGCCAGTAGCGGTTGGAGCACCTCGGAGGAAAGGCTCGGCGCGATTTCCAAGGCGAGAAAATCTACCGGTAGCGCGACCCGGGCCGCGGCCTCGCAGAGCGTGGCGAGGTCGCCGGGCGTGGCGATTGGCACGAGGAGGCCTTCGGCCGGCGTATCCTTGAGTTTGGGCGCGGCGAGGACTTGGGCCGCCTCGGGCAATTTGTCCACCGAGGCGACCCGCACGATGACGCGCGGCGGCTGCTCGGGACCGATTACGCAGCGTTCGGAAAGCGTGAGCACCGCCGGTTCCCGACGGGTGAAGTGGTAGGGGTCGATGGAGTCGGATTGGAGGTTGGGCGCGACCGCTGGGCGCGCCGCGTTCGACGGACGGCCCGGCGGTCCGTCCCTACCTACTGCCCACAAGCTCATCGCCTTTTGAGCAATCGCCTGGGCAACCGGAATCTCGTAGACCGAGTCCTCGGTGAGCGACACGCGGATGGTGTCGCCGAGGCCATCGAGCAGCAGCGAACCGATGCCAATGGCACTCTTGATGCGGCCGTCCTCCCCGTCACCCGCCTCGGTCACTCCCAGGTGCAACGGGTAGTGCATGTCTTCCTGCGCCATGCGCTGCACGAGCAGGCGATAGGCTTGGATCATGATCTTCGGGTTGCTCGACTTCATCGACAGGATGATGTCGTGGTAGCTGTGGCTGCGGGCGATGCGGAGAAACTCCAGGGCGCTTTCCACCATGCCAAGCGGCGTGTCGCCGTAGCGGTTCATGATGCGGTCGGAAAGCGAGCCGTGATTCGTGCCGATGCGCATGGCCCGGCCCAGCTCCTTCGCTCTTTTCACCAGCGGTGAGAACGTATCGTGCAGGCGCTGCAGTTCCGTGTCGTAGTCGGAATCGGTGTATTCCTTGACCGCGAATTTCTTTTTGTCGGCGTAGTTGCCGGGATTGACGCGGATTTTCTCGACGTGTTCAACGGCCTCCATGGCGGCGGAGGGCAGGAAATGGATGTCGGCGACGAGCGGCACGTGACCGAAGCCCGCTGCCGTGAACTGCGCGCGGATGTCCTTCAGGCATTTCGCCGCGGCGACGTTGGGTGCGGTGATGCGGACGATCTCGCAACCCACCTCGGCGAGGGCGATGGATTGCTTCACGGTCGCGGCGACATCCTGGGTGTCGCTGGTCGTCATCGACTGGACGCGCACGGGATTGCCCGCACCGACTCCGACAGCGCCGACCTTTACCTCAACGGTGCGGCGACGGATCGTTTGGAAGCGGGAGGCGCAATAGCTCATGGAGGCAGGAAGTAACAAGGATCAAGGGACAAGTGGCAAGAGTTGGAAGGAAGCCAACTTCTTGTTACTTGAGACTTGGCACTTGTTACTTGCCGTCCTTTGCCGGCTCCGCCGGCTTGGCGGGCGCGGTCTGCGCGGGATGATCATCCCGACGGTTTTGAATCGCACGCCGGATGTCATTGTAGCTTACGTACACAATCAGGCCGATGAGCATCACGAAGCACGCGGCGACGGCGTTCTGCATCCAGACCGGATTAAGCGGCTTTCCCCGCAACTTCGCCAGCGTGGCAAACACCACGTGTCCGCCGTCGAGCACCGGGATGGGAAGCAGGTTGAAAATCGCCAGTGAAACGTTGATCGCGATGAGCAGCGTCAGGGCCGGGATGATGCCGAACGTGGCCGCCTGCTGCAGATTGTCGACGATGCCCACGATGCCGCTCATGTGGCGCACGCCGATGTCCGACTTGCGATTCAGCAGGCTCGACAGAACCTGGTAGGCCTGCTGGAGGGCGTCGCCGATTTGTTGGAAGGGCGTAGGGTGGATCAGCACGGACTCGAGCTTCCAGGTGACGCCGATCAGGTAAGCGGTTTGTCCTTGGATGGTCTGGAGCCGGGGCTGGATGGAGGCGGAGATTTCGCGGCCGTCGCGTTTGATCACCAGGAAACTCGGCTCGGTGTTCTTCTTTTGGAAATGCTCACGGAGTTCGTCGCGTCGGGAGAGCGGCTTGCCGTCCACACTCATGATCCGGTCGCCGGGTCGCAAGCCGGCCTTGTCCGCCACCGAGTCGGCGACCACCGTGTCCACCACGAGATCCGAGCGCGGCGCGATACCGATCGTGCGTATGCCCTCGGTGCCGGTCAGCTCCGGGAAAACCTGTTTGGTCAGGATGGCGCCATCCCGTTCCACCTTGATCTGCACCACCCGGCGGCCGTCGGCTGAGACCCCGGCGCCAAAGACGATGGCGTTGATGATTTCCTGATAGTTTGAAACGGGTTTGTCGTCGATCGCGCGGATGATGTCGCCAGGTTGCAGGCCGGCTGCGGCGGCAGGGCCCGCGACCGTTTTCCCGTCATTGGTCTGCAGTTCCCGTGTAACCTCGCCGATCTCGGTGCGATTGAATTCCAGGGGAATGTTTACTCCCACGGCCCAGACGACGCAGCCCAGCAACAGGGCAAAGAGGATGTTAGCGGCCGGACCGGCCACGGCGACGAGGACTTTTGAAAGGTAGTCGGCGGGCGGAAGATTCTTCGCGGTCTCGGGGATATCGCCCTCGAAGTCACCCATGTCGGAAAGTTGTGGCACCATCACATAGGCCCCGATGGGCAGCCAGCACACGCAGTATTCCACGCCACGCCGCTTCCAACTGAAGATGGGTTTACCGATGCCAAAGATGGAAAAGCGCGGCACCACCATTTTCCGCAATCGCGCCACGAGAAAATGCCCCAGCTCGTGGATAAAAATGGAAAGGGTGACCAACCCGATGGCGAGGATGAGCTGCAACATGTAAAATCAGGAGACCTGTGGGAGATGGGCCGTGGCAATCATGCGGGCTTGGTGGTCCAGGCTGATGACTTCGGCGAGGGAGTTTGGTTCAACGGTTTTCAGACGGGACAAAGTGTGCTCCACGATACGCGAAATCGCAAGGAAGGGGACCTTGCCGGCGAGGAAAGCCGCGACTGCCACTTCGTTAGCGGCGTTAAATACGGCGGGGG